>VBIL01000192.1 GCA_005879975.1 Chloroflexota bacterium
AGCTGGCCTAGTAACAGAAAGTCGGTCTCTATCCAGTGTGCGCGCAGGTGAGTTGAGAGGAGTTGCCCCCAGTACGAGAGGACCGGGGTGAGCGGACCTATGGTGTACGAGTTGTCCTGCCAAGGGCACCGCTCGGTAGCTATGTCCGTTCCGGATAACCGCTGAAAGCATCTAAGTGGGAAGCCGACCTCGAGATGAGCTCACCCTCTGGGTAACCAGGTAAGACCGCAGGTAGAGAACCTGTTTGATAGGCGGCGGGTGGAAGGATCGCAAGATCTGGAGCTGAGCCGTACTAACGGTCGAGGGCTTGACCTAATTTCAGCACCCAGCCGGGCCAACGACGGTCCGGCACGGTACGAACAATTCGTTCGTCTTCCTCTTCTGGTCACCGTCGAACGTTCGGGGAGGCCTCCGCTTTTTGTGGAGGCCTCTTTTTTCTTTGCCCGGTGCGGTTGACGCCCTCGGCGTCAGGCCACGAGACTGATCGATCGAGACGGCCGAATGCCGACAGCGCTCAAGGGGAGGCATCGTCATGCAGGCGGTACAACTCGACGTCGCCTCTCTGAATACATTGCGCGACGGGTTCCGCGGGCGCCTGGTCCTTCCGAGTGACGAGGAATACGACCGCGCCCGCGCCGTCTGGAACGCAATCGCGGATCGGCATCCGGCGATCGTGGCGCGCTGCGCCGCGGTCACCGATGTCGTCGCCGCTCTGGGCTTCGCGCGCGAACACGGACTACCCATTGCGGTCCGCGGCGGCGGCCATAGCGTCGCGGGGTTCTCGACCTGCGACGCCGGCATGCTCATCGATCTCTCTGGGATGCGCCGCCTGCGGGTGGATCCGAAGGCTCGTACCGCATGGGTTGAGGGTGGAGCGCTGCTCGAGCAGCTCGACCAGGCAGCGCAAGCGTTCGGGCTGGCCTGTCCGGTCGGGGTCATCGGCCACACGGGTGTGGCCGGTCTCACGCTGGGCGGGGGGATGGCACGCATGCAACGAATGCACGGCTTCACCATCGAAAACCTGATCTCCATCGACGTTGTCACCGCGAATGGTGAGCAGGTCCATGCCAGCGACGACGAGCACCCCGACCTCTTCTGGGGGCCTTCGGGGTGCCGGGGCGAACTTCGGAATCGCCACGGCGTTCGTCTTTAGGCTTCACCCGGTGGGCCCGATGGTCACTCAGGGCAGCGTGCGGTTCTCGGCGTCGCGCGCACGCGAGGTCGCCAGCCTGTATCGAGAGGTCGCGAGGACGGCACCTCGCCGCATGTCGGTGACGCTCAACGTTCTCAAAGCCACATCGGAGCCACCCTTCGGTCCCGAGATGGCGGCGAGCCGATCGTCGCATTGGGCTCGACCCACTTCGGCAGTGAAGAGGAAGCGGAGACCGACCTGCGCAGGCTGCGCCAGGAGCTCGAGCCCCTCGTGGACACGTTCGGGGCGAAGAACTACGTGTCGGTCCAGAAGATGAGCGACGAGGCGATGGCCTGGGGAAAGCGCTTCTACATGAAGGGTGGATTCATGGCGGACCTTACCGGTGAGGCGATCGATAACGCAGTGCGGCAGGTCGCGGAGGCGCCGGGCGGCGGCGAATTGACCTTGTGGGCGCAGGGCGGTGCGATCGCCAACCTTCCGGATGACGCCGCAGCCTTCGCTGGTCGGCATGCGGCCTTCTGGCTCGGCATCGAAAGCGCATGGCTGGAGCCCGCGCGCGATGGTGCCAATATCGCGTGGGGCCGAGACACGATGGCGGCCTTGAAGCCGTTCACGGTGGCCGGCCAGTATGTGAACGACGTCGTGGAATCAGGCGAGGACGTGGTGCGCGGTACTTACGGAAACGCCAAGTACGAGCGTCTTCGCACACTCAAGCGCGCGTACGATCCCCAAAATGTCTTCCGGCTGAACCAGAACATCCGCCCTTGAGGGTTGCCGGCGGAGCCGAGCCTCGCTAAAATTGACTCCTCGGTCCTTGGAGCGGCGGGGTCACACCTGTTCCCATCCCGAACACAGCAGTTAAGCCCGCCAGCGCCGAAGATACTCGGGACGTCGGTCCCCGGGAAAATAGGTCAGGGCCGGGATTAAAACGACTCGGCGCGCAAGCGCTCGGGTCGTTTTGTTTGCAGCCCTCATCGCTTCGACGCAGATGGTCCATGCTCCGCGACCAGCCGCGGATCTGCGCAGTTGGGTTCGACTCGCCCTCGCCCGGGGTCAGATCGCGCTCGGCGCACTTGCGCTGCGCGCCGGTCTGGACATTGGGATGCTCGAAGGTCCGGCCTTCACGACTACCTCTTCTACACCGAGGCGGATCCTCAGAACGAGGGGATCTGGCGCAATGGGACGATCTATGTGGTGCCGTCGCAAGCGTTCGCACGCACCTGGATCCCGAACGAATGGGTCTGTCGGCACTCGGTCCCGGCCGTCGCGAAGCTCGCCGTCACGCCGGCCGACTCGAGCTGATCCGCGCGGCCGCAAGCGGCGGCCGAACTCATTCGCGTGGTCGAGCATCCCCGGCTCGCGCTCCGCCGTATCCCACCCGACCCGGTCCAGTTCCAGATCATCTTCGGCTCGCTGCTCGGAGATTGCGTGCTGGTCGGGCTCCCACGGCAGCGTCGCATGTGGATCGCTCACAGCGTGAGGCGAAGCGACTATGTCCGCTGGAAGTACGA
>VBIL01000184.1 GCA_005879975.1 Chloroflexota bacterium
CCCCATGCCCCAGACGCGCGAGCACATCCTGCTCGCCCGCCAGGTGGAGGTGCCGCAGATCGTGGTGTTCCTGAACAAGGTGGACATGGTCGACGACGAGGAGCTCCTGGAGCTGGTCGAGCTGGAAGTCCGCGAGCTGCTCTCCAAGTACGGCTACAAGGGCGAGGAGACCCCGATCATCCGCGGGTCCGCGCTCAAGGCCCTGGAATCGACCTCCAAGGACCTGGCCGCCCCCGAGTTCAAGTCGATCCTCGAGCTCATGAACGCGGTCGATTCGTACATCCCGACCCCGGTGCGGGCCAAGGACAAGCCCTTCCTCATGCCCATCGAGGACGTCTTCGGCATCAAGGGCCGCGGCACCGTGGCCACCGGGCGGGTCGAGCGCGGCATCGTCAAGGTCGGCGAGGAGGTCGAGATCGTGGGCATCCGCGACCCCCGCAAGAGCGTGGTCACCGGGGTCGAGATGTTCAGAAAGCTCCTGGACCAGGGCGAGGCCGGGGACAACATCGGCCTCCTCCTCCGGGGTCTGGAGCGCGACGACATCGAGCGTGGCCAGGTCATCGCCAAGCCCGCCTCGGTGAAGCCGCACACCACCTTCAACGCCGAGGTCTACGTGCTCTCCAAGGAGGAGGGCGGCAGACACACGCCCTTCTTCTCGGGCTACCGCCCGCAGTTCTACGTGCGCACCACCGACGTCACCGGCGAGGCCAAGCTCCCCCAGGGCACCGAGATGATCATGCCCGGGGACAACTCCAACCTCGAGGTGACCCTCATCACCCCCATCGCCCTGGAGGAGGGCCTGCGCTTTGCCATCCGCGAGGGCGGGCACACCGTCGGCGCGGGTGTGGTCACGAAGGTGATCGCGTAATGGCGAAGCAGCGGATCCGGATACGCCTCAAGGCGTACGACCACAAGCTGATCGATCAGTCCGCGGCGCAGATCGTCGAGACGGCGCAGCGGACCGGATCGACGGTGACCGGTCCGGTCCCGCTGCCCACACGCATCGAGAAGTTCACCGTCATCCGGAGCCCCTTCATCTACAAGGACTCGCGCGAGCAGTTCGAGATCCGGACGCACAAGCGGCTCATCGACATCAACGATCCCTCGCAGAAGACCGTCGACGCCCTCATGAAGCTGAATCTTCCGGCCGGCGTCGACATCGAGATCAAGCTCTAAAAGAAGGCGACAGATGAGCGACGAGACGAAAGTGGAAGAGAAGGCAGAATCCGAGCAGCCCAGCGGCGCGCCGGCGATCAAGAAGCCGGTGCTGCTCGGGCGCAAGCTCGGCATGCTCCAGCATTTCAAAGAGGACGGGTCAGTGGTCGCGGCCACGGTGATCTCCGCCGAGGCCAACGTCGTCACGCAGGTGCGGACGAAAGAGCGTGACGGGTACAGCGCGATCCAGCTCGGCTTCGGCCGCGCGAAGAAGAAGGAGCGCTTAACGAAAGCAGCCCTCGGGCACCTCAAGGACCTGCCGCCGCTCCGAGTGCTTCGCGAGGTGCGACTCGACGATGTCGCGGGGTTCGCGACAGGGCAAGAGATCGGGGTCGATCGATTCCAGCCGGGCGACAAGGTGCACGTCGTCGGGACGTCAAAAGGGAAGGGCTTCCAGGGGCCGGTGCACCTGCATCATTTCACCCGAGGCCCGAAGTCACACGGCTCCGACCACTTGCGACGCCAGGGCTCCGTTGGCTCAGGCACGACTCCCGGCCGGGTTCTGAAGGGTCTGCGGATGGCCGCGCATCAGGGAGCGGACCGCGTGACCGTACGCAACCTCGAGATCCTGCGCGCGGATCCGGCGCGCTCGGTGCTGGTCATCGCCGGCGCCGTTCCTGGGGCGCGCAACGGGATCGTCATGGTGAGGAAGGCTTAGGTGGCGACGAAAGAAGCCGACAAGGAAAAGAAGGCCACGCCATCGGCCAAGAAGACCGCGGCGGCGAAGGCGAGTCCGGCGAAGGCGACTGCAGCGAAGGCTGCGCCCGCGAAGGCTCCGAAGCCGGCAACGCGCGCGGCCACAAAGGCCAAGCCACCGACGCGCCGCGCCGTCGCGCGCCCGGTCACGCGGGTCGTCCGTCCGGAGCCGTCGCGCGAGGAGCGCCGGCCCGCTGAGGAGCGGCCCCAGGCGCGGCCAAAGGCCGAGCCCAGGCCTCTTCCGACCGCACCCGCGGGCCACGCGCCGCTGATCAAGGCCGACGGCACCCCTGAAGGATCGGTCGCGCTCCCCGCCGCGCTCACGACTCCGACAAAACGACGCGGTGTCCTCTTCCAGGCGCTGATCGCTGCGCTTGCCAACTCGCGACAGGGAACCTCCGCGACGAAGAACCGCTCGCGCGTGTCGGGCGGCGGCGCGAAGCCGTGGCGCCAGAAGGGCACCGGACGCGCGCGCGCGGGCTCGACCCGCTCGCCTCTCTGGCGGCACGGGGGCGTGGTCTTCGGACCCAATGGCCGCCGATACGCGCAGCGCCTGCCCGCGAAGATGCGGCGCGCGGCCTTCGCCGAGGCGCTCGGCGCACATGCGGCGAATGGCCGGATGCTCGTCCTCGAATCGCTCGGCTTCGATGGCGTCGACGGCGACCGGCTGCGCACGCGCGACGTCGCCGGCTGGCTCGCGCGCGTCGGAGACACCGGTCGCTCTGTCCTCGTCACGGCCGAGTTCGACGATCGCGTCGGTCGCGCGGGCGCCAATCTCAAGGCGCTCGAGCTCCGGACACCCGGCAGCTTGCGCCTTGCCGACATCCTCCGCGCGGAGACCGTCCTCGTGCATCGGCCTGCGCTCGACGCGCTGGCGGCGCGCGCCGCGGTGGGAGGGGAAGCATGAGCATTCGGGGAAGCGCGGTGCTGTTGCGTCCGGTGATCACCGAGCGCTCGATGAGCGAGACGAACGTCGGCCGCTACACGTTCCAGGTCGCCAAGACCGCGACCAAGCGCGACATCGCCGACGCCGTCGCCGGATCGTTCAAGGTCGACGTCGTCGCCGTGAATGTCATTCACGTTCCGGGCAAGACCCGCCGTCTCGGCCGGCGCATCG
>VBIL01000185.1:0-2816 GCA_005879975.1 Chloroflexota bacterium
TACGACGCGCTCTCGGTGAAGCGGGAGGATGGGAGCGACGTGATCGCCGAAGTCCAACAGCACCTGGGCAACAACTGGGTGCGCGCCGTCTCGATGGCCGCGACGGATGGGCTCCGCCGCGGGATGGAAGCGCTCGCCACCGGCGGGCCGATCACGGTCCCCGTCGGCGAGGCGACCCTCGGGCGTCTTTTCAACGTCATCGGTGAGCCGATCGACGGCAAGGGCGACGTGAAAGGTGATCGGCGCGATCCGATCCACCGCCCGCCGCCTCCGTTCACCGATCAGTCGACGCAGGCGGAGATCTTCGAGACGGGCATGAAGGTCATCGACCTCATCTGCCCGTTCCTCAAGGGTGGCAAGTCCGCGGTCTTCGGCGGTGCCGGTACCGGTAAGACCATCGTCATCCAGGAGCTGATCCGCAACGTCGCCTCGGAGCACGGTGGCTACTCGGTCTTCTGCGGCGTGGGCGAGCGTTCGCGCGAAGGCACGCAGCTGCTCGGCGAGATGAAGGAGTCGGGGGTCATCGACAAGATGTCGATGGTCTTCGGGCAGATGAACGAGCCGCCCGGGGCGCGGCTTCGTGTAGCGCTCACCGGCCTGACCATCGCGGAATACTTCCGCGACGAGCAGGGCAGGGACCTCCTCATCTTCATCGACAACATCTTCCGGTTCACGCAGGCTGGCTCCGAGGTGTCGGCGCTCCTCGGCCGTATGCCGAGCGCCGTGGGCTACCAACCGACGCTGGCGACCGAGATGGGCGAGCTACAGGAACGCATCACGTCGACGAAGAAGGGGTCGATCACGTCCCTGCAGGCTGTGTTCGTGCCGGCGGACGACTACACCGACCCGGCCCCAGCCACGACGTTCGCGCACCTCGACGCGTCGATCCGGCTCGAGCGCTACCTCACCGAGCTCGGCCTGTACCCGGCCGTCGATCCGCTGACCTCGACGAGTCGCGCGCTCGACCCGAACATCGTCGGCCAGGAGCACTACGAGACCGCCCGGGAGGTGCAGCGCGTGCTGCAGCGGTACAAGGACCTTCAGGACATCATCGCCATCCTGGGGATCGACGAGCTCTCCGACGAGGACAAGCTCCTCGTCGCGCGCGCGCGCAAGCTGCAGCGCTTCCTCGCGCAGCCGATGTTCGTGGCCGAACAGTTCACCGGAGTGCCCGGCCAGTACGTGAAGGTGGCCGACACTGTTCGCAGTTTCCGCGAAGTCCTCGAGGGCAAGCACGACGATCTTTCGGAGCAGGCGTTCTACAACGTGGGAACGGTCGAGCAGGCCCGTGAGAAGGGTGAGCGCCTGGCCAAAGAAGGCGGTTCTTAGTGCCGCTGCACCTGGAGGTGATAACGCCGGAGCGCAAGGTGTACGAAGAGGACGTGGACATGGTGGTCGCGCCGGCGACCGACGGATACGTCGGGATCCTCCCGCACCACACGCCGCTCTTCACGACCCTCGGCCCCGGTGAGTTCAAGGTGAAGCGCGGCGGTGTCGAGGAGATCCTTGCCGTCTTCGGAGGGTTCATGGACGTACGCGCCGACCGCGTGGTCGTACTGACCGACGCGGCCGAGCACGCTGAGGAGATCGACGCGGGCCGGGCACAGGAAGCCCGCGAGCGTGCTCAGCAGATCCTCGCCGCGGGCCCCGCGTCCGCGGCCGACGAGCAGCGGGCCCGGGCCGAGCTTCAGCGCGCCCTCGTCCGTCTGCGGGTCAGCGAAAGCCGACGGCGCCGGCGGTGAATACGGCCGCTCGCTAAACCGCTAGGCTGTGCCCAGTTAGCTGGGGGCTGTGGGTGGAGTGGCGCTGAACCTAGTGCGGGGGCTCGGGCTTACGGTCATCGCGACAATGGTCGCCGCTGCTTGTGCATCCGCGGGCGTCGGCGGTCCGGCGCCGGAGATCCTGAAGCACCGACCACCACCGGACCAGCTCGCGATGCCGAGCGCCACTCCGACACCCGTTCCCGCGCCCTCACCTATCCCGCCGCTGTACGCGAAGCTTCGCATCTTCGTCGCGTCTGAAAGCACCGACCAGGTCTGGGTCCTCGACGGAAAGCCTGGCGAGCAATTCGCGCTCATCGGCAAGATCACCGTCGGCAAGCTCCCGCATCAGCTCGCGGTCTCGCCGGATGGCAAGTGGGTCGCGGTGAACAACCGCATGGGGAACACAACCTCGATCATCGACCCGCTCTCGATGAAGGAGGTCGTGCGGCTCATGGTCGGGAAGCAGCCGCATGGGATCACATGGTCGCCGGACGGGAAGACGCTCTTTGTCGGCCACGAGCGAGACATGTACATCGCCCGTTTCGAGGCCGCCACCTGGAAGCCGCTTCCTCCGCTCATGGTCGGGGTGCCGCAGCACATTCTCACCATCGCGCCGAGCCGGCCGAACGAGCTCTGGTTCACGCTGACCAACACAGCGCAGGCTGATGTGCTTCGTGTCTACGACCTCGAGACGAGCAAGGTCACCAACATCAAGGTCTCAGACGTCCACGACGCGTACTTCACGCCGGACGAGAGCGAGGTGTGGTCGAGCTCGTCAGGCTTTCTCGACAAGCCGTCCGACCGCATGGTGATCTACGACCCTGTATTGAAGACGGTGAAGAAGGAGATCCACTTCGCCGGCCACTACCCCTTCCACACAGAGAAGGTCGATCAGGACGGCGTGTTCTTCATGGCCGACAAGTCCGTCATGGTGCTCTCGGATCATCTCGCGCCGGGTCTTATGTGGATCGATTGGCGCGAGCGCCGGATCCTCGGAGAGACCATGCTGGGCCAGCAGCCCTTCCACACGACGTACGACCCGGAGGGCGATCG
>VBIL01000185.1:2892-5703 GCA_005879975.1 Chloroflexota bacterium
CCCGTCCGATGGCAGCGGCGCTTGCTTGACCGGACGCAGCATCGTTTCCTCGTCGGGGTGGTCGGGCTGGGCGTCGACAAAGACGGCCATGTGCTCCTCGCCCGGCACCGGTTCGGGGCGCCGCAGTGGCGCTTCCTCGGTGGCTTCCTCGACGCCCGCGAGCGGATCGAGGACGCGCTCGTGCGCGAGATCAGGGAGGAGACGGGGCTCGAGATCGAGGTCGGCCCGATCCTTGAAGCCAGTCCCGGATACCGCTGGCAGCGCGTCGAGCTCGTCTACGCGTACCGGCCCGTCGGCGGCGTGCAGCGCCTCACCGAAGAAGTCATCGAGCTCCGCGCGTTCGATCAGGCCGATCTCCCGGAGGTGCGTGCGGATCAGCGCGGGATGATCGAGCGCCATGCCGCGCGTGCGGCGGAGTGGGCGCGACAGCGCGCGTGAGGCGCATCCTCGCGGCGGTCCTCGTCGCGATCCTGGTCGCCTGGCTGGCCCTACCGGTCGCGCGCTCTTATCTGCTCGTGGCGGCTCACCACAGCGACCCGCTGCCGCCAGCGGATCTGGCAGTCACCGATCTCGACCTTGGCGCCGATCTCAGCGGCTGGTCGGTGCAGGTGGCGATCGGGGCGCCTGCGGTCGTGCTCGTGCACGGGTTCAAGACGTCCCGCGAAGAGATGCTTCCCTGGGCCCGTTTCCTCCACGACGCGGGGTACAACGTCGTGCTCTTTGACACGCGCGGATGTGGGAGGAGCGCCGGCGCGGTCATCGGCCTCGGCGCCACCGAGCCACGCGATATTTCCCGCGCGGTCGCCGCGGCACGAGGCGCCTTCCGGACCACAGCCGTCGCGGCCCTCGGGATCTCGGTCGGCGCGGGCGCTGTGATCCTTGCGGCAGCGACCGATCCGGATGTGACCGCCGTCGTCGCCGACAGCGCCTGGACGGACGAGGATTTCCAGCTGACGCGACTGTCGTTCCTCCCAGTCGGCCCGGTACGTGTTCCATTGCCGCCATACGGCGTCGCGATGGTGAACGCGCTCGTCGGCGCCGACGTGAGTCAAGCGAGGCCGCTCGAGGTCATCGGGCGGATCGCCCCGCGGCCCGTCTTGCTGATCCACTCGGCCGACGACGACAACGCGACAACGACCGTCGACGGGGCGCGGCGCCTTTTCGACGCGGCAGGCGAGCCGAAGCAGATCTGGATCGCGCCACACGGAGGGCACGTCGGGGCGATCAATGCCTTCCCGGACGAATATCGCGCGCGCGTCCTGGCATTTCTCGCGAGTGCTCTCCGATAGTCATTCGGGCGGTCGGTCGGACCCCAGCGCCGCGAGGATCTCCTTGATATGACCGAGGTGTTCGAATTCGTGCTCGAGGATTCGGCGCATCACCTTCCGCGTCGTCCAGCGCCGGCCCATCACACGATGGTCGAGCGCCGTGTCCGCCGGCTCCATGACGGTGAACCGCTGAAACGCCATCCGGTGGACTGCTTGCAGCGTGTTGAACGGATCCGCGGGCCACTTCTCGAGCCGCGATAGGAGGTCGACCTCCGTGGTCATGACGTGCTCGAGCGCTTCGCGAACGCTCCACATCGTCTCCGTGGGCTTTCGTTCGAGCTCCTCCGGCGAGAGCTCGCGCAGGAGCGCAAGCAGCGCGGCGCGCGAGGCTTCGAACTGATGGAGAAAGTCACGAAGCTCGTGCTCTTCGAGCGGACCGACGTCCTCCGGAACGATCCGGTCCGCCGGCATGTCCCGGACCTCGAACGTGTCCGGATCGAGATCCTTCCAATGCTCGATGGAGACGCCGCGCGCGTCGAGCAGCTCGAGATACGCGCGGAAGGCCCGGCGCGCGTTCGCGATCGCCTGATCCCGAGAGGTCCCGGATGCGATGCAACCGCGGAGCACCGGGACATGTGCGAGCCAATACGACTCTTCGCCCTGGACGAGGTAGATCGCCGGCCGCGCGCTCACGCGCGAACCCAGACCTTCTGACCGCAATCGGCACGGATGGTTCGCTGCTTTCCGTCGACCTCGACGCGGAGCGCGTCGCCGTGCGGGCCGTCGAGCACGCGGATCGTGATCCCGGGTCGCAGCCCCTGTGTGTCGAGGTACTCGAGGAAACCGGGTTCGTGCTCGAACTGGTCGGGTATGCGTTCGATCATCGCGGTCGCGCCGCGGGCGACGCTCTCGAGCGGCTTCGTCGGCCGCGGCTTCGCGCCCGGCATGGGGTTGCCATGTGGGCAGGTCTGCGGATCGCCGAGGACGCGGACCAGACGCTCCTCCATCTCGGGCGACATCGCGTGCTCGATGCGTTCGGCCTCTTCGTGCGTCTTCCACCACTCGTAGCCGAGCAGATCGACGAGCATTCGCTCCGCGAGCCGATGACGCCGCACGACGTGGTCCGCCAGCGCCTGGCCCGTCTTGGTAAGATGCACTTCTTTACGCCCGTCTAGCTCGACGAGACCCTCGCGCTCAAGTCGGTGGACCATTTCCGAGACCGCGGCGGCGGACACCCCGATGAAGCCGGCGAGACGCGCGCTGATCACGTTCGTTCCCTCATCGGAGAGCGTGTAGATCGCCTGCAGGTATTCCTCGATCGCCGGTGAGCTGGTGATTGTTGACCTCCCAGGTCGGAAATCGTTAGGCTCGCCTTAGGGAGTTAGGCAAGCCTAAGACGTGGGCTCCCCCGCCGCGAGTATCGCACCGGGAGGTTGGAGACCTGATGAGCACGGGCCAGATCCTGGCGCTCGGCGCGATCGCCGGTTTCACCGTCTTCCTCGGTCTGCCCATGGGCCGGATCCGCAGCGCCTCACCCCGAGTG
>VBIL01000186.1 GCA_005879975.1 Chloroflexota bacterium
TGGCGCGCTACGCCGACGTCGTCGAGACCTTCGTCGGACGCTCCATCCGCGATGTGCCCGGAGCGGGCGCGGCCGGGGGGCTGGGAGCGGGCCTACTCGCGTTCCTGGATGCGCGCCTTGTCTCGGGCGCGGACCTGGTGCTCGGCGCTGTCCGGTTCGCGGAGCGGCTCCGCGACGCGGATCTCGTGATCACCGGCGAGGGGCGCATCGATCGTCAGAGCGGATACGGAAAGCTGACGGGCGCGGTGACCACGGCGGCGCGCCGCGCCGGCATCCCCGTGCTCGCCGTCGCCGGCGGCCTCGGAGAGGGCCACGACACGCTCGCTCTCGATGGGGTCGCTTCCGCGAGCGAAGGTGTGATGCTTGCGCAGGCGATGAGCGACCCACTCCCGCTCATCGAACGCGCGGCCGAGCGACTCATTCGTGCGCGGGCGGGCGCAACGCACTAGCGTTACCGCGCCATGGGCCAGACCGCAGCGGCCGCCGGGACGCCCCCGCTCGAGCGCATCCCGCGCGATCGCACCGCGAGCCTCGAGCTCGTCCGCATCACCGAGGCCGCCGCGATCGCAGCTGCGCATTGGATGGGACACGGAAACAACAACGAGGCTGATCAGGCCGCGGTCGAGGCAATGCGCAAGAGCATGGAGGATGCCCGCTTTAACGGAACCGTCGTGATCGGCGAGGGTGAACGGGACGAAGCGCCCATGCTCTACATCGGCGAGCGCGTCGGGCGCGGCGACGGTCCCGAGGTGCACATCGCGGTCGATCCGCTCGAGGGGACGAACCCTGTTGCCAAAGGACGCCCGAACGCGGTCGCCGTGATGGCCATCTCCGAGCCCGGGGGTTTGTTGCACGCGCCCGACACGTACATGGAAAAGCTCGTCGTTGGCCCCCCGGCGAGAGGAAAGGTCGACCTCGACCGCCCGGTCGCCGAAAACCTAAAGGCCATCGCGCAATCACTGAATCGCGACGTCAGCGACCTGACCATCGTCATCCTGGATCGTCCGCGGCACGAGAAGCTCATCAACGACGTCCGCGCAGCCGGCGCGCGGATAAAGCTCATCGAGGACGGCGATCTCATGGCCTCGCTATCGGTCCCGATCGCCGGGACCGACGTGCATGCGGTCATGGGAACGGGCGGCGCGCCGGAAGGGGTGCTCGCCGCCGCCGCGCTCCGGTGCATTGGCGCCGAGATCCTCGGTCGGCTGCGTTTCCGCAGCGACGAGGAGCGCGCACGTGCGAGGAAGATGGGCATCGCGGACGAGACGCGTATCTACCGCACCGAGGACCTGGCCAGCGGAAAGGACATTCGTTTCGTCGCCACCGGCGTGACCGACGGCGAGGTGCTGAAGGGCGTGCACTTCTTCGCGCGGGGTGCGCGGACACATTCGATCCTGCTCGACCGGCTTATGGGGAAGCTCCGCTTCATCGACACCACGCACTTCGAGGACATCGAGCACCCGCCGATAATCCGACTCGAGTAGAGCGCCGCGATCCCTGAACGGTGAGATCGCATCGATCGACTGGCGCTAGTAGGTCTCCGCGGACCTCCGGGCCGAGGCCCACGCGTTCCGGATCGCGCGCAGGAGCACCTCATAGTTTGCGTCCTTCAGGACGCAGCCAGCCGCGCCGAGATGGCGCGCGGCCTCGCAGACCTCGACATCGAGCGTATACATCACGACCCGGATGTCGGGGAGCTCGGTCCCGAGCCACTCGAGCACCTGCAGGCCGCGGGCGCCGGGCATCTCGTCGTCGAGCACGACCACATCGGGCGAGAGCTCCTGGCAGGCCTTCACGCACTGGGCCGCATCGCGAGCCACGCCGACGCACTCCATGTCCGGCTCCGCGTTCACCAGATAGCGAAGGTTCTCCCGAACCGACGGATGGTCGTCGACGGCCAGTACCCGAATGTGTTCCCCCCGCACGTCCGCAGTCTATTGAAGCCGGGCCTGTCGATTGCGGATTGACGCGGTCGCCTCTCGCGCGTAGCGTGCGCCGGTGCCTCAGGTCCGGACGCGTCGGCGCCGTCCGGCGCCGATGTCCGCGGCGCTCAAGAAGCTCGGCGACCGGCTTCGCGAAGCGCGCATCGCCGCGGGCATCTCGCAGGCGCAGCTCGGCGCCCCGTATTTCACGCGGGCCCACGTGAGTGCGATCGAGCTGGGCAAGATCCGGCCGGCGATGCGCTCGCTCGAGCACATGGCCAAGAAGCTCGATAAACCCGCGTCGTACTTCCTCGACGATGCCGACGTCGAGCGAGCGCGCAGGGAGCACGACCTCGAGGTCGGGTCCATCGCCGGCCTCCTGACGTTCGCGGGCGCGCCCGAAGCGCTCCGTCGCGCGGAACGCCTGCTCGACGCGGGCGATCTGACCGTCCGCGAGAGCTGCCGGCTGCGCCTCTACGCCGGCTCCGCTTTGAACCTCCTCCATCGCGGGAATGACGCCACCCAGACGCTCTCCGTGGCGCAGCGCCTGGCCGGCGAGCTACGCGACGAGTCTCTCGCCCGGGCCGCGGACTACCAGCTGCTGCTTCGCTTACGGATCCTCATCACTCTGGGCGGCTGCGCTCAGGATCTCGGTGAGCCGCAGGCGGCGACGTCCTATTACCAGCGCGCGCTCGAGTGGTCCAACGAGATCGGCGACCTTGGACGCATCGCCTTCATTCATCAGGGGCTTGGCAACGCGTACCGCGCCCTCGGCGATCACGATGCGGCGGCCGGCCACTACCAGAAGGCGCTTGCATCCGCCGAGCTCGCCAAAGACCTGGTGGGGGTGCTCATCATGCGGAACGCGCTCGCCGTGCTCGCTGCGGACGCCGGCCGGATCGAGGCCGCCTATGAGCATGTCGCGCGGGCGATCGAGATCGCCAGAGTGTCGGGCCCGGCCGCGTATCTGGCGCACTGCTACGCGACCCGCGCGGAGGTCGCGCTCAAGGCGAAGGACGCCGCGCTCGCCCGCTCGAGCGCGGAAGCCGCGATCGGGGCGATCGACGAACGTGGCGCAGAGGCCGACCGCGCGGTGGCGACCGCGACGCTGGTCCTCGCGGAGCTCGACCTGCGCGAGCGGCAACCTGCGCATGCGGAGCGTCGGATGCGGGAAGTCGCCGCGAGCTACCGCGCGCTCGATGCGAAAGCGGAGCTTGGCGACGTGCTCATGCGCCTCTCCCGTTCCGCGAAGAAACGCGGCGATCTGCGCGCCGCGGAGCGCTACGCGACGCAGGCGTATGCGGCGAGCAAGCCCGGGAGCGCGAACGTCGAGACCTAGTCGGGGTATCCGCGCCGCAGGAGCAGCTGGATCACGCCGAGAACGATGGAGATGGGAATCGCAGACAAGAGCGCCGCGGCACCGAGGGCGACCCGCCGCCACGATCCAAGCACGGCGAAGAGCCCCGCGGCCACGCCTATCGCCCCGGCAGCGAGGAGCAGATAGCCAGGCTCGAAGAAAGAGATTGAGGACCAGATGCCGGTGATGAGGATGAGTCCCGCGGTGGCCGGCATGCCGACCACCCGGATCCTGTCGGAGCGACGCAGCGCGAGCCCGTCCTCGATCAGGGCGAGCAGCGCAACCAGAGCGGTGACGAAGAAGTACTCCGCTTGCGGGTACGGGTGGTACGTCCCGAAGCTCGCCCACTTCGCGACGTAACCAAACGCTATGGCGAGCGTCGAGATAGCCGAGAAAAGTCCGAGGACGACCGACAGGGCCCTCGCGGATCTCGCCAGATCGCTACTCCGGCCGCTGACGCTCGGTCGCGGTGAGGACATTCCGCAGCAGCAGCTCCGTGGTCACGCTTCCGAGTCCGCCTGGCACCGGGCTCACCGCTTCCGCGACCGCCGACACGCTCTCCGCGTCCACGTCCCCGACGATGCCTCGCGGCGTCACGTTGATCCCCGCATCGATGACCGTCGCTCCCGGGGCGATCATGTCGCCGCGCAGAAATCCGGCTCGACCGACGCCAACGACCACGATGTCGGCGTCCTTCGTGAGCGCGCGAAGATCCTGGGTGTGGCTATGCGCGATCGTCACCGTCGCATCCTCTTTCAATAGGAGGTAGGCGGCGGGTCGGCCGATCACGGTGCTGCGGCCGATGACCACGGCACGCGCGCCGCGGAGCTTGATGCGATGAAACTTTAGGAGCTCGACGACCGCCTCCGCGGTCGAGGGTACAAACCGCGGCCGGCCGTCCGCGAGCAGCCCGACGTTGAACGGGTTCATCCCTTCGACGTCCTTCGCGGCCGCGACGTGATCGACGATGTGCCCCTCGTCGAGCGCGCCCGGCAACGGCGTCAGCAGCAGCACGCCGTGGACGCCAGGGTCAGCCGCGAGACGCTCAAGTCTCTCGGTCAGTTCGCGCTCGGTCACGTCGCGACCGAGCGAGATCTCATCGACCGCGATACCCAGACGGTTCCCGCGAGCGGCGAGACGCTGCACGTAGGTGTTCGCCGCGGGGTCGGCCCCCACCGACACGGCGGCGAGCCGTGGCGCGATGCCCCGCGTGTGGAGCGCGTCGGCTCGTTCCCGCGACGCGGCATGCAGCTTCTCGGCGAGTGGCTTGCCATGAAGAAGCCGCACTAGCGAGCGATCCGCGACTCGACGAAGTCCGTAATTCGGCGCCGCTGCTCGTCGGCGCCCTCGAGAACGCGGTCCAGATCCTCGGATAGCGCCTTCACCTGGGCAGGGTCCTTTATGGACGCGAGGTTGACCATCACGTTCAGCGCCGCGCCGCGCAGGGCGGCTTCCGCCATGAGCGCACCGACGCCGATGTCGCTGGCGGTCATCGGGCTCGCGCTCTCAACGCCGCGCTCGCACGCGTCGAGCAGGCGCCGGGCGGTCCTCGCGACCTCGAGCGGCACGCGTGACGCGGCGAGAAGCGCGGTCTGCATGAGCTCCTGTCGCGCCGCCTTCTCCTCATCGGTCTTGCGCGGCCGCTTCATCGCGTCGGCCACTCGGGCATACGCGGCACTGTCCTCGTCCACGAACCGGAGGAAATCCACGCGCAGTCCGTCCATCTCCGCGGCGAACGCGCCCATCCGCTCGGAGCTTTCTTTCTTGCTCGCAATCCTGGCGACCATCGCAGCGAGCGCGGCTCCCATCGCACCGGCGTAGGCCGCCGCGCTCCCGCCGCCCGGTACCGGCGTGTCGGCGGAGAGTTCGTCGCTGAAGGCGCGCAATGTGCGTTCAATGAGCCGATCGGGCATGCGAAAGCGGGCGAAGTGTACGTGCTAGCATCCTTCGAAACTTCATACGCGACCCCTTTCATCCAGAGAGGCTGAGGGAACGGCCCGATGACGCCTCGGCAACCGGCGGAGACCCGTTGTGGTGCCAAATCCGACCCGAAAAAAGGGAAAGATGAGAGGCTCGACCGAACTGGAAGACCTCTCAGAAATGGAGAGGTCTTTTTCATTGAGCGCGTTCGCGAGCCTTCTCAGATCGGGCGAGTTCGTGGTCACGGCGGAGCTGAACCCGCCCAAGAGCGCCGCGGCAAACGTCGTGCGCCGGCGTGGCGAGGCGCTCAAAGGCGTCGTGGACGCGGTAAACGTCACCGACAGCAACCGCGCGGTGGTGGCCATGGCCGCGATCCCGGCAGCCACGATCGTGCGGTCGTCCGGCGTCGAGCCGATCGTTCAGATCACCGGCCGCGATCGGAACCGCATCGCGCTACAGGCTGATCTGCTGGGCGCGGTGGCGATCGGCATTGAGAACTTCGTGTTCATGAGCGGGGACGATCCGAAGCAGGGCAATCACCCCGACGCGGTCAACGTCAAAGATCTCGACGGCGTCGGCCTCGTGAAGATGGCCGTCGGCATGCGCGATCAAGCGCGCTTCCTCTCCGGCGATGAGATCAAGCAGCCGCCGAAGATGCTCGTGGGCGCGACGGCCTCGCCGTTCACGAAGCCTATGGAGGCCGACCTCACGAAGACACTCGAAAAGATCGCGGCTGGCGCCGAGTTCATCCAGACGCAGCCTGTCTTCGAGCTCGCGACCTTCAGCCAGTGGCTCGTCGAGGTCCGCCGCGGCGGTGCGCGGGAGGTGCCGATCATCGCGGGCGTGCTGGTGCTGCGCTCGGCCGAGCAGGCCGAGCGGATGGCGAAGGTGCCGGGCCTCGCGCTGGGGACCGATGTCCTCGAGCGGATGAAGAAAGCGGGCGACGCGGAGGCCGAAGGTATAGCGATGGCGGTCGAGATGGTGAAGGCGTTGAAGGCGCTCCCCGGAGTCCGTGGCGTTCATCTCT
>VBIL01000012.1 GCA_005879975.1 Chloroflexota bacterium
GTTCGCGACCTCGCGCGAGGCGTGACTTCACCGCTTCCTCGGTGATGCCCTCCATGGCTGCGATCTCGGACCGCGAGAAGCCAGCGTCGTAATGGAGAAGGAGGGTCGTCGCCTGCGCGGCGGGAAGTGCTTGGAGCGCGCGGTGGATGACGTCTATCTCGGGGTCGGGGATGCCGGATGGGCCTCGCTCGATTCCCGAGAACGGCACGAACCGCAGGAGTCGCCGATGGCGATGATGGTCGCGCGCGAGGTTCGACGCGATGCGGTAGAGCCATCGGCGGACGAAGCGCTGATCCACGGGCTCCGCGCGGATCGCACGTACGAATGTTTCTTGCACGAGTTCCGCTGCCACCTCTCTGTCACCGACGACCTTCGTGAGGAAGCCCGCAAGGCCAGCCGCATACTCGCCGTAGAGCGCGGCCCAATAACTGCTCACGGCGGCGGCACGCTCGTTCACCTCGGCGGCTTCCGCCAGTTCGTCATTAGATACAACGCGTGGGCGACCGAAAAGGGGGCTTTCGTCAGAGACTAATTCGTCGGCGGCGTCCGACGAGACTAGGGCGACGCGCGGCGTGGACCCACAGAGCGGGGCGTCGAAGCTCCCCTCGCCCGAGCCGGACGTGCATCGAAAGGTGACTCCGATTGCCTCGGTAGGCGGCGACACGAGCTCATCCCTCTGGTACCGCTGCCTGTTCGCTGCTCGGCGTTCGCCGCGTCTGCCAATGCGAGGATGCGCGTATCCCGCGCGTCAAGCCGCGCACGGGCTGGGCCGCTGGCTTCGCCAGCCCTTGACCCTCTTCCAGTGGACTTCATCGTCCCCCCCGGGACCGAAGACCGCCTCTTTGAGATTGTGAATTGCAATCTCAAACCCGAGGGTGCCCACCGACTGACCGCCCTTGGTCAGCCTCCTTCCATGCGCGTCAGTTGCCTCCCCGAATTGCCGGCACGATGTCACGCTGCGCTCAAGACCGTCGTTATTGGGACCTCAGCTAACTCCGTACCAGCGAGTCGATCGCGGACAAGACCGACGCGTCGACTTCGAGTTAGCGCTTACGCCTCGCCGTCTTCTTTGCTCGTCGCGTAACGGTCCTGTGGCGCCTGGTCACGGGCAGCACTCGGGTCGCGACCGACGTAAGCATGGGGACCGTTCGCGGCCGGAGTGAGTCCTTGAACTCCACGACCAACTCGGCACCGAGCGCATCACTGACACGCTCGAGCGTACTTAGGGTTGGATAGGTGCCACCGCTCTCAAGACGGGCGATGGCCGACTGCGTCGTGCGCATCCGCGCAGCCATTTCGGCTTGAGTGATCCCTCGTGCCTCACGCAGGAGACGGACCCGCTCGGCGAGTCGATACGCATTTCGCGCACGCAAGTATCCGGCGCGCGCTCCACCGGTGCCGAACCGCTTTTCTTTGAGTTCAGACCACTTCATTGGACTCACTGTTGATCCTCCGCGCTGTGCCCCTTCTCGATACATCGATCCATCGCCGCGTTCGCCCGATCGACCTCCTCGGTTTCCCGTTGCCTGGACTTCTTGAATACGGTCAGCAAGATGATCCGCCGACCCTTCGCGATGTAGTACGTAACGCGATAGCGCTCGCGTCCGACGTAGAAACGTAGCTCTCGTAGCTTGCCTCGGAGTTGCCGTGTGTAGGGCTCCCCCAAGGCGACGCCTTCACGCTCCAGCAGGTCCACATAGAACTGGGCTTGACCGAAATCCTCGTCGCCAAGCCTCGACAGCCACCTTTCGACTTCTGGCTCGAGCTCTACGGTAGCCCACGACATAGCAGAATTGCTATAGTACTTGGCGCTAGGTTTTTGGCGGTCCAACTTTCAACCGGACCTCGGTTGCGGGCCAGCGAGGCGAACATCGTCTCGTTCCGGAGAGAAGCCAGGTCGTCTGATCGCAGGAAACTGAGGTCAGTCAGACGACTGTGAGAGCCTCTCGTACGAAAAACCGATAAAGCCCCTCGAGCGTCGAGGGGCCTCTCGCGCAAGCGGGCTCGCGAAAATCGGTGGGCAGAGAGGGAATCGAACCCCCACAGCCAAAGGCGGCTGATCTACAGTCAGCGGAGCTCACCACACTGCTCAATCTGCCCGCGAACGTGGTCTGCACCTAATTCTACCGATGACGAGCCCGAGCTGGAATCCCCGCGAGCACGCTCGCTCGCCTAGCGCCGACGCAAGACGAAACAGTTTGCTCAGGCCGAACTGAAAGCGCTCGCGTCGCTCGAGCGCGAAGTCAATCGACGCGAGCCCACATCGAGGAGGTCGCGCCCTTCGCGATGCAAGGCGCGATCGGTGAGCTTCACTGAGACCGGTTTCGGCAGCGTACCAACTGATAGCCTCACCGCCGTGAGCGAAACGGTTTCCGTGGTCCTCCCCTGCCTCAACGAGATCGCGAGCGTCGCCGATGTCGTGAAGGAGGCGAAAGACGCGCTCTGCAGGTCTGGAGTCGACGGCGAGGTCATCGTCGTCGACAACGGTTCCACCGACGGCTCACCGGATGCGGCCGCCAGCGCGGGCGCGCGTGTCGTGAAGGAACGGCGCCGCGGCTACGGCGCCGCGTACATGGGCGGCTTTGCCGCGGCGACCGGCGACGTCGTCGTCATGGCGGACGCCGACGGCTCGTACGACTTCGGCGCGCTTCCGTTATTCCTCGAGCGGATCCGTGCCGGTGACGATCTGGTGATGGGCTCGCGGTTCCGCGGACGCATTGAACCGGGCGCGATGCCCTGGAGCCATCGCCACATCGGGAGCCCGATCCTCTCGGGCCTGCTCAATCTGCTTTACCGGACCGGGATCGAGGACGCGCATTGCGGCATGCGCGCGTTCCGCCGCTCGAAGCTAGACGACATGCGGCTACGGATGCCGGGGATGGAGTTCGCGAGCGAGATGGTCGTGAACGCCGCGCGCGCAGGACTACGCATCGGCGAGGTGCCGGTGAACTACCGGGTGCGCGGCGGCACGTCCAAGCTGCGGACCGTCCCGGACGGCTGGCGCCATCTTCGGTTCCTCATGCTGTACAGCCCGACGCATCTTTTTCTCTTCCCGGGACTTTTCCTGCTCGCCGTGGGACTGATCCTGCTCGTCGTCCTGCTGCCAGGACCGGTCGTCGTGCTGGGTCGGCTCTTCGACATCCACGTAATGGTCCTCGGAGCCCTGCTCACGCTGATCGGGTTCCAGGTGCTCGCGATCGGCCTCTACGCGAAGACGCTCGCGGTCACCTTGCGGCTACAGCCGATGGATCGGACTCAACGGATGCTGCGGCGGGCGTTCAGCCTCGAGCGGGGCCTCGCCGCCGGGCTCGCGCTCTTCATCATCGGCTTCGGCGTGGACTTCGGAATTGCGGCGCGGTGGGTCGCTTCGGGGTTCGGCCCGTTGAATGAGGTGCGGCCCGCGCTCTTCGCGCTGGTCGCGATGCTGCTCGGGATGCAGATCGCCTTCTCTTCGTTCTTCCTCTTCGCCATCGAGATCCAGGTCCGCGAGGCGGATTAGACCGGGCTCTTCCTCGCGACGCCTCGCTCGCGGGACCGGACCAGCAGCGCGACACGGACCATGTCGATCAGGGTCAGAAGGGCCACGCTCAGCTGACCGCCCTTCTCGCGCCCGGCGGCGCGCGGCATGTGGTGGATCTCGACCGGCACGATGACCGCGCCGCGGAAGTGCGCTCGCGCCAGGATCTCCGGCAGCAGCGTCGCGCTCCGCGGCTTCGATGAGAAGGGCATCCCATCGAGGAGCGCACGCCGGAAGAGGAAGGCACTGGAGAACTCGCGGTAGGGGATCCCGAACAGTACGCGCGAGAACAGATGGAATGCCCGCGAGGGAAGCGTGCGGCGAAGCCCTTCGGCCCGCTGGTCACGGATGCCCACGACGATCGCCGCCTGCGACGACTTCTCGAGGAAGCGCCCGAGCTCATCCATCGACACCTGGCCATCCGCCGGCGCCAGAAAGACGAGGTCCCCCGCGGCTTCGCGGAAGCATGTCGTCATCGCGCCGGTGAACCCGCGGTTGGCCTCGTGATGGACGACGCGAACATCCGGGTATTGCGCGGCGAGCGCGTCGGCGAGCTGGCCCGTACCGTCACGGCTGCCGTCGTCGACGACGAGCACCTCGCCGTCCCCGCCGGCATGCTGCGCGAGCGCGCGACGCGCATCGCGCACCGCGCGCTCGAGGTTTTGGATCTCGTCGTAGGCCGGGATCGCGATCGTCACACGCACCGCGCGAAGTCTAGGGTTCGTCGCTCGCGTGATCGGGGCACCCATTTGGGCTAGGACCATTGGCGTGCACGCGGTTCTCCCGCATGCTCGCGCGAATGCTCGCGAGGCTAACCGCGCTCTCCCTCATCGCGCTGGCCCTGACTGTGGGCACCGCGGGCTGTGTACGCACGCAGTCCGGTTTTGGGCTCGGTCCGGACGACGACGGTGGCACGAAAACGGTGACCGTCGGGAGCGAGCTGCGCCTTTCGCTCCCCGCCGAGTTCGAGTGGAACATCGAATCCACGAACACCGCGGCTCTTGCGCTGAAGAGCAGTCTCGTGGGCGCGGTGAGTGGCTCAAACCTGAAGATCTGGCTGTTCGATGTGAAGACCGCGGGCGAGTTCAAGCTGCGAGCGACAGGCGAGCCGGCCTGCAGAAAGACCGTGCCTGCCTGCGCCGCTCCGGCCGTCAGCTACCTGTTCACGATCCGCGCGCAGTAGACAGCTCATACCCGGTCCGAGCGCAACGAGCTTGTCCGATCTAAAGGTCGGCGAGCACGTCACTTTCGCCTTCGACCAAAGGACCCGAGATCCCAGCGACGGCTCCTACATCACAGGGGTGATCGGTCGCTCGCGTCCCACTAGTTAACCGTTTGTCGGGAGAATCTGACTGAGCCGACCCGGGGGCTGGAACCCGGAACCGGTGGTTTACAAATCGTGGCCGAAGCTGGACATCACAACTGGCATCAGTAAGTAGTCTCCTGCCATGGAGGTCTCAGCTGAGCTGCTCGCTCAGTCCGATGATGATGCCTTCAGGCCCGCGGATATAGCCAAGCCGATGCGTATCCTCGTACTGCACCACTTCGCCTATCAGCTCGGCCCCGTGGGCGAGCAAGCGCGCGACGACAGCGTCGATGTCTTCGACGGCGAACATGATGCGACGGATGCCCAGCGCGTTCACCGGCGCGTCCACCGGCCCAAACCTGATCGCGTTGGGCGTGTGAAACTTGTCGAGCTCGATGCGACCATGGCCGTCCGGGGTCCGCATCAACGCGAGGGTGGCGCGAACGTCCTTGAGCCCGATCAGGATGCCGACCGAAGGTCCCTCGACCTGCGTCTCGCCTTCGAGCTCGAGGCCGAGTTCGATGAAGAAAGACTTGGCCGCCTCGAGGTCGTCGACAACGATGAGAACGTTGTCCATCCGCTGAATCGTCATATCGCCGGAGCATATGGTCGGATGTTGGCTGTGCCAAAGGATCGCGCGCGCTGTCGCCAACTCCAGGAGCCGACATGGTCGTGGGGGATTTTTGGGACGCAACCGCTTGTTTGAGGCGGCTCGAAGCGGAGCCGGGAGCGAGGGTCGAACTCGCGACCTGAGCTTTACAAAAGCCCTGCTCTACCAACTGAGCTATCCCGGCAGGATCTGGATTGTGAAGCACGCGTTCCGCGAATTGGCATCACATCTGGCATCACCGCCATACCCGGTTTACTACAAAACCGCTGCTCTACCGTTGAGCTAGGTCGGCCTACCTTGCGTCTTTGATTTTCTCACCCTGCGACCTCTACTCCGCCGCCTTCTTCGTCGCGCGCTTGCGCGGCGGCTTCTTCGGCTTCTCTTCGACCGGCGCCTGGTCCTCCGGCTCAGGAGGCACGACCTCCGCCGGTGTCTCTTCGACGACGTCTTCCTCGGTCTGGGGTTCGGCCGCGGTGGCATCGACTTCCTCGGCCGACTCAAGCGCTCCGTTCTCCGTAGATTCCGTGACCGGCTCCGGGCGCGGGGTGCGCGTCTGCGCCGGTGCGACATCGCGGCGCCGTTGGCGCAGCGCCTCATAGAGCATGACAGTGCCTGCCGCCGCGGCGTTGAGGGAGCTCACCTGGCCTTCCATCGGCAATCGGACCACTTGATCGCAGCCCTCGAGCACGAGGCGGCGAATGCCCTCACCCTCGCCCCCGATCACGATCGCGGTCGGGCCGCGGTAATCGACCTCGTCGTACAACAGGTCTCCGGATTCGTCCGCGCCGACGACCCAGATGCCTTTTTCCTTGAGCGCGTCGATCGCCTGCCGCAGGTTCGCGACGTCGGCGACGAGCAGATGCTCGCTCGCGCCGGCGCTCGTCTTTGAGACCGCCGGGGTGAGCCCGACGGCACGGTGGTGCGGAATGACAACGCCGTCCACGCCGGCACCCTCCGCGGACCGTAGGAGCACACCGAAGTTCTGCGGGTCCTGAAGCGAATCGACCACCAGTACGAGCGCCGGCTCCGAGAGCGTGTCGAGATGCAAGAGCAGCTCGTCGAGCTCGACTCCGGTCTTGCCCTCGACGATCGCGACGACGCCCTGGTGGTTCTCGACCGGCGAGAGCCGCGCGATCTCCATCTTGTCCGTGAAGCGCACGAAAATGCGGCGCTGCTGCGCTTCGGCGATGAGCTCGTTCACCGGCCCGGTGCGCGTATTGCGGTCCTGCGACACGTAGAGCCTTCGGATGTTGCGTCCGGCGCGAATCGCTTCGAGGATCGCGTGCGTGCCGGCGATCGGCTCGCCCGCCGGCGCGTGCGAGGGCGCCGTGGTGCGCGGGCCTGACGTGACGCGGCGGATCGCCTCGCTGTAGCTCGTCTGCTGGCGTCCCGGGCGCTGGCGCCATCCCGCACCCGCAACCGGCCCAGGACCGCCGGCGCCACCGCGCCAGCCTTGCGGCCCTCGCTGTCGCTGCGCTTGGCGGCGCTCGTAGCCGGCGAGCTCGCGGGACTGTTCGCTCTCTTCGCGGGGAAAAGGCTGCGGACGGAAGGGCTGTCCACCGAACTGTGGACGCTGCCCACCGAACTGCGGCCGCGGCCCGCTGAACGGCGGTCGGGGGCCGGTGAATCCACCACCGCGGCCGCGCCTTCCGCGACGCCGGCGGCGTCCGTCCTGATCGCCGGATGGTTGTGGCTCCTGCGCAGGCCCGCTCGGTGCGGGGTCTATAGGAGCGGGGCCGGTCGGCTCCGCCGCGCTGCTGCTCGGTTGCTCCGGCGCCTGTCCCTCGTTATCGCTTCGCTCTGACTCGTCCATGGTCACGCTCCTTTGCGGCCGACGCGCTCCCAGCGCGTCCCGTCTTTGGTGTCCTTCACCTGAATGCCGAATCGCTCGAGCAGCTCCTTGCGGAGCTCGTCGCTCTTGGCGTAGTCCCCGGCCTTGCGTGCGGCCTCTCGTCGATCGAACAGCGCGCGCTCGTCCGCGCTCAGCTCGTCGTTGGTGGTCGCGCTCTCCTTGAGCGAAAGCGCGAGCACCTCGTCCATGTCGAACAACATCCAAAGCGCGTGCTCCTGCTCGTCCGTGTCAACGGTGGCGGCGAGGTTGAGCGCCTTCTCTGCCGCGGCGAGCGCTTTGGGCGTGTTGAAGTCGTCCAAGAGCGCGTCACGGAACTCGCGCGTGATCGCATGCTCACCCTCTGGCTCGGCGACACGGCCTTTCGTCGCGGCGTGCGCGGTGCGGATCGTTCGCCGCCAGCGCTCGAGCCGGCTCTGCGCCGCGTCCATCCCTTTCGTCGTGAAGTCAAGCCCATTGCGGTAGCCGGCCCCGAGCGCGAGGAGACGGAACGCGAGAGGGTCGTAGCCCCAGCCGCTGATGTCGTCCAGCGTGAAGAACCCGCCCTTCGACTTCGCCATCCTTTCGTTGTCCACGCGGAGGAAGCGGACGTGCAGCCAGTAGCGCACGAACGGCTTCCCCGTGGCGGCCTCCGACTGCGCGATCTCGCATTCGTGATGCGGGAAGAGGTGATCCTCGCCGCCGGTATGGATGTCGAACGTTTCGCCGAGGTACTTCATGGACATGGCGGAGCACTCGATGTGCCACCCCGGATTGCCACGTCCCCAGGGTGAATCCCACTGCTGGAGGTCGCCCGGCTTCGCGGCGCGCCACAGCGCGAAGTCGGACGGATGACGTTTATGCGGATTCACTTCAACGCGCGCGCCGGCCACGCGTTGCTCCGGTGACTCGGCATTCAGGCGAGTGCCGTAACCCGGGAACGTCGTCACGTCGAAGTACACCCCGTCCGGCGCGACGTACGCGTTGCCTTTCTCGATGAGTCTCTGGATGAGCGCGATCATCTCGGCGATGTGGTCGGTGGCCTTGGCCACGACGCCCGGGTCCTGCACGTTGAGCTTGCGTCGGTCCTCCATGAAGAGCCGCGTGTATTCGTCGGCGATTTGGAGCGGATCCTTTCCTGCCCGGCGCGCGCCCAGGGCCATCTTGTCCTCACCTTCGTCGGCGTCGTCGACGATGTGTCCGACATCGGTGATGTTCATCACCTGCTTCACGCGATAGCCGAAGTACTCGAAGGTGCGGCGGACGACGTCGGCGACCACGTAGCTGTAGAGGTTCCCGATGTGCTGGCGGTCGTAGACCGTCGGGCCACAGTTGTACATGCCGACTTCACCCGCACGCAGCGGCACGAACGGCCTCACCGATCGCGAGGCGCTGTCGAACATGCGGACGTCCGCTGGTCCGGGTCGCTGGATAGGTCTGCCCTCCGGTCGCTACTTGGTCGCGAGTGCCACCGCCAGCGCGGCGATGGCGTCGCCCGCGCCGATCTCGCCCACGCCATCGTTCGTCTTCGCTTTGACGCTCACGGTCTCCGGGGCGATGCCCAGCCCGATGGCGACCGTCCGGCGCATCGCGGCAACATGTGCCCCGAGGCGCGGCGCCTCAGCGATGACCGTCGCGTCGATCGACACGACGGCATAGCCCGCCTCACGGATCTTCGACCCGATCTGGCGCAACAGCTCCGTGCTGTCCGCGCCAGCGAAACGCGGATCGTCGCTCGGGAAGTGCGATCCGAGATCGCCGAGGTTGGCCGCTCCGAGGACCGCGTCCATCACCGCATGGAGGAGGACGTCACCGTCGGAATGGCCCACGAGCCCCGTCGGGTGCTCGATCGCGACACCGCCCAAGACCAGGCGGCGGCCCGCCGCGAGACGGTGAATATCGTACCCGAGCCCGACCCGCTGCGACATTCCCTAGCGGATCTGCAAAGCGGGCATTCCGACAAGGCCCTTCGCGACGAGCTCCCGGGCGTAGCCGAGGTCTTCCATGGTCGTGATCTTCAGATTCCGCCGCTCTCCGAGCACCATACGGACCGGAAAACCGGCCGCTCTCACCGCCGCCGCGTCGTCGCCAAAAGAGCGATCCCCCGCGGCCAGCCGGGCGCGCTCGAGGATCTCGCGGCGGAAGACCTGTGGCGTCTGCGCCGACCAGAGCCCTTCGCGCGGGACCTCTTCCGTGGCCACGCCCGCTTCATCGGCCCGGCGGACCGTGTCCGCGAGCGGGAGACCGGCCACCGCGGTCCCTTCCGCGCGCGCGATATCGACGCAGCGAGTGAACAGTGAAGGCGGCGCGAACGGGCGCGCCGCATCGTGGATCGCGATCACATCCGCATCCTGCGCGGCGGCGAGCGCCGCCCACGTGGAGTGCGTCCTCGTCTCCCCACCGGCGACGACACTCGCGGACGGCGCGCGCGATCGCACGATCGACTCGATGACCTCGCGCGGGCGATCCGGGCGCATCACGACGACGATCCGGTCGAACGCGCCCACTACTCCGTCCCGACCACCTATCTATCGATCGCGCGCGGTCGCCGTGTTTCGCTCGGCTCGCCCCTCGGCTGAGCGAAGATCATCCGCCCGCCGACCGTCTGGAGGACGCGCATGACGGCCACCGCGAGCTCGGTGCCGATGTGTCGTGCGCCGTTCTCGATGACGACCATCGTGCCGTCCTCGAGGTACCCGACGCCCTGCGCCTGCTCCTTCCCCACCTGGATGACCCGGACGGTGATCTCTTCGCCGGGGAGGACGTCCGGACGCACGGCCTTCGCGAGGTCGTTCATATTCAGCACGGTGATGCCCTGCAGCTCGGCGACGCGGTTCAGCCCGTAGTCGTTCGTCATGATCGCCACGCCGAGCGAGCGCGCGAGGGTGACCAGCTTCGCGTCCGCGCCGGATCCCGCCGGATCTTCGTCCGAGAGCTCGACCTTGACGGTCTCCTCTTTCTGCATCTTCGAGAGCATCTCCAGACCGCGACGGCCGCGCTCGCGCTTGGACCCATCGGGCGAATCGTTGAAGTACTGCAGCTCCGCGAGCACGAAGCGCGGGACGATGAGCGTGCCGCGGACGAAGCCGCTGCGCACGACGTCGGCGATACGCCCGTCGATGATCACAGACGTATCGAGGAGGACGCGCGCGTCCACGCCGCGCTCGCGGCTTCGGCCGCGCACGCCCTGGGCGAACGCGCCCAGCTCATTCCGTTTGACGATCCCGGCGGTGGCGCCGACGAGACCGAGGACCAGTGCCGTTACGAGTGGCGCGTAGCGCCCTACATCACCGGGAAGGAACGAGAGCGGGAAGGCGAGAAAGAGCGCAAGG
>VBIL01000187.1 GCA_005879975.1 Chloroflexota bacterium
CGCCCTTCGCCAAGAACCCGGCTTTCCAAGCCGACGCGAAGATCGTGGGCATTGTCTGCGCGGTCCTCGCCGGCCTCGGGGCGCTCTTCGGGCTGCTCGCGCTGCCCATCACGCTCGGGCTGCTCGTCGTGGCGCCGATCGTCGCGCTCCGTCTTCTCGTGAGCCTGGTCGGCAACGCGCTTGCGGCCTACGGCGGCTGGAAGATGTACCAGGGCAACTCCGACGGAAAGCGGTTTGTCATCTACGGTCTCCTGATCTCCTTCGTCAGCGCGCTCATCGCAATGCTCCTGGGCTCGGGCTCGCAGCTTCTCGGGCTCGTGATCATCGCCATCATTTATTACGTCGTCGTCACGAGCCGCTACACGAGCGAGAGTGGCGCTGGCACCGGAACGATGAACCGCGCCCCGTAGGCGCGCCGCTGTCGTAGCTTTCAAGCCCTGGCGGTCCGCGCATGCGATAACTGTCTACGTGACTAGACAGATTGGTAAGTATCTGTCACCATGCTGATGCGTGACGGCTGCTGAGCGTTCTCCCCGCCAACTGTCACGTCGTACGTCAAGAGGGCTCGCATGTCCGAGTCGAGTGTGGGGAGTGCAAAACGACCGTACCAGTGCACGCCGGTGAAGACTTGCCACCTGGGACCCTTCGGCACATTGAACGCGATCTACAACCATGTCTTGGTAGGAAGTGGCTGCGGAGGCTGAGATGAACAAATACAAGGTCGTCTACGACCGGGACGAGAGTGGATCGTGGATCGCACATGTGCCGAGCGTTCCCGGCGCTCACAGCTATGGCCGAACGATCGAGCAGGCTCGCGACCGTGTGCGCGAAGCCCTGGGACTCTGGGTTCGTGAGCCTCACACCTTTCACCTCATCGACGATGTCCGTCTACCGCCCAAGCTGCGCGCCTCAGTCCGGAAGGCTGCCACCGCGCGCAAGCAAGCTGATCAGCAGCAGGCCAAAGCGCAGACCTCGGCGACGGAGGCTGCGGCGAGGCTGACCGGCGAGTTGCGCCTGAGCCTCCGCGATGCCGACGCGCTATCGCGAGGGCGACGCCGCCGCGTGGAACCGACCTATCCGCGACAGCGAGCTCTTCGATCCGACGCGCCGGGACATCTTCAACTTCATCGACGAGACGAAGGTCAAGCGTTTGCGCCCATTGCTCCCGCCGGCAGGGAAGGCGATCGAGATCGGCGCGGGGTCGGGCAGGCTGCTCATCCGGCTCGGACGGGAGCGACCGTACCGGCTCTTCGCGCTCGACTACGCCCCCTACGCGGTTCGCGCGGTGCGCGAGAACTACCGCCGCGCCAACGCGGAGGGCTACGCGCTCTTCGGCGACGCGCGCGCATTACCGTTCCCTGCCGATTCGTTCGACGTCGTGCTGTCGGGCGGGCTGCTCGAGCACTTCCGCGATCCCGCGCCGATCCTCGCCGAGATGGCGCGCATCCTCCGCCCCGGCGGCCTCTTCTACGCGGACATCGTCCCGCGCAAAGTCTCGCTGTACCGCTGGGCCGAGCGCGAACGCATGGCCCGTGACGAGAACCTCTCGGAGGGCATCTACGAGAGCGACCTGACGCGGTCCGCGTGGCGCGATCTCATCCGCGACGCGGGCCTACGCGACGTGCGTCTCGTCTCGGCCGGCGTCTATCCGCCATACACGCTCCGCGGTCACGAGGCGCTGACCTGGCGCTACGGCTCGTTCCTCCGTAAGCTCGACGGCACGCCGGTCGCGGATGTGCTGGGCTTCTTCTTCATGGTGACCGCCCGCAAGTGAGCGCCATCCGGGCCGAGCATTTGTCGAAGACGTACAAGCTCCGCCGCGAGCGCGGCCGCACGCTCAAGGAGACCTTCCTCCGCCAGTACGCGCCCGCCGAGCGGGTACAGGCGCTCCAGGACGTGAGCTTTCTGGTCGAGCCGGGCGGATCGTTCGGGGTCGTCGGCGCGAACGGCTCCGGGAAGTCGACGCTACTCAAGCTCCTCGCCGGAACGGCGAAGCCGAGCTCGGGAACGCTCGAGGTGAACGGCCGCGTCACCGCGCTGCTCGAGATCGGCGCGGGCTTCCATCCCGACTTCAGCGGGCGCGAGAACGCGTATCTGAACGGCTCGCTGCTCGGCCTCAAACGCGCCGCGGTCGACCGCGCCATGCCCGCCATCGAGGAGTTCGCGGACCTCGGGCGCTTCTTCGATGCCGCCGTCAAGACCTACTCGAGCGGCATGTATATGCGTCTGGGTTTCTCGGTGGCCGTGCACCTCGATCCCGATGTACTCCTGATCGACGAAGTGCTCGCCGTCGGCGACGAGTACTTCCAGCACAAGTGCTTCGCGAAGATCGCCGAGTTCCGTGCGAACAAGAAGACGATCGTTCTCGTCTCACACGACCTCGGCGCGGTCGCGCGCCTTTGCGATCGCGCGATCTGGCTCGACGAAGGGCGCGTCGCGGCCGAAGGAGCGCCGCACGACGTGATCAACGCGTACCACACCAAGGTGGGGGAGAAGGAGCAGCGCGAACGCGCCGCGCGGGGCGAGATCGGCGCGCGCTGGGGCTCCAAGGAGATCGAGGTGACGCGAGCGCGAATCCTCGGGCCGGACGGCGAGGAGCGCGTGGTGCTGGAGTCGGGGAAGCCGGCCGTGATCGAGATCGCTTTCCGGAACGCGCGCGCTGTCACCGACGCGGTGTTCGGCGTGTACGTCTATCGCGACGACGGCACCGGTGTCTACGGGACGAATACGCTCATGGACGGCGTGCCTGTGCCCGTGATGAAGGAGGGCGTGGCCCGCTTCGAGATCGACGAGCTCGCGCTTCTGCCGGGCGCCTTCGATGTGGACATCGGGATCATCGATCCCCAAGACCGCTACTACGACTACCTGCAGAAGGGTCTGCAGTTCCGGGTCATCGGGCATTCTCGTGAGGTCGGCGTCGCGCGCTTGCCGCATCGCTGGGAATTCCGCTGAGCGCATCGGCTGGGCTGGCGCCGAGCGAGCCGAAGCGCGAGCAGCTCTCGCGGAGTTGACCAGCTCGTCCTGGTAAGGAATAATCAGACAAGTAAGGGGACAACGAAATGGTAAGAGCGCGAATCACCTCGAAGGGCCAGGTCACGATCCCGGTCGAAATCCGACGCCGCTATCAGCTACAGGCCGGCGACGAGATCGGTTTCCGCGCGGACGGGTCGAGCGTGCGAATTCTGCCGCTCAAGAAGCGGAAGCTCACAGAGCTCTACGGAGCCCTTCCGGCGACCAAGCCCTATGTGGGGAAGGACGCCGAACGGAAGGAGATCGGCCGCATGCTCGGCGAGGAGTTGGACCGCAAGCTGCCCCGGCGGTGAGAACAGCCTGGGTCGACGCGAACGTGCTGCTGCGGCTTCTCACAAAGCAGCCGTCCGACCTTGCCGGGCGAGCACGGGCGCTCATGGCGAGGGTGGATCGCGGGGATCTTCTCTTGCTCGTACCAGTTGTTGTAATCGCCGAGGTCGTGTGGGTTTTGTCATCTCGGTACGGCTACACCCGTGCGGAGATCGCAAGTGCGCTCCAACCTTTCGTCTCCGCGGACGGCATTCGCGTAGAGGGCGATGAGGCCGTGTCTGAGGCGCTGGCTCTCATGTCAGAGAAGAACGTCGATTTTGCTGACGCCTATCTCGCTGCCGTCGCAGCTAAGCGCCGAGAACCGGTCGCAACCTTCGATGCCGACTTCAAGCGGCT
>VBIL01000188.1 GCA_005879975.1 Chloroflexota bacterium
CGGCGATTCGGTTCGATCAGCGTCGTCGGCCGAGACCTCGCGAAGGCCAAGGCGCTGGCGAGGGAGTTCGGTGCCGGGAATTTCCGCGAGGTCAGCGCCTATGCGGACATCGGGCAAGCGGTGCGTGAGGCCGACGTTGTCTGCGCGTGTACGCACAGTGCCGAGCCGGTCGTCCGGCGCGAGTGGCTACGCCCCGGAACGCACGTGAACTCGGTCGGCTACAACACCGCCGGGCGCGAGGTCGACGCCGAGACTTTCCGTGACGCGCTGCTCGTCGTCGAGTCACGCGCCGCGGCGCTCGCGAAGCCTCCGGCCGGTTCCAACGACATCGCCATGGCGATCGCGGAAGGCGCGATGACACCCGACCACGTGTACGCCGAGCTGGGCGAGCTCGTGAGCGGCGCGCGGCCCGGACGCGCGGACGCGGCGCAGATCACGCTCTACAAGTCTGTCGGGGTCGCGGTGCAGGACGCCGCTGCGGCCGCGCTCATCCTGGAAGCCGCGCGACGCGAACGCGTCGGTCGCGAGGTCGAGATTTAGGAAACGGCGATCTTGCTGGGACGGCGGCCGAGGCGGCAGCCGGTGTCGACGAGAACGCTCGAGATCCACTCGTCGCCGACCTTGGCTTGCACGCGGTAGGGCGACGGCTTCCCGGCATCGAGGGCGGCGACGACCTCATCCGAGATCCCGAGGACCACCCAGGCAACGCCGGCGGGCGGCTCGCCTTCGATGATGCGCGCGTGACCCTTCTGCCCGGGCGTGAGCGGAATGCATTTACGCGTCTCGACCACGTTGTCCTGGCGGTCGAGAAGACGCACCGACGTCGGGACGAGCTCCGACGTCCCACCTTCGAGCTGCATCCAGTGCCGATCGCCGTCGTCGTGGATGCAGATGCGGAACGGGACTTTCGGGAGAAGGCGCGGCGTCGGGAGCGACGCTGTCGCGGACCCACCCGGGACGAGCGCGCGGACCGCGGTGACGATCTTCTCCGCGGCCTCCCGAAGGGCAGGATGTCCGCCGAGGACCTTCGCACCGTAGGCGAGCTCCATGGTCGCGCGGGCGACGTCGCCGATCGGCAGCATGAACTCGATGTAGCGGGCGTACTCGTTGGCCGCTCCGTCGACGTCGCCGCTGTTCGCGAGCATCGCCGCGAGGCGCCGGTGCCCCCCCAGATCGGTCGGGTCGATCGCGACGGCCGACCACATCAGCGCAAGCGCGGCCACGCGGTTGCCGGCCTGGGTCAGCATCGCGGCGCCTTCTTTGAGCGCGTCGAGGTCCGAGCGAATCCGCTCCGCGTCGGTAAACTCGGCCTCGGGGGCGGCGGCGAGGGCATCGGCGTTCCCCTCGAGGGCGCGCAGGCGGAGATCGTCGCTCATCCGAACAGTCTTAGCCATGCGTCAATTCGCTAGGTTGAGTACGTCAGATGCCGTCCCTCATACGGGTGAAGCCAGGCTGGCGCCCACCGGCGTCGTGGCGGCGCCTCGGGACCATCGAGTCGCACGCCGCGGGAGAGCCCCTTCGGGTGATCGTCGAGGGGCTCGATCCGATCCCGGGCGCGACGATCCTCGAAAAACGGCGATTCGCCCGGGAGCGCCTGGACGGCCTTCGCCGGGCGCTGATGTTCGAGCCGCGGGGTCACGCGGACATGTACGGCGCGATCCCCACCGCACCGGTCACGCCCGATGGCGACCTTGGGGTGCTCTTCCTGCACAACGAGGGCTGGAGCACGATGTGCGGCCACGGCATCATCGCACTGGTCACCGTCGCGCTCGAGGCGGGGCTGCTCCCGCCGACGCAGGAGGTTCGTCTCGACACCCCGGCCGGTCGCGTCACCGCCAGGCCGCGGCTCGAGGGAGCGCGCGTCCGCAGCGTCGCGTTCCAGAACGTCCCCTCGTTCGTGGTGTCGCTCGACGACAGCGTGGATGTCCCGGGCATCGGGGAGATCCGGTACGACCTCGCCTTCGGCGGGGCGTTCTACGCGTTCGTCGACGCCGCAAGCATCGGTCTGGCGCTCACGCCCGATCGGTTCCGCGACCTGATCTCCGCCGGCACCGCGATCAAGCGCGCGGTGCAGGCGACGCGTGAGGTGCGCCATCCAGGTGAGGCCGATCTCTCGTTCCTGTACGGGACGATCTTCACCGGACCCGCGATCACCGCTGGCGCGGACTCGCGCAACGTCTGCGTGTTCGCGGAGGGCGAGGTCGATCGATCGCCGACCGGCACCGGCGTGTCGGCGCGCGTGGCGATCGAGCGTACGCGAGGACGCCTCGCAGCCGGGTCGCCCTTCGTCGTCGAGAGCATCCTCGGCACGCGCTTTGTCGGTCGCTCGGTGCGCGACCTGCGCTGGGAGGGTTACGAGGCGGTCGTGCCCGAGGTGGAAGGAAGCGCGTGGATCACCGGACGGAGCGAGCTCTGGTTCGCACCGGACGATCCGCTGCCGGAGGGCTTCATCCTCCGCTGAGTTGAGGAGACTATCACCGATGCGCGTCTTCCTCACGGGCGCGACGGGGTTCGTCATGAGCGCGGTGGCGCGCAGACTCCGCGCCCGGGAGGATGTTGTCGTCGCTCTAGTGCGTTCGCGGGCGCGGGGGCGCGACCTCGCCGCACTCGGGTGCGAGCTCATCCAGGGCGACATCGTCGACCTTGGCCCTGCGGCCGCCGACCGGCTGCGAGCGTGCGACGCACCTGCTACACGCCGGAGGCGCCGTTCTTCACCAGCAACGGCCCGGCGAATGCGTACTCGGGGATGACCGCGTGCGCGGGCGCGGCCAACACTGGCGAGGACCTCGGGCCGTATCCGACACAGGCCGGATCGAACCCCGGCTATCCGGCGGCCAGCCCGATGCTCGTCAAGGATCACTCGGAGTCCGACATCCGCATCGATCCGACCAACAATCGGCATTTGATCGCTTCGGTGAAATGGTTCGTGAGCGCTGAAGGCTACAACCACATTCTCGGTTTCTACGAGTCGTTCGACGGCGGCGCGAGCTGGCCGGTGCAGGGCCACGTCCCGGGGTACGAAGGCTGGACCGACAACACCGATCCGGTGGGGGCCTTCGATCGGTACGGGAACTACTACGAACTCCTTCTGCCATACCAGTTCTTCTACAACCCCGACGACACGCACAACTTCCAGATCAATCCGAACCGCGAGCCCAACCCATCGCAGCCTGCCGAGGTGATCAGCGTCTCCGTCCGGCCGCACGGCGCTGGCGCCGCGAATCAATGGATCACTACGCACAACGGCAAGCCCGACTTCGTGGCGCCCTACGACTCCAAGGGCCGCGAGCCCGACAAGCAATGGATCGCCATCGACACGAACCCGAACAGCCCCTTCGCCGACCGCATCTACGCCATGTGGGTCGTCTTCACCGGTCCATACACCGCGCATCCCTACGTCGCGATCGCGCAGGCGAAGCCGGACGGTACGCACACCGACTGGTCCGCGCCGATCTCGCTACCGCAGGTCTCGGGGACGCCTCAGGGCGCGAGTTACCTGCTACCGCATATCGCACCGGACGGAAGCGTCTACACCACGCTCGCGAGCGAAAGCCCCGCACACAAGTTCTGCTGCGGTCAGATCTTCCTCGACGCTTCGAAGGACGGCGGGCTGACCTGGTCGAGCACGCCCGTCAAGACCGACATCGCTCTCCCAGCGTTCCTGCCCGCGAACACAACCTTCCGGGACGGCATCCTCGAGACCTTCGGCCTTGGGAACAACAAGGTGAACGGGCACTACCCGCTCTACGTGAGCTGGGAAGACGGGGCAACGGGCGTGAGCAACGTGCTCCTTGTCGCGTCGTACGACGAAGGGGCCACGTGGACACCTCCGATCAAGGTGAACGACAACGCGACGCCGGTCGATGAGTTCCAACCAAACCTCGACGTCGCCGCGAACGGCACGGTGAGCGTCGCGTTCTACGATCGCCGCCTCCCGTGCCCGACAGCCGGGACAGACGATGCCGTGCGTGCAGGTATCGCGCTCGACACCGTGAATCCGGCGTACGCCTCACTTCCGCCCTACGGCGCGACCAACTACTGCGTGAACGCCAGCATCCAGTTCTACACGCCGACGCTCGCCGCGAAAGGCAACAACATCCGCCTGACCGCGCACACGTGGGATCCGCAGCTCTCCGCCCCGCACGTCTCCTGCCCGACCTGCCTCACGACCTTCATCGGGGATTACTTCGGGAACATCTCCGCCAACGGCAAGGCCTACACCACGTCGGTGAGCACGTACAACGAGAACGGGACGAACCCCGCGCACCACCAGCAGCAGGTCATCGCCATCGTCAGCATTCCGTAGGTTGGGCAGAAAGATCCGTCTTGAGCAGGCGCTGGAGTCCGATCCAGCGCCGCTCAGGGCGCCCCCCGACTGGATCAACACCGAGCTCGCGGTCGTGAACGGCAAGACCGTGCTGCATGCCGGAACGGGCCGGCTCGACGGGAGCTGGCACCGACAGGACAGCGACGAGTTTCTGCTCGTGTTCCGCGGCGAGCTGACCGTCGAGTTCGACGAGGGGCCGCTGTCGGCAGGCCCAGGCGA
>VBIL01000189.1 GCA_005879975.1 Chloroflexota bacterium
AAGCAGCGGGGATGAAGCGACTCGGGGCCTGAGTCGCGGTCATACTCTTCCCAGAAGCGGGAGGGTGACGATGCGTAATCTGCGACTGACGAGCGCAGCGGTCCTGGCATTCGCGGTCGTGATCGCGGCCTGTGCACCGGCAGGACCGGCCGCGCAGTCGCCGAGCAGCGGTCAACCCAAGCGGGGCGGCACGCTGATACTCGTACGCTCGGGTGAGGTCACGCTCCTCGACCCGCACAAGGTGCCGGCGTTCACCTCGGCGCGTGTCTTCGAGCTCGTCTACAGCTATCTCATGCGTCTGGACGAGAACCTTGGAGTGCAGCCCGATCTTGCCGCTTCCATGCCGACGACATCGGCGGATGGCAAGACCGTCACTGTCAAGATCCGGACGGGCGTGAAGTTCCACAACGGCGACCCG
>VBIL01000013.1 GCA_005879975.1 Chloroflexota bacterium
CCTCGGCGATCACCTCGACCGAGCCGTCGTCGCGGTTCCACACGCGCCCGGTGATGCCGAGCCGGATCGCCTCGCCCACGGCGGTCGAACGGAAGTTCACCCCTTGAACGGACCCGCGCACCACGAAACGGGCGCGCGGCATCAGCGACGCCCTTTGCGCGCGGCGAGCACCGCGTCGAGTCCCTGCGTGTTCGCAATGGACGTCGCCGTCGCCCAGCCGCGGCGCGCGGTCTCGATGCCTTGGTCCATCCTGTCGAGCTCCTCGATGGCGTGGGCGTCCGAGTTGACGACAAGCATGGCGCCGCGATCCTGGGCCTTGCGGATCCACGTGTCGGGGAGATCGAGGCGTTCCGGCCCGCCGTTCACCTCGATCCACGTCCCGGTCGCGATGGCGGTGTCGATAACAGCGTCGAGATCGACCGCGTACGGCTCGCGCTTCTCGAGAAGGCGGCCGGTCGGGTGCGAGATCGCGGTCACGAGCGGATGCCGCATGGCGCCGGTGATGCGCGCGGTCATCGCATCTCGCGGCTGCGCGAATGACGAGTGCACCGAGGCGCTCACGATGTCGAACTTCGCGAGCACTTCGTCTGGGTAATCGAGCTTCCCGTTGGCGCGGATGTCGACCTCCGTGCCGACGATCACGCGGAACGGCGCGAGGTCTTCGTTGAGCTTCGCCGCTTCCGCGACCCGCGCGCCGATCCGCTCGAGCGAGAGGCCATTGGTCATGCCCAGGCCCGGAGAATGATCGGTGACCGCGAGATAGGCGTACCCCTTCGCCCGTGCGCGCCTCGCCATGTCGGCGAGGGGATCGCGGCCGTCGGTCCAGTTGGTATGGGTGTGGAGATCGCCGCGCACGTCGGCCAAGGCGGCAAGGTTCGGCAGCGCTCCGCTCTGCGCGGCGTCGATTTCGCCGCGATCCTCGCGAAGCTCCGGCGGGATCCAGGCCAGGCCCAGTGCGGCGTAGACCTCTTCCTCGGTCGCCGACACGATCTCCTGCCCACGCTCCTCGGCGCCGACCCGGTAGAGCCCGTACTCATTGAGAAGCAGCTTGCGTCGAAGCGCGAGCCCGCGAAGCCGGACGTTGTGCTCCTTCGAGCCGGTGAAATAGAGGAGCGCAGCGCCGAACGAGGCGAGCGGCACGACCCGCAGGTCGATCTGAAGTCCGCGATCCACGACCACCGACGACTTCGTCTCGCCTCGCGCGAGAATGCGCTCGATGCTTGGAGCACGGACGAAGGTCTCCATGATCGGTGCCGCGTCGTCCGCGGCGACGACGATGTCGATGTCACCGATCGTTTCTTTGTAGCGCCGGAGGCTGCCGGCGATCGCGATCCGCTCGGCGCCGGCCTCGGCCCGCAGGTACTCGACCATGACGGTCGCGGCGGCCTTCGCCTCGTGCAGCAGCGAACGACCGGTGCGCTGCTTCAACGCGGCGATCGACCGCAGGATGTTCTCTTCGGTCTTCGCCTGGATCTTCGGAAGCTGCTGCAGCCGGTGATCCCTCGCCGCCTCTTCGAGCTCCTCGATCGTCGTGATGCGCAGGTGGTCGTAGATGGTGCGAGCCGTCGCCGGGCCGACACCGCCGACGCGTAGGAGCGTGAGCAACCCCGGGGGCACCGCCGCCTTGAGCTCCTGGTGGCGCTTCGAGCTTCCCGTCGTGATGATCTGCTCGATCGCTTCGCCGACCGACGGCCCGACCTTTGGGATCTCCTTGAGCCGCTTCTCCTGGGCGAGCTTCGCGAGGGGCTCGCGCAGGTCGCGGATCGAGCGCGCCGCCGCGCGGTAGGTCACCGCCCGGAACACGTTCTCGCCCTTGAGCTCGAGGAGGTCGGCGATCTCGTCGAGGACCTTCGCGATGGCGTCGTTGTCGAAGGTCAGCGCGTCTCGGGGCATGGCCCGATGCTAGGTCTTCGGCGCTCCCTGGCGAGCGAGCTCGAGGAGGTCAAAGGCCTCGTCAACCTTGCCGCGCGTGCGCAGCTTCCGTGCGTACTCGACCGCGAACGCGGAGAGGTCGGGGCTATCGCCGGCGGCGGTCAGAAGCTCGATTGACTTCCGGTACCCCCGGTCCGAGGCCTCGTAGTCGCCGATCGCGTCGTTGGCGGAGCCGATGACGCGGAGCGCGTCGGCGCGCTGCACCCCATCGCCGATATCCGCAAGGGTCCCTTCGGCGCTCTGCGCGAGCCGTAGCGCACCCGCGGCATCATTCGCCGCGAGCGCGATACGTGCGAGCACCACGTCGGCGACGGCGGACATGCGTTTATCGCCGACCGCTCTTGCTCGGGCCGCGCACCGTTGCGCGAGATCCGCGGCCTCTTGCGTGTCGCCATGCTCCAGGTGCACCGACGCGAGCGAATGCAGCACCGAGAGCTCGAAGCCTGTATCGGTGACGCGTTCGAACAGCTCGAGCGCGCGCTGGTAGTTGGCGATCGCGCCGTCGAGCTCGCCGGAGTCGTAGAGCGAGACCGCGATGCCCATGTAGCCCTGCGCTGCAAGCCGGAGCTCGTCAACGCTCGACGCCAGTGAAAGCGCGCTCGCATAGGTCTGCGCGGCTTTCGTCGTGCGGCGCAACCGACGGTAGGCGGTGCCCAGCGAGACGAGGATCCGAGCGCGTAGCCGCGGGTCGGTCAGCTCGTACTTTTCGACGACGTCGCGCGCCGCCTCCAGGGCCTCGCCCGCCGCGACATAGTGGCCTTGCTGCCCGTACGCGAGGCCGCGCAGGTAGAGCAGGTGAGCGACCTCGATCGGCTCGGCAGCGGCGGTGACCATCCCAAGACCGCGCGCGATGTGCTCGAACGCAGCTTCGCGATCGCCCGAGGTGATCTCGGCCTGTGCGAGGAAGCGCAGTAGCTTCGCGTGCTCGCGTGGTTGCGGTCGCTCGCCGAGCCCGCGCGCGACCTCGGCGCGGACCGTGTCCCAATCATGCCGCTCGACTGCGGCCTCGGCCGCGAGGCGGTGGAACGTCAGTCGCTTCATCGCGGCGAGTGGCTCGTCGCCGAGGAAGTAGTCGAGGCTCCGGCCAAGGCGGTTCGCGATGATCTGGAGCGACCGCACAGACGGTCTGACCAGGCCGGCTTCCACCTGACTGATGAAGCCCTTGGTTAACTCTCCGCCAGCCAGCTGCGCTTGGCTCATTCCGAGCTCTCTGCGCGCGGCTCGTACACGTTCCCCGAGCGTGCTCGGAGCCTGGACAGTCTCAGGAAGGCTGGCCACCCGACGCTCCCCCTTACGGAGACCGGTCTGAAAGACACTCTACCCGGCCCCCGGTAGACTCGACGCAGGATAGCGAAGCGGGCGCCACACACAACAGGGGAGGATGAAGAGATGAGACCTATCCGTTCACGTCTCGCTCGAGCGCTTGCGCTCGCGTTCCTCCTCACGTTCTCGCTGCAGGTGAGTGTCGCTCTTGCAGACGATCCGGTGGTCGCCGACCCGACGGCACCTCCCGCAGACCCCGCGCCCGCGCCGACGGTCGTTCCTGAAGATCCCGGCTTTGGCGGCGGCGGCATTCCAGGTCTCCCCGAGAACCCGGGCGGCCTCGTTCCGACGACGCCCGAAGATCCAGGCTTCGGAGGCTAGGCCCGAGCCCAGCGAGGCACTCGCACATACTTCGCACGTGCCCGCCACGACATCGGCGCGCCGCCAGCTCATCGAGATCGACGGCAAGCGCTTTCTCTTTCAGCACGGTTACCGATTCGGCAAGGTCACGTACATCACGCGTCTGCCGCTCGCCAAAAGCATGACCGTCTTCACGCCCGGGCACCTCTCGGCGAGCGAGGTCGAAGCGGTCGTGCGCGGCGACAACCCCTGGATGCTGGAGTGAGTTACTAACTGCGCGCGATCGTGCAGCGGGTCCGCTCCGCCGCGGTCTATGTCGATGACGAGCGCGTCGCCGAGATCGCCCGCGGCGTGGTCGTCTTGCTCGGTGTCGGCGTCAAAGATCGTCCTGAGGACGGCGAGCGGCTCGGGGCGAAGGTGGCCGGGCTCCGTATTTTTGAAGAGGATGGCCGAATGCAGCGTGCTCTCGGCGACGTGAGCGGCTCGGTCCTGGTGATCCCCCAGTTCACCCTGTATGGCGACGCTCGTCACGGTCGACGGCCCGATTTCACGGCCGCCGCGCCGCCCGACGCCGGCCACCGTCTCTTCGATGCCTTCTGCGGCGTGCTCCGTGGCAAGGGGCTCGAGGTGCGACAGGGCCGTTTCGGCGCGACGATGCGTGTCACGATCGAGGCCGACGGCCCTGTCACGATCGCCCTTTCGACCGATGGCTGGCCGGAAAGCGACATCGGTAGCTAAATGGATCACGCCGATCACGTTCGGCTCCTCGCCGGCGGCGTGCGGCAGAACGAGGGCGGGACCTGGGCGGATCTCGGCGCGGGTTCGGGCGCGTTCACGCTCGCGCTCGCCGATCTCATCGGGCCGCACGGCGTCATCCACGCGGTCGACCGCGACCGGGGCGCCCTCGCAGAGCTCCGGAGCTCGTTCGTCTCCGCGGTGCCGCAGGCCGAAGTGCGCACACATGTCGCCGACTTCACACGGCCGCTGGAGCTCGCCGATCTGGACGGCATCGTCATGGCGAACTCGTTGCATTTCGTCGACGAGAAGATCCCGGTGGTCGCGCTGGTGCGGGGTTACCTGCGGAGCGGTGGAAGGCTGTTGCTCGTCGAGTACGACAGCGACCACGGAAACCCGTACGTCCCTCATCCGATGACGTTCGAGACCTGGCGCTCCATTGCGGCCGAGGCCGGCTTCGTCGACACACAGCGGCTCGCGTCGGTCCCAAGCCGGTTTCTGCGCCAGATCTATTCCGCTTTGAGCCTCGCCTCGTGATGTCGCTCGGTACGCTCGGCCGCGATGCGAAAACTCCTCAACATCCGGCTCTGGGCATCGATTGGCGTGCTCGTGCTCGCCGCGGGGATGCCCTACTGCGCCGCCGCGCTCGGCTGGGCCGCGACGCAGGACGAGACCTCTATCTCGATCCGCGCCGACGTCGCGATGGGCGTGCTCGTCTCGTGGATCGGATGGACGATCCTTTCGATCGTCGGCGCGCTGTGGACGTGGAAGAGCTTGCGACGCCGCCAGGCGGTGCGCGCCTAGCGCGCGAGCTCGAGCGCGGTCGCGAGCGCCAGTTTCGTGGCCTTCAGCCAGAGGCGCTTGTTGGTGATCTTGTCGGGCGTGTCGTTCACCGTATGGAAGGTGTAGTTGCCGGGGAACGTGGAGTCGTTCTCGCCGTAGCGCTGAACGATCGCGATGGAGGGGATGCCGGCAAGGCCGAATGGTGCGGCGTCCAGGATCGTCGCGCCGCTGGTCGCGAGCTGCGGCAAGAGTGGTGAGACGCCGATCTGGTAGCGGTCGTTCGCGGCGATCATCCGGTCGCGCAGGCCGGCCGAACCATTCGTGTACCAGATGAGGTCAAGGCGATCGGCGAGCGGGTTGAAGCCGACCATGTCGATGTTGATGACCGCCGCGTAGGGCTTCGGCTCCGGCAGCGTGCCGAGGTACGCGGCGCTGCCCTTGAAGAAGAGCTCCTCGCCATCGAAGAACGCGAGCACGACCCTTTGCCTGAGCGAAGCGCGCTCCTGCGCCAGCAGGCGCGCGTACTCCAGCAGCGCAGCCGTTCCTGTGCCGTTGTCGTCCGCGCCGGGAGCATCGCTCGTCGCTGGGTTCCAGCCTGGACTGCGGTTCGAGATCGAGTCGTAGTGCGCGCAGATCATCACCCACCCGGTCGGACCGGGCTGTGTGAAAGGGTCGGCGATCGCGAAGATGTTCTCGAGCGGGATCCCGTTGTACGCGGCGCGATGCGACTGCACGACGAGGCCCGGGATCGCGCCGAGCTGCTCCTTGAGATACGCGACGGCCTTTGCGTGATTCGGGTGTCGCACGTCGCGCGAGCCGAAGGACGCGAGCGCGGTCATGTGGTCGTTGAGCTTGGCGGCGTCGATGCGCTCGAGGACCGCCGCGATCGGGCGCACCGTCGCGGTGGCCGCAGCCGTCGTCGCGGGTGCCGGCGGCGGCGTTGCGCTCGAAGTGGTGGCGTCCGGTGCGAAAGATGTGGGCGCAACAGGCGTCGCGGCCCCGCCGCACGACGCAAGGACTACCACGCATAGAACCAGAAGGCGTCCCACCAGTCCTGTATATCCCGTGGGTCGCGAAATCAGTGCAAAGGCCCGGGTCGGTCCGGTCTCTAGTTCATCTTGCGGCCGCGTCCGGCGCCCGCAGGCTCGCGCTCGCCCTCTTCGGCCTTTTCCTGCGCGTACTGCTCGCTCCAGAAGACGATCTTGCCGTCCTGCGCGTCCACGAAGACCGTGTCGCCCTCCTTGAACTCGCCGGTGAGCACCTTTTGCGCGAGTGGGTCGATCACGAGCCGCTGGATGGTCCGTTTGATCGGACGCGCCCCGTAGACCGGGTCGAATCCTTCCTTGGCGATGAGCGACTCCGCGTTGTCGGAGAGATCGAGCGCGATCTTCCGCTCGGCAAGCCGCCTGGCGAGGATCTGCGTCTCCTTCTCGACGATCTCCATGAGCTGCTGCGTCACGAGGTTCTTGAAGATCACGATCTCGTCGACGCGGTTCAGGAACTCAGGCCGGAACTGACCGTGGAGCGCGTCCATGACTCGCTTGCGGAGGAGGTCCTGCTGGTCGGCGAGCTCGGTGATGAACGTCGAGCCGACGTTGCTCGTCATGATGATCACGACGTTCTTGAAGTCGACCGTTCGGCCGTGGCCGTCGGTGAGACGCCCATCGTCGAGGATCTGCAGGAGGACGTTGAACACGTCCGGGTGCGCCTTCTCGATCTCGTCGAGCAGGAGCACCGAGTACGGCCGCCGTCGGATCGCCTCCGTCAGCTGCCCGCCCTCTTCGAACCCGATGTAGCCGGGGGGCGCGCCGATGAGGCGCGCGACGGTGTGCTTCTCCATGTACTCGGACATGTCCAGCCGCACGAGCGCCTTCTCGTCGTCGAAGAGGAATTCCGCGAGCGCTTTTGCGAGCAGCGTCTTGCCGACGCCGGTCGGGCCTAGGAATAAGAACGAGCCCAGCGGACGGTTGGGGTCCTGCATGCCCGCGCGCGCGCGCCGCACCGCGTTCGCGACGGCCGTGACCGCCTCCTCCTGCCCGACGATGCGCTTGTGGAGGTTCTCCTCCATGCGGAGGAGCTTCGCGACCTCACCCTCGAGGAGCTTCGTCACCGGGATCCCGGTCCATTTCGCGACGACGTCGGCGATGTCTTCCGGGGTGACCTCCTCGGTGAGCATCTTGCGGCCCTTCTGAAGCTCGGCGAGCCGCTTCTCGGCGCCCGCGATCTCACGCTCGAGATTGGCGACGGTGCTGTACTTGAGCTCCGCGGCCTTCGCGTAGTCGGCAGCGCGCTCGGCGCGCTCGACCTCCGCACGGATCTCCTCGAGCTGCTTCCTCTTGTCGCGGATCTCGGTGAGCGCGGCCTTTTCCTGCTGCCAGTGCGCCCGCAGCTCGCTGGACTCCTCCTTGAGATGGGCCAGCTCGCGCTCGAGCCGCTGCAAGCGCTCCTTCGAGGCCTGGTCGGTCTCCCGCTTGAGGGCCTCGCGCTCGATCTCGAGCCGCGAGACCGCGCGCTCGACTTCGTCGAGCTCCGCGGGCATCGAGTCGATCTCCATGCGTAGCTTCGACGCCGACTCGTCGACGAGGTCGATAGCCTTGTCCGGAAGGAACCGGTCGGATGTAGCGCGAAGAGAGCGTCGCCGCAGCGACGAGCGCCGCGTCCTGGATACGGACCCCGTGGTGGATCTCGTAACGCTCGCGTAGCCCGCGCAGGATCGAGATGGTGTCCTCGACCGACGGCTCGCCCACGTAGACCGGCTGGAAGCGCCGCTCGAGCGCCGCGTCCTTCTCGATGTGCTTGCGATATTCGTCGAGCGTAGTCGCGCCGATGGTGTGCAGCTCGCCACGCGCGAGCATCGGCTTCAGCATGTTCGCCGCGTCGACCGCGCCCTCGGCCGCGCCTGCGCCGACGACCGTGTGCAGCTCGTCGATGAACAGGATGATCTGGCCCTCGCTCTTGGCGATCTCCTGCAGCACCGCTTTGAGGCGCTCCTCGAATTCGCCGCGGTACTTCGCGCCGGCGAGCAGCGAGCCGATGTCGAGCGCGAACACGCGCTTGTCCTTCAGGCCCTCGGGGACGTCGCCGCGCACGATGCGCTGCGCGAGCCCCTCGACGATCGCGGTCTTACCGACGCCCGGCTCGCCGATGAGCACGGGGTTGTTCTTGGTGCGGCGCGAGAGGACCTGGATGACACGACGGATCTCTTCGTCACGCCCGATGACCGGGTCGATCTTGTTCTTTCGAGCGAGCTCGGTCAGGTCCCGCCCGTACTTTTCGAGCGCCTGGTACTTGCCTTCCGGGCTCTGATCGGTGACGCGCTGATTCCCACGCACGTCCTTGAGCGCGCTCAGCACGCGCTCGTGGGTTACGCCGAGACGCTTCAGCGCCTGCCCCGTGTAGCCCTGGTCCTCGGTCATCGCGAGGAGCAGGTGCTCCGTCGAGACGAATTCGTCACCGAGGCCCTGGGCCTCCTTCTGCGCCTGCTGCAGGACGCGCCCGAGGCGCGCCGACGCGCCGATCTGCACGTTGCCGCTGACTTTGGGCTGGCGCTGAAGCTCGGTCGCAAGCGCCGTCGAAAGCTGCGCCGGCTGGACGCCGAGCGCGGTAAGGACGCTTGGAACGATCCCCCCGGGCTGGTCGACGAGCGCGGCGGCAACATGTTCGACGTCGATCTGGGCGTGGCCCTCCTCGCGCGCCTTCTGCTGCGCGGCGACGAGCGCCTCCTGCGATTTCTCGGTGAGCTTGTTCGGATCTATCACGTTCTTACCCTCGATCTGTTCTGTCTAGAGCAGATGGCTCCGGACGTTTTCCCCGCTGCGTGACGAGGCGATCTCGCGAGCCAGCTCGCGCTCTTTCTCGTTCAGCTTCGTCGGCATAACGACCTTCACGGTGACGTAGAGGTCGCCGTGTCCACCGCCCGGCCGCGGCATGCCCTGTCCGGCAAGGCGGATGGTCCGCCCATTCTGTGTCTCCGGCGGGATGCGGAGCGACACGCGTCCCTTGAGCGTGGGGACTGTGACCTCGCCGCCAAGGATGGCCTCATGCAGCGCGACCGGAAGCTCGACGCGAAGATCGTCGCCATCGCGCGTGAAGAAGGGATGCGGCTTCACCCGGACCCGCAAGTACGCGTCGCCCGGGGGCCCGCCGTTGTCACCAGGGCTCCCCTGCCCGGCAAGTCGGATGCGCTGGCCATCGCGGACGCCGGGCGGGATCTTCACCGTAAGGCGTCTCGGCGGGCCACCGCTCTCTCGAGAGATCTGGATGACCTGCTCCGTGCCGCGATACGCCTCGGGAAGCGTGACCTCGACCTCGCCCTCGACGTCCTCGCCCTGGTGCGCCCGAGTGCGACTGCGCGGTCTCGCGCGCGTGAAAGGGTCGTCCGCGTCGCCGAAGCCGCCATTGCCCGCCTGACCGAAGAGCGTTCGGAAGAAGTCGGAGAACCCACCCGCATCTCCGAACGGGTTCTCGCCGGGCTGCCCCGTGTACACGTATTGGAAACCGCCGGCGCCCGAGGGCCGTGCGCCTGCGCCCCTAGAGAACTGCTCCCACTCGGGGCCGATCGTGTCGTAGCGCTTGCGCTTCTCGGGATCGGAGAGGACCTCGTTGGCCTCGTTGATCTCCTTGAAGCTCTTCTCGGCGCCGGCGCTCTTGTTGACGTCCGGGTGGTATTTGCGCGCGAGCTTGCGGTAGGCCTTCTTGATGTCCTCGGTCGTGGCGTTCTTCGGAACGCCAAGGGTCTTGTAATAGTCCTTGTACTCGACCGGCATCCGTTGTGCCCCCGGAAATTAGTGCGCGGGCGGCGGGGTGATGCTCGGACGTGACGCCTCGATCTGCGCAGGTGTCACGCTCGGTCCGGGCAACAGCGCCGCCTTCAGCACCTCGTCGATCGTCTCCATCAGCTTGATGTCCACCGTGTCCTGGACCTCCTGCGGGACGTCCACGAGGTCCTTCTTGTTCTTCTTCGGCATGAGGAAGGTCTTGATCCCGGCGCGGTGCGCCGCGAGCAGCTTCTCCTTCACCCCGCCGATCGGCAGGACGAGTCCACGAAGAGTGATCTCGCCCGTCATCGCGACGTCCTTGCGGACCTTGCGGCCCGTCAGCGCCGAGACGATCGCCGTCGCCATGGTCACGCCCGCCGAGGGGCCATCCTTGGGAATCGCGCCCGCCGGCACGTGAATGTGCATGGCGTGGTCCTTGAAGAAGCCCTTCGGGACGCCGAGCTCGGCGTAGTGCGCGCGCACGTAGCTGAGCGCCGCGATCGCGGACTCTTCCATGACCTTCTGGATCTGGCCGGTGAGGACGAACTCCTCCTGCTTCGATCCCTGGTCCATGATCGTCGCCTCGACGGTCAGGACGTCGCCGCCGGGCTTGACCTCGACCGTCTCGGACTTCTTCTCCGCGATCGCGCGGGCGACCTTGCGGCAGATCGTGCCGATCTCCCGCTCCAAGTTGCGGACACCCGCCTCGCGCGTGTACTCGCGCACGAGCTTCTTGAGCGTCTCGTCGGTGATCGTGAGCTTGCCATCCTCGAGGCCGTGCTGCTTCAGCTGCTTCGGGAGCAGGAAGCCAGTCGCGATGTGCATCTTTTCGTCCTCGGTGTAGCCGGGGAGCCGGATGATCTCCATGCGGTCGCGCAGCGGCGCGATGATCGTGTCCTCGACGTTCGCGGTCGTGATGAAGATCACCTTCGAGAGGTCGTACGGCACCTCGAGGTAGTGGTCGCTGAAGGCGTTGTTCTGCTCCGGGTCGAGCACCTCGAGCAGGGCCGAGCTCGGGTCGCCGCGGAAGTCCGCGCCGACCTTGTCGATCTCGTCGAGCATGAACACGGGGTTGATCTCGCCCGCGGTCTTCATGTTCTGGAGGATCCGGCCGGGCAGGGCGCCAACGTAGGTGCGCCGGTGGCCTCGGATCTCGGCCTCGTCACGGATGCCGCCGAGCGACATGCGGATGAACTTGCGACCCATCGCGCGAGCGATGGACTTGCCGAGGCTCGTCTTGCCCACGCCGGGCGGCCCGACAAAGCAGAGGATGGGCGCGCGCAGGTTCTGGCTGAGCTTGCGCACCGCCATGTATTCGATGATCCGGTCCTTCACCTTCGGCAGCCCGTAGTGGTCCTCGTCGAGGATCTTGGCGGCCTGCTGGATGTCCCAATCGTCGCTCGCCGCCTTGTTCCACGGGAGCGAGACGAGCCAGTCCACGTAGGTGCGGATGACGCCCGTCTCCGGTGAGGCCTGCGGGATCTTCTCAAGGCGGCCGACTTCTTTGAGCGCTTTCTCCTTGACCGGCTCGGGCATGCCGGCCTGCTCGATCTTTTCCTTGAGCTCCTTGAGCTCCGCGCCACCCTCGTCCTCGCCGAGCTCCTTCTGGATGGCCTTCATCTGCTCGCGGAGGATGTACTCGCGCTGCGTCTTATCGAGGGTCTGCTGGACCTCGCTCTGGATCTTCGCCTTGAGCTCGAGGATCTCGTTCTGCTTGGCGAGGAAGACCGAGAGGAACTTCAGTCGCTCGACGACGCTCGGCGTCTCGAGCAGCTGCTGACGCTGCTCGAGGGTAAGGTCGGGGCTCGACGCCACGAGGTCCGCGAAGTGCGAGGGATCCTCGGTGTTCTTCGCGGTCATCGCGAGCTCGGGAAGAATGGACCCTCCGTTGTCGACGTACTTCTCGAAGAGCCCTCGTACGCTCCGGAGAAGGGCCTCGCGCTCGACGGCGTTGCCCACCTCATCCGGAAGGACGTCGAAGGTCACACGGAAGTACCGCGACTCCGGCTGGAAGCCGGTGATGCGGACGCGCTGAAGGCCTTGGACGATGATCTGCGCGCTGCCATCTGGGATCCGGAGCAGGCGCACGATCTCGGCGACGGTGGCGACGGAGTAGATCTGATCGGGACCGACATCGTCGACCTCAGCATCCTTCTGCGCCGCGAGGACGATGTAGTGCTTCTCTTCGGTCATGGCGGCGTTGATCGCCGCGACGCTCTTTTCGCGACCGACCCCGAGCGGTACCACCAGCTTGGGGAAAACGACCGCTTCGCGCAGCGGCACGAGCGGCAGGTCACGCGGGAACGATGTTCCCGGCGCGTCGGGGGTCGCGGTCTTCGTCTCTGGGTCGGTCACTTCTTCTCTTCCTTCCTAAATGCGAGCTCGTTGGCGATTCGCGGTCGCGTAGAACCCATTGATCTTGTTACAGCTCAACGCCTTTGGGGCGTTGACGATTTCGCGGCTTTCGGCCGGGCTCGCCTTGCGTCACGTTATCGACACTTCCCTCGCCCTCCGCCTCCGCTTCCACCAGCTGACCCGCGATCTCATCGAGGAGATCGGCGGCGCCGCGTAGCTGGAGCAGGAGCTTCACGCCGGCGAGGTTCACCCCGCGCGTCTGCGTGAGATAGCGGATCGCGCGCACCCGCTCGAGATCATCGTCTGAGTAGAGGCGGATGTTCGTGTCGGTTCGCACCGGATCGAGCAGCCCCTCCTCCTCGTAGATGCGCAGCGTGCGCGGATGGCATCCGGCGAGGCTCGCGGCGATGCTGATGACGTACACGGGTCGACGGCCAGTTGCCACGGACACTATCTAAAAGCCTATCAATACCGTTGTCAAGACTCTTGCGTACGTCAGGGAGGCCTCTCACCGACCAGGCAGGCCCCGAAACCCTGCCCTCGGGGCCTGCCTGGTCGGCGGCTAGGCTTCTCTTCCCGTGCGCTTCGGTCTGGATTTCGGCACTTCCAATACTTCCCTGGCCGTCAACGACGGCACGTCGACCCGTGTCCTCCCCATCGATCCGCTTGCGGGAGAGACGATGCCCACGGTCCTCTACATCCGTAGCGATGGCTCCGCCCTAGTCGGGCGGCCGGCGATCGAGGCGTACCTCGAAGACAACCGCACCCGCGGGCCCCTCCGCCGAGAGTTCCAGATGCTCGGCATTCGGATGGCCTCGTCCGACAAGGAACAGCCGACGGTCGAGGCGCACATCTACACCGACCTGAGCGCTCCGGGCCGCCTCTTCCAGGCTCTCAAGACGTTCCTCGGCGATCCGCTCGAGACGAGGACGAACGTCTTCGGAAGCGCGAAGGGCTTAGAAGAGCTGATCGCTCTGATCCTCGCGCACGTCCGCATGCGCGCCAAGGAGCTGACCGGCGTCGCACCCGAGGAGATCACGCTCGGCCGTCCGGTGCGCTTCATCGGCGCCAAGGACGCCGACGAGCGCGCGACGACACGGCTTCGCTCCGCCGCGTATCTCGCGGGCTTTCGGAACGTCCGCTTCGTGGCCGAGCCAGTCGCGGCGGCACACGCCGCCGAGACCGCCATCGGAACGAGCCTCGTCTTCGACTTCGGCGGGGGGACGCTGGACCTCTGCATCGTCCGGCGCGATGAGCGTGGTGTTGCGGTCATGGCGACGGCGGGCGGTCCCATCGGCGGCGATCGCGCGACCGAGCTTCTGATCGACGAAGTCGTCGCGCCGCGTCTTGGATCGCGAGCGGAGTGGGGCCCGAAACGGCTGCGGCTCCCGCGCTACATCGTCAATGCCCTACGCGACTGGCACGCGCTCTCCGCTCTGAACGAGAAGCCGCTGCTCGACGCGCTCGACGATCTGGTGCGAGCGGGCGCGCCCAAACGCGAGCTTGCCGCGCTGCGGAGTGCGATCGAGCTCCAGCTCGGGTACGACATCTTTCAGAGGGTCGACGCGATGAAGTGCGAGCTCTCGAGCGCGGCGTCCGCGATCCTCTCGTACCACCACGCCGATGTTGACGTCGACGCGCGGGCGACGCGCGGCCGCTTCGAGCGATTGATCGCCGCGCTCCTTGGGGAGATCGAGGCGCTGATCGCGGATGTCCTGCGCGACGCGGGGCTGGCCCCGGACGACATCGTCGAGGTGGTCTATACCGGCGGATCGAGCGCGATCCCCGCGGTGCGCGCGCTGGTCAAGCGGATGCTGCCATTCGCGAGCGTGAAGGACGCTGCAGCATTCACGAGCGTTGCCGCGGGCCTGGCCATGCCTGGCGTCGAGGAAGCGACCGCAGGGGCGAGGTAGAGAATCGTGACCGTGTTGCGACGCCTCGTGCCGTACATCGCGGCCGTCACCGCTGTCGCGCTGACCAGCGTCTTCATCGCCTTTGTGGTCGGTCGCACCCAGATCGCGAACATCTCGATGCTGTACCTCGTCGCGGTGCTGTTGGTCGCGGTGGCCTTTGGCACGACGGCGGCGATCGTCGCGAGCGTGCTTGCGTTCCTGACCTTCGACTGGTTCTTCGTGCCGCCAACGCACCAGCTCATCGTCGCGGACGCTGAGGAGCTCTTCTCCCTCGCCCTCTTCCTGATCACCGCGGTCGTCACCGGTACGCTCGCCGCGCGCGAGCGTGCCCGAGCGCAGGAAGCCGAGCACCGCGAAGGCGATGCAAAGCTGCTTTATGAGGCCGCGTTCCTCATGGCCGAACCGGAGCTGGAACGGGCCATCGGCGCCGTCGCCGAGCACTTCCGAGCGGCGCTCGATCTGGACGCCGTGGCCATCGACGCGGAAGCCGAGATCCTGCCGCGCCCGGCGATAGCGGCGCGCGACGAAGCGGCGCGGGCCGCGCTGCGCGCAACGATCGGCAACGAGCTTCGAGTCATGGACCCGCACGGTCCCTCCCGGCGCATCCGGGTGGTGGGTCCGGGGATGACCGGCCGCCGGGAACGGCTCGCGCACGTGATCCCGATCACGGCATCGGGCCAGCGCATCGGACGCCTGCGGATCCTGCCTCGCAAGCGCGCCGCAGCGCTGGGCTCGAGCGACGAGCGGCTGCTCGCGATCGCCGCGGCACAGCTTGGGGTCACGCTTGAGCGTGCGCGCTTTCGGAAGGACGCCACGGAGACCGAGGCCCTTCGCCGCGCTGACGAGCTCAAGACCGAGCTTTTGCACGCTGTATCCCACGAGCTGAGAACGCCGCTCGCGTCGATCCTCGCATCCGCCGGTAGTCTGCGGCAGCGCGATGTGAACTGGACCGATCGCGAGCGCGACGAATTCGCGAGCGCGATTCAGGAGGAGGCCCTCCGGCTCGACCGGGTCGTCGGGAATCTGCTCGATCTCTCGCGTATCGAGAACGGCACGCTCGTCCCGCACAAGGCCTGGCACGATGTCGGCGCGCTCGTCGAGGACGTCGCGGGCCGGATGCGCCCGGTCACGGCAGGTCATCCGGTGCGGCTCGACGTGCCCGAGGACCTTCCGCCCGTAGAGCTCGACTACGTTGAGATCGGACAGGTGCTGTCCAACCTCGTCGAGAACGCGGCCAAGTTCTCTCCGCCAGGATCCGAGATCGGCATCCGCGTCGCTCGCGAGGATGGCGACATCCAATTCGAAGTAAGCGATCACGGCCCGGGCATCCCGACCGCGGACGCCGAGCGGATCTTCGCGCCGTTTGTCCGCCTCCCCCGACCGGGCCACGGGTCACGCGGCGTCGGCCTCGGCCTCGCGATCGCCAAGCGGCTCGTCGAGGCGCACGCCGGATCGATCTGGGTCGATCCGGACGTGAACGACGGCACCCGGGTGGTCTTCACGCTTCCGGTCGCGGCGCATGGCGGCTAACGCGCCGCGCGCCGAAGCGACGGGCGCGCGACTTCTTGTCGTCGATGACGAGCCCGCGATGGTTCGGACGCTCCGCACCAACCTACGCGGCCATGGCTTTCAGGTCGAGACCGCAGAGACCGCGACCGACGCGAAGGCCAGCTACGACCGCCGGCAGCCGGACCTCGTTGTCCTCGACATCAACCTGCCCGACGGCGACGGCTTCGAGATCGTGCGTCACATCCGCGAGCGCTCCGGAACACCGATCATCGTCCTCTCCGCGCGCGGCGGCGAGCACGACAAGGTGAACGCGCTCGATCTCGGTGCTGACGACTACATGACCAAGCCGTTCGGCATCGACGAGCTGCTCGCGCGGATCCGCGTCGCGCTCCGGCACATCGCGCGTCCGACCACCGGCACCGAGCGGCGCATCCGAAGCGGCGACCTGGTGGTGGACGTCGAGCGCCGCGAGGTCTCGCTCGCGGGCCGCCCGGTGCACCTCACACCGACCGAATACGACCTGCTCAAGGTCTTTCTCACGAACGCCAACAAGGTGCTGACCGACCGGATGCTGCTGCAGCAGGTGTGGGGACCTGATTACGGCGACGAATCGCACTACCTGCACGTCTACGTCGCGCGCCTGCGCCGGAAGATCGAGGACGACCCACAGGAACCGAAATTCCTGACGACCGAGCCGGGTGTCGGCTACCGCTTCCGCTCAGAGGAACTCTGACCCGATAGCCACGGCGCTTTGAGCGAACGTTAAGCGCCGCGGCGTCCGCATTGACGCCTCGTTGAGTGCTTTGGGCCGACGCTTCTTCGATGCGACGCGACAAGCCCGATCCGCGGTCCGCCTCGACCAAGACGGTGACGCCCGACCTCGAAGAGCGACACG
>VBIL01000014.1 GCA_005879975.1 Chloroflexota bacterium
GCAACCGCGACCGCCGCACCCCTGGACGCCCGTAGCGCAGACCCTCAGGCTGCGTTCAATCCTGACGCGAGGTCCCGGCCCAGAGGGGAACGACGCAGGTCCGGGTCCATTTGGAGGAACCGATGCGCGAACCGCAAAGCCCAGCCGACGCCGGACTCAACGCCCTGCTCGGACCGGGCTCGGTCGTCGAGGGCAAGCTGAGCTTCAAAGGACAGGTACGGATCGAAGGGACGTTCACGGGCGAGATCACGACCACCGACCTGCTCATCGTCGGCGAGACCGCGAAGGTCTCGGCCAATATCAATTGCGGATCGGTCGTGGTGAATGGCGAGGTCATCGGCAACATCAAGGCGAGCGACTCGATCGAGCTCCACAAGCCCGCGCGCGTGAAAGGCGACCTCGCCGCGCCGGCGCTGAGCATCGAGAAGGGCGTCGTGTTCGAGGGCCAGTCGATGATGCTGAACGGCGGGATCAACCTCGTCAGCTTCGGCCGTCGCGAGAGCACGCCGAAGGCCAGGGGCCGCGCGAAGGATCAGGACCACCGAAGCCCGGACTCCGACTAAAGACGCGCGCCGATCAGGCGCGCAGCCGTCCCGCGATGACGATCCCAGCGAGGGCGCTCGCTCCGGCGAGACCGTCGGCGAGCGCCACGCCGCCTCCGGCGTCGCCGCTTCCGCCGACGGCGATCGCGACGGCGACCGCACCGACCCCCGTGCCAAGCGCGTTCCCCAGGATGTCGCTGAGCTGCATCGCCGAGGCGGTGGCGCCCTCGCTACCAGCGGGCGCGTGTCCAAGCACGGTCAGCGAGATCGACGAATAGGCCATGCCGATGCCGAGACCGGCGATGCCCCAGGCGATCACCGATGCCCACGCCGGGACGATCGCCGCGAGCACCAGCACCATGCCAGCGATCCCCGCCGCGACGAGCACGAATCCGTTACGCACGAGCGGCGTGGCACCGACGCGGAGGATCGTGCGCTCCTGGATCCATGCGCCGGTCGTCCATGCGACGGTCCCCGCGGTCAGCGCGATCCCGGAGAGCAACACGCTCTCGCCGCGGAGCGATGTGACCGTGAGCGGCACATACACGTCCGCGCCGAAGAAGGCGAAGGTCAGCAGGCCGCGGGCCAACACGGCAGATGGAAGACCGCGACGCGCGCTCAGCGTTCCTGCGGGAAGCAGCCGTCGTAGTGCGGGGACGCCAAGAACCAGGCCCGGCCCCAGCAGCACAGGCGTGACGAGGACGTCGCGCGCCTGAAGACCGCCCAGGAAAAGGGCCGCGCCAGCGGCGACTGCGAGGGCATCGGGGACGACACGGCGGGCGACCCGACCCGGATGACCAGGCACCTTGCGAACTTCGCGATAGGCGAGTCCGCCGGCGATCACCACGAGCGGCAGGAGCCCGAGGAACACCCAGCGCCAGCCGAGGTGATCGCCGACGAACGCCGCGAGCGCCGGTCCGGCAATGCCCGGCACGACCCAGGCGGTCGAGAGGATCGCGAACATCCGCGGCCGCAGCGCCTCGGGGAAGGTACGGCCGATCACGACGTAGGCGGCCGCTGGGATGGCGCCCGCCCCGAAGCCCTGGATCGCGCGCGCGGCGACCAATACTGGCATCGACGGCGCCAGCCCGCCGGCGAGGAGCCCGGTGACGAAAAGCACAAGGCCCACCCCGAACGGCACCGCGGGTCCGTGACGGTCGGCGAGCTCCCCGGCAACGACGATTCCAGCGAGATCCGCGAGCAGGAACGCGCTGAAGACCCAGCCGTAGAGCGTGAGACCCGACAGGTCTTGCGCGACGAGCGGCATGATCGTCGCGACCGCGAGCGCCTCGAACGCGACGAACGTCACGTTGAGGACGAGGCCGATGGTCAGCCCGCGCCACCGCGGATCGAGAAGTCCGGGATTCACCTGAACGGGTGACTTCCTAACACACCGCGCCGACACCAACCATCGCGATTGACCCACTAGGCTTCGCGCGTTCACATGCGGGGAGCGACCGTCACCTGTCCCAAGTGCACGGCAGAGATGCCGGTCGAATTCAGTTATTGCGGCAAATGCGGCACCCGCCTGTTGCCCCCGGAGGCGGTCGCGAGCGAGACGAGACAGGTCACCGTCCTCTTTGCCGACATCTCAGGTTTCACCTCGCTCGCCGAGCGGCTCGATCCCGAAGAGCTGCACGAGAACATGCGCACAGCGTGGGACGCGATCGCTGCGGAGATCCGCGCGACGGGTGGGCTCATCGAGAAGTACATCGGCGATGCCGTGGTCGCCGTCTTCGGCGCGATCGGCGACGAGCAGGATCATCCCGAACGCGCCCAGCGGGCAGCGCTCGCCATCCTCGGCGCGCTCGACCGTGAGAACGCCCGGATCGCGGAGCGGACGGGGCGCTACCTGGCGCTGCGCGTTGGCGTGAACACCGGCCTCGCGATGGCGGGTGCCATCGGCGACAAGGAGAGCGAATTCGGAGTTCTCGGGGATGCGGTCAACGTCGCCGCTCGTCTTGAGCAGGCCGCCGAGCCGGGCGAGATCCTCGTCGGCGATGCGACCTACCGACTCACACCGGGCCTCTTCACGTACGAGCCACATCCGCCGGTCGCCGCGAAGGGCAAGACCGCGCCGCTCGTGGCGTGGCGTCTTCTGCGCGAGGAGACGGCCGTCGCGAGCGATCGCCGCCGCACACCGCTCGTCGGGCGGGACGGCGAGATCGCCCTCCTATTGGGTGCTCTGGACGATGCGCTTGCGAGCAAGGGTCGGATCGTCTCGATCGTCGGGGAGGCCGGGCTCGGAAAGAACCGGCTCGTCGATGAGCTCCTCGCGGATCCACGGGCCCTCGGTGCGCGCGTCGCGCGCGCGCGGTGCTCGCCATATGACAAGCACCGCGCGTACGGCGCGATCGCCGATCTTCTCAGACGTGCTCTCGCCATCGGGACGTCCGCCCCGACCGAGATCGCCCACCGCACGCTGAGCGAGACCCTCCCCGGCATGGACCCGGAGGCCACGAAGCTCGTGCTGGCGGCTCTCGGCTACGGCTTGACGCTCCCCCCGCTCTCCGGCGACACACGCCGCAAGCTGCTCGACCGCGCCGTCCGCGATCTCGTCCTGCGCGTCGCGCGCACGCAGACAGTCATCCTCGCGCTCACCGATGTCCAGTGGGCGGACACGGCATCGCAGGAGCTGATCACCGCGCTCGCGCCCGCGTTCGCGAATTCGACCGTCCTCGTGATCATGACGTACCGCCCGGAGCTCACCCCACCATGGACAACGAGCCGCGGGCACCTTCAGATCCGTCTCCCCGCGCTCGACCCGACCTCGAGCACGACGCTCCTCCAGGCGCTCCTTCCGGCGGGCGCACTGCCACAGCAGGCGATCGACGACGTCGTCGCCCGCAGCGCCGGCAGTCCCACGTACCTGGACGAGGCGTCCCGCTGGCTCATCAGCACGGGCGTCGTGGTGGAGCGCGAGGGCGCGACCCCGCTCGCGGACGTGAGCCGTATGACCGATCTGCCCGACGGACTCCCGATGCTGCTCCTCCGCCGCGCCGAGCAGGCGAACGCCCCCGAGCGCAGGGTTCTGCACGCAGCGGCGGTCGCGGCACGGGCTTGCGATCCAACGCTGATGCGTGCGCTCTTCGGCCAGAGTGTGGATGTGGACGCGAGCCTCGCCGCTCTCTCAGCACGCGGCCTACTCGAGCCCACCACTCATGGGGATTACCGCTTTCGGCAATCGTTGCTCCGGGAGTTCGTCTACGAATCCATCGGCCCGCGTCACCGCGAGGAGCTGCACGGCCGGATCGGCCAGGTCATCGAGAACGTGATGCCGGAGGTGGCGACTCAGCAGCCCGAGCTTCTGGCCCACCACTTCGCGAGCTCGGGACAGATCCCCCACGCGATCATCCACGCGATGCGCGCCGGCGAGCGTGCCGCATCCCTGCACGCGCTCGAGGACGCCCTTTACCACTACCGTGCCGCGGCCGAGCTCGCGCGGCGCTTGCCGGGCCAGGGCGGCGACGAGCGCGCTCGCGCTCTTCTTCAAGCGTGTAACGCGGCGCGCGGTCTGGGTCGGACGGATGCGCTCGCGATGGCTGAGGAAGGACTTGCGGCAGGGCCCTCAGACGACGGGCTCCGGGCGGCGCTGCGCCGGCGCGCGGGCGAGCTCGCGGCGCGGTCGCACGAGACGCAGCGCTCCGCCGAGCACCTTGCCGAGGCCGATCGACTGACGCCCCCCGAAGGGCGCGAGCGCGCCGAGCTCACGCTCGCGAAGGCGTTCCTCGCGCGCTCCGACGAGCGGCCCGCCGAGGCGCTGAACGTCGGCCGCACCGCGGTGAAGGAAGCGCTCGCGGCGAATGACCGCGCGCTCGCGCTCGAAGCCGAAGAGGCGGTGGCGTCCTTCGCGGCGGATGCGGGAGCCGCTGACGAATCGCTCCGCGCGACGGAGCGGTGCGTCGAACACGCCAACGCCATCGGTGATCTGTCGGGGCTCGCGCGCTCCCTTGCGACCCTCACGTACGCGGCGCTCGATCGCGGTGATCTCGTCACGGCCGAGGACCTGGCGAACCAGCTCCTCGGTGCCGAGTCGCGGCTCGGGAACGTCGACGGCGAGGCCGGCGCGCTGCGCGCGCTCGGGCGCGTGTTTTTCGGCCTCGGTCGCCTCGCGGAGGCGGAAACCACTCTTGAGCGTGCGCTCGCGCTGGCCGATCCGCTCGCGCAAGGTCAGCAGCCGCCCGACCCGGCTTCGACGCTCCTTGTGCTCGGTTCGGTCGCGATCGAACGCGGCCAGTTCGCCGCGGCGGCCACGACCCTCGCGGAGGCGCGTGCTCTCGCGGAGCGGTCGCCGGCGCGGACGCACGTCGCAGCCCGCGTCGCAGCGGAGCTCGCGCGGCTCGCCTTGCTGCAGGGAGCGCTCGACGATGCGCAGCAGCACGCCGCCGCCGCGTACAGCGCGGCGACGGGACACGAGTGCCGCCGCTGCGGGGCGAGCATCGCCGCGACGCTCGTCGAGGTCGCATGCGCGACCGGGGATCTCGCCGTCGCCGACGCCCGGCGCACCGAGGGGCTCGAGCATGCGTTCCGCCTCGGATTGCCGGTTGCGACCGCCGAGATCCGCGCGGCCTCGGCGCGCCTGCTCGCGGCTCGCGGCGACGTTGTCGGCGCGCGCAACGAGTGCACCGAGGCTCTCCTCGTGTTCGAAAAGCTCGGACCCACGTACCTCGCCGACCGCACCAAGCGCCGCATCCAAGAGCTGGACGTCACCGGCCAGGCGCAAACCGCGTAGCGGCGCGCGCACCGGGCGCGTTTAGCGGTCATGCGACAGACTTTCGTCGCGGCAACGCGTCCACTGTGGGCTCTGCTCGCCGCGGTCGGCGCGGCTTTCGTCGTCAGCTCGATCGCGTACAGCCTCAGCGCTCCGATCTACTCGTTCATCGATTTCGGCGACCGGACCACGCCACTCTGGAGCGCGATGGCGATCGGCGCATTCGCAGGTGCGGCCGTCGCACGAGCCGCGGGTGGTCCGCTCGGCGTGGTCGCCTTCGCCGCGTACCTCGCGGCGGGTGCGACGATCACCGTGGGCGGGGAGGCCTTCTACGAGCGCGCGATCCAGGGAAGCTCCTTCTATTTCATCGCCGTCAGCGCCGGTCAGCTCGCGGCATGGCGGTTGCCGAGTGCCTTCGCGGTCGTCGCTGGTTCGCTCGCCGGACCGCAGTTCGCGCGCCCCGACCGAGGGACCAACGCGTTTCTCGAGGCGGCCGGTGCCTACAGTCTCGCCTCGCTGCTACTGGTGTTTGTCGGGGGACCGATAGATCCTCGGCTCGCGCCGTACAACGTGTTCGGTCCGCCCGCGACTCATGTCGCCCTCGTTGCCGCGCAGGCGATCGTGGCGGGCGTCGTACTCGCTTGGCGGGGTCGCAGCCCGCTTCGGCCTCTTGCCCTCGGCGGCGGGTTCGCTCTCGTCGGACTGGTGAGCGTGATGCCAAACGACTTCACCACCCTGGTCGGTGCGATCCGCTTCAACTGGACGGAGTACTGGCCGCGCTCGCTCATGCTCGTGCCTCCCGCCACGGCATTGACCGTGGTCGCGGTAGCGGCGCTCGCGCGTCGGCAAGGGATCCACGCGGCTACAGCGTGAACTCTCCCGGCGCGATCTTGTCGCGCCCGCCCATGTAAGGCCGCAGCGGTTCCGGGATGACGAGCGATCCGTCTCGCTGCTGGTAGTTCTCGACCAGCGCCGCGTAGAGCCTCGACATGCCGAGACCCGATGCGTTCAGGATGTGCGGAGCTTCGAGCGCCTTGCCCGCCGCGCGCCGGAAGCTGACGTGCGCCCGTTCGGCCTGGAACGAGCCGCAGTCGCTCGTGCTGGAGACCTCGAGCCATTCCTCCACGCCGGGTGCCCACACGTCGACATCGAACCCGCGTAACGCGGTGAAGCCGAGGTCGCCCGTGCATCTCTCGGCGACGCGGACCGGGAGCCCGAGCCGCTCGACGGCCTCGATCGCCCGCTCGTTAAGGAATGCGAGCTGATCCGGCGAGTCCTCCGGCAGGCAGAAGACGACCATCTCGACTTTGTCGAACTGATGGACACGCTTCATTCCCCGCACGTCCCGCCCCGCGCTCATCTTCTCCCGGCGGAAGCAAGGCGTGTATGCGACATAGCGAACCGGAAGGCGCTCGACCGGAATGACCTCGTCACGATGAAGCGACACGAGCTGCGTCTCGGCGGTGGGGATGAGCCATACGTCATCGTCCTCGTCGCGATACAGGTTCTCGTCGAAATGCGGGAGATGTCCGCTGGCGACGAGCGTCTCTTTCCGCGTCACGAATGGCGGCGAGACCTCGACGAACCCGTGAGGAATCTTGATGTCGATGAGCCACGCGATGAGCGCGCGCTCGAGAGCAGCGCCCGCGCCACGGAGCGCGAAGAATCGCGAGCCGGAGAGCTTCGCGGCCCTCGGAATGTCCAGGATGCCCAGGGATTCCCCGACGTCCCAGTGCGGCTTGGGCGTGAGGTCGAGCTTCTTCGGCTCGTCCTTGCGGATGATCTTGTTGTCGTTCTCGTCCTTCCCGCGCGGCACGCGGGGATCGATCTCGTTCGGGATCCAGAGCGCTTTCTCGTTGAGCTCGATCTCGAGCGCGCCAAGCTCGGCATCGATCGCCTTGATCTGGTCCCCGACCTCGCGCATTCGTCTCTTGACCTCGTCGCTGGGCGGCCCACCTCGGCTTGCCTTGTTTCGCTCGGCCTGAAGCCGCTCCTTTTTCGCCCGGAGGTCTCGGACCTTTCGGTCCAGCTCGAGGATCCGGTCGAGCGGCGCGTCGAACCCGCGCGCCTCAAGCATCTCGCGCACTTTCTCCGGGTTCTCACGGACGCGTTGAAGGGGCGTCATGGGCGCGTGCCATTATCCGTGCTCGGCTGTGTACGACGTCGTGCTCGTCGCGTTCGAGGGACCCGACCGGTATTCGTTCGTCGGGGGTCTCGCCACGCGGATGATCGATCTCGCAGACGCTCTGGTGGATCGCGGCCACCGGGTCCATCAGCTCTTCGTCGGCGATCCCAAGCTCCCGGCGGTGGAGGAGCGCGCCGAAGGCCGTCTCGTTCTCGAGCGCTGGAGCCAATGGATCAGTGCGCACCACCCGCGCGACGTCTACGACGGCGAGGATGGCAAGTGGCGTGACTTCTCGCGCACAGCCCCACCGCACATCGCTGATCTCGTGATCGCGTCGGCCGTCGCCGGCCGGCGCAGCGTCCTCCTTTTCGAGGACTGGCAGACCGCGAATGCCGCGATCGGCACGGCCGTCATCCTGAGCGCACGGGCTCGCGGGGCGGCCGCCATTTTCTGGAACGCGAACAACACCTACGGCTCCGACAACATCGACTTCGAGCTCCTGCGCCGGGCGGCATCGATCACCACGGTCTCCCGCTACATGCGCGCACAGCTGAACGCTCTCGACGTCGATGCGGCGGTGCTGCCGAACGGGATCGCCGAACGCTGGTTGAAGACAATGCCGCCGACCGAGGCAGCTCCCCTGCGTGCGGCATTCGGGGAGAGACCGACGTTTGTGAAGGTCGCGCGCTTCGACGCGGACAAACGCTGGCTCTGGGCCATCGACGCGATCGCCGCGATGCGCGACGCCGGAGCGCGCCCTCGTCTGCTGATGAGGGGCAGCCGCAGCCCGTACGCCGATACGGTAGGGACTCGCATGCGCGCGCGGGGTTTGTCGGTGGAACGGATCGCACTCTCGCCCGAGGCAACGACGCGCGATCTAGCCCAGGCAGTCGCAGCGAGCGACGCCGACGTCCTGTTCCTCGATTACTTCGTCGCGGAGCGCACGCTCCGCGCCATGTACCAGGCAGCCGACGGCGTTCTCGCCAACTCTGAGCGCGAGCCCTTCGGCCTCGTGGGTCTCGAGGTGATGGCCTCCGGTGGTATCGCGTACGTTGGCCGCACGGGCGAGGACTACGCCGTCCCGCTGGGCAACGCCGTGGTCATGCAGAGCGACGATCCGCGCGAGCTTCTGGCGACCTATCAGTCGCTTCGCGCGCGACCGGAGATCGTGCGAGCGATCCGCACCGACGGCCGGGCGACCGCGAAGCGCTTCGTATGGCCGCGGGTCCTTGACGGCTACGAAGCGGCCTGGGACACCGCCTTCGCGCTGATGAGCTAACGGCGCGCGAGGATCTCGAAGCGCACCGCGCGCTCCACGACAAGCTCACCGCCGCGCTTCGCCGCGGGAACGCGCCAGCTCACGCGGCGCGAGAAGCGCAGATGGTCGCTGAGGTAGTCCTGGAGCTCTGAGCGGTCCTCGAAGGGGATGGCGTGCCACATGCGACCGCGGCGACGCGAGCGGAAGAGCCCGCGCCGCAGCACCTCACGCACGGCACGGTCCGATAGCTGATCGTCGGTCTTCGTGTCGCGCTGGGTGCCGATCGTCCCGATGACCCGGCTGCGCCCGCTCCCGGAACGGACGCGCGCGGCTACGCGCGAATCAGGTCGCGCGTCGACGAGGAGTCCTCCATCGACGAGGATCCTTCTCGCTTCCGTGAGGGCATCGACCATGCCCTTGCGTGCCACTCATCAGAGCGTCCACGACAGGATCACGAGGTCGAACGACTCGTCATGCAGATCGAGCGACTGCGCGGCGCCTTCGCGGAATGTGATATTCCCGAGCCCCAGACGCTTCGCCTCCGCACGCCCCCGTGCCAGCGCGGACCTGTCGGGGTCGATCGCCACGACGCCGTCGGCCAGGTGGGCCGCGCCGAGAGCGAGACGGCCCTCGCCCGCGCCGATGTCCGCGATCCGCAAGCCGCGCAAATCGAGGCCATACGCGGCGAGCTCGATCTCCGCGGGCGGCCGCAGATAGCCGAGCCCGCCCGGAAAGGTGCGCCCAGTGCTAGCCGTAGCGCTCACCTGCCCCGGGAAGCATCGCACCACTCCGCTGCGCGAAAGCGGCGATGCGCCGCTCATCCATCAGTGGCGAACGAATCTCGTCCGGCGGCTCGGCCCCGGCGAACCACCAGACCACCTCGAGATTGGCCCGGAAGAGCTCGTCGAACACGGCGTCCTCCGGCGAGGAGTTCCGGCTCGAGTACCACCAGAACCAATCGCTTCCCTCGGCGACCATCAGTGGCTGTCGCACGCTCTTGGGCATGTAGCGGAGTGAGCCCCACTGCTCCTGGGCGAACCGCCGCGTGCGCTCAAGCGCGCCCCAAGCGCGCTGGTGCGCCGGCTCGCCGATCCAGACCCGCAGGCTCGCTTCGATCCATGAGCCGGAGGAAGTCGTTGCCGTTGTTGGGGTACTGCTCCCACGCGTTCTCGCCGTCGAGGATGATCGAGGCCAGGTAGGGACCGCCCTCGTCTGGCACGCGATCGCGAGCGCGCTCGAGCTTCGTGATCATGTCTCCGACCGCGTCTTCTGGCTTCATGTCGCCGTACACAAAGCCGATCCGATCGCTGAGCTCACGATCGCGGAAGATCGCCGATACGCCGTTGCCCAGGCGATATGGCCGGTAGAGGAGCCCAGGCTCGAGTAGCGCGCCGACCTCGTCGCGTTTGAGCTCGACGTTCACAGATCGCGCGAGGACCCCCTCGTCCGACGCGAACCAGGCGAAGCCGGCCTTCTGGATCACGTCCGCTGCCTCCGGCGAGATCGCCCCCTCGGACGGCCAGACCCCGCGCGGCTTCACCCCAAAGGCCCGCTCGTGCGACGCGATCGCTTCTTCGAGCTGGAACGCGGCATCGTCCGGGTACGCGAACGGCGGATCGGGCAGCTGGGCCGCCGGATCGGCGCGCAGCGCGGCTCTCGAGTCGATGAGGAGCGGGAGGATCGGGTGGTAGTACGGCGTGGTCAGGATCTCGACCTGACCGTCGCGCTCCAGGCGGTGATAGAGGTGCGGAACGCCCGACGCCATGAACCGCTGCCGGCCGATCACGTAGCGCACGTCCTCGCGCGTGTATCGCGCGCCTTTCTCGGCTAGCTCGCCCAGACGCTGATCGGACCGAATGTCGTCCGGGTCGATCCAGGCGAGATTGAACCAGAGCGCGAGGTCGACGAAGTAGTTGTCGGAGAGGAGCTCGTGCCGGTCGCCGGTCGCCATAGCGAGCTGCAGCAGCCGGCGGTACTCCTGGTAACGATGGATGACGTTGCCGTGGTGGATCGAGAAGAAGCGACGGAGCATGTGCTCCTTCTCCTCGTCCGTGAGGACGCCGTCGACTGTGCGCATCGTGAGGCGCGTGTCCTCATCGTCAGCGCCGCGCGCGTAATCCTCGAGCTGGTCGCGCAGGCTCGGCACCATCGTGAAGTTCACCTTCACCCCGGGGAACTCCTGCGCGAGCCGCGCCATGTGCAGGTAGTCCTTCGACGCGTGTAGCCGCACCCACGGCAGCACGAACTCGCTCGTCTGCGGATGCTTGTAGTAGGGCTGGTGCATGTGCCAGAGGATCGCGACGGGCAGCTTCCCGTTCATGCGCCGCGTCCCATCTCATCGAGCCGTCGCCGGACGAAGTCCGGGTCGAGAGACGTGAGCAGCCACCCGGCTTTGGGGCCGTTCGGCTTCCCGATGAAAGCGAGGTAGATCGCGGCGAACGCCTCGCGCGCGGGCTTGCCCTCGACGTTCACCAGTCCGACCTTCTTCGCACGCTCGTAGAGCTGGTTCTGCATCTCCTCGGGATCGTGCACCGATCCGATGAGGTCCTTGATGGCGAGGAGGTATCGACGCTGAGGTTCGCTGAGCTGAACATCGGGCTTCTGGGGCGGGACGGTGAACTTCGCTTCCTCCGGAGCCCACCGGTCCAGCCAGATTCGCGCGAGCTCGAGGCGGCGGTGTAGATCGCGCAGCTCCGAGTCACTGAGGCGCGCGCCCTTGCGTTTCTCCGCAACAGCGTCCGGTTTGATGCTCGGTATCTGAGGCCAGTCCGCGAGCACCTGAAAGCGCACGCGGAACCCGGGTGGCTCGGGCGTCGACGAGACCTGGGACAGGCGCCAGGTCTTGCCCATGTCGCTCTCGGGGTCCTGGAGGAACGCATCGGCGAACCGGTCGTAGTCGTCGACCAGCCGTGGGAGGGTCATCCCAGCCGGGTCGAACTCGAGATGACGCTTGGGGTGGGTGCGAAGCATGAGAAAGCGCACGAGCTCCGGCGGATACACCTCGACGATCTCGAGCGCCTTCGCGCCGATCCCCTTCGAGCTCGCCATCTTCTTCCCGCCGAGCGTGAAGAACTCGTGCTGCAGACCGACCGGCGGCTCCTTCTTGAAGACCTCGCGGTAGATCGCGTTCGACCGTTCGCGCGACCCACCGGCGGTCAGGAGATCCTTGCCGCCCTCCTCGTACGTCACCCCGAAGTGATCCCACTGCGCGCACCACTGCTCGTTCCAAAGAAGCTTCGAGTTTCCCTTGAACGGCGAGATGCGCCCGACGTGGCCGCAGCCCTCGGCCCACTCCACGTAGTCGGTCTTGCACTCGTAGGCCACGGTCTTGCCGTCATAGTCGGTGGCGAGGGTCGTCCCGATCCGCCCGCAGTTCTCGCAGATCACCGAGACCGGAAGCCAGCCGGCGGGATGGTCGACATTCGCGACTTTCTTGTGGATCGCGCGGACCGTCTCGGCGCTGCGCAAGATGAGGTCGATCTGCCGGTCGAGCTTCCCCGAACGGTACAGATCGCGCATGCGGTGGAACTCGGGCGTGATGCCGAGGCCCGCGAAGAGCGTGATGAAGCGCGTCGCGTGGTACTCGGCGAAATCAGCCGCGATGGTCGGGTCCGGTGAAGGGATGGCACAGAGTGGTTTCCCCATGTGCTCGGCCATCCCCGCCTGTTCCTTCATCGACTGCGAGTCCATCGGGTCGTAGTCGTCGACGGTGTAGACGAACCGGACGTCGAGCCCCCGCCTCCGGAACGTCCGGTACAGCGCGTCACTGATGATCGGACCGCGCAGACCGGAAATAGGGACCGGTCCCGACGGAGTCTTGGAATCGCGCACCACGTGCGGCCGCCCGGGCTCGAGAAGCTTGACCTCCTCGTCGGCCCAAAAGGCAGCCTCGTGACCTGAGCTCAACTTACGGCGAGGATCTTCATCTCCACCGCGCCGGCCGGAACGACCAGCCGGACCGTCTCCCCTGCGCGGTGACCCATGAGCGCTTTGCCGACCGGTGACTCATTCGAGATCCGACCCTCCGCAGGAGCCGCCTCTGCCGATCCGACGATGACGTACTGCTCCTTCGACCCATCGGCCTCGACCATCACGTGACTCCCGATCTCGACCATCTCGTGATGGCTCTTCTCGTCGATGATCTGGGCATTCTTGACCATCTGCTCGAGCGTGAGGATGCGACCCTCCAAGAAGGCCTGATCGTTCTTCGCCTGTTCGAGCTCGGAGTTCTCCGTAAAATCTCCGAACTCCATCGCCGCATGGATGCGCTCGGCCACCTTCTGGCGGCCGCTCGCCTTGAGCTCCTCGAGCTCGGCTTGGATCTTCTTGAGTCCCTCCGCGGAGACGTAGACAGGCTTCTCGAGATTGTTCATCGGAGCCTCCGCTCTCAGCACGGACTTTGGCCGTGCGTGCCCTCGAATGAAAAGCGCTGAAGGCCAAAGGCCCTCAGCACTCAACCGGGCGTACTGTTCTGTGCGCCGAATTGTACGTCAAACGCACGCTCCCGGCGACGTTCCGCGGCAGAGTCCTCTCGTGGTACCGAAGCTCCGGTCGCGATCTTCCCTGGCGTCGCACTCAGGATCCCTATCGCGTCCTCGTTAGCGAAGTGATGCTTCAGCAGACCCAGGTCGCCCGGGTCCTACCCGCGTATGCGCGATTCTTGAAGCGCTTCCCAACGCTGGGTGCCCTCGCGCGGGCTTCTCTGGGCGACGTGCTGAGGGAGTGGTCGGGCCTCGGTTACAACCGCCGCGCCCGCGATCTGCAGCTCAGCGCGAGGCGGAGCTCGCGAGGTCTGCCGGCAGATATCGCCGGGCTCGACGCCCTCCCGGGTGTCGGTCCATACACCGCGTCGGCGGTCGCATGCTTCGCGCACGGACACGCGACTCCATTCGCGGACACGAACATCCGACGCGTTCTGGGTCGCGCGGTCCTTGGACGCAGCGCGACCGAGCGCGAGGCGGTGGAGCTCGACCGACGTTTGGGGTCGCGCCGGGAACCCGCGCGGTGGCATCACGCGCTCATGGATATCGGCGCGACGATCTGTGTCGCGCGGCGCCCGCGGTGCGGGCAATGCCCGCTCAGTTCGGTCTGCGCGTACACCGGCGTCGACGACGTCGTGCGGCGCAGGCAGCCGCCCTTCGCGACAAGCGACCGGCGCGTGCGCGGCGCGATCCTGCGTGCGCTCGGCCACAGCCGCCGTGGTGGGGTGACGATGCGAGCGCTTCGCCGCGCGGTGATCGATACGCGTGTGCCACGACTCGTTCGATCTCTCGCCGCGGAGGGTCTCGTGGAGGTCTCAGAGCGAGGTGTGCGGCTTCCGGCGCGATAGCCCCGGTGTCACGATCACGACCCTTGGCCGGCTACTACGACCTCCTCGGCGTCCCGCGGAATGCGACCGAGATGGAAATCCGCTCGGCGTACGGCCGCGACGTGTTGCGGCTGAACGACTCACCGCCAGCGAACGCGCCGCAGATCCGGGCGACTCTGGACCAGGCGCTCGCAACGCTCGTGGACCCCGACAAGCGAGGTGCCTACGACGCGCAGCTCACCGCGCTGATGCAAGAGGTCGCGGCGGGATCCGCCGACGAATCCGATCGTGCTTTCAAGTACGCGCGTAACGGCGGCCTCTGGTTCGCCGGCGGCGGACTCGTCACCGCGGGGACCTACGCGTTCTCGGAAGGGACCTACTTCCTCGCCTGGGGCCCGCTGCTGTTCGGCGGGTTCCAGCTGCTCCGCGGGCTTCTCCGGTATTTGACCGTCCCAGCCGGGACGCGGCGTACGACGCAACTCGTCACGCTGATCGGCCTGATCGCCGTCGGCCTGGTGTCGGCGGGCTTCGTCGGCCTCAGCGAGACGATGGGTGCCCGGGAGGCGGCGGAGCGCGACAAATGGAATGCGATGATCGATTCGAACGCCAAGCTGGTCGATCAGGCCAGCACTCTGGTGACCGGGGTGTTCGATCGGCCGGGCGCGTGGACGGATCGGGACTCGAGCGATATGGCCCAGGCGTCCGGGCTCTACGGCCTCATCGCCGACACCGTCACGAACACCACCGTGCCGGGCCGGCTCGAGTGGTACCGCACAGGACTCGCGAAGAACTTTCGCGACGCCGCGACCATCACCACCGACTACGCCAAGTTGAGCGGAAGCTCACCGCAGAGCGCGATTGTGGAGCTGGATCGGCGGTGGCAGGCCCGTCTCGAGGACCTCAAGCGGCTTTCCGATCGCTTTGAAGGGCAGGAGGGCGTCTCGCGATGAGCTAGCGCTTCACTCCGATCCCGAAACCGTCACCGACGGAAAGGATCGTTGCGTCGAGAGAAGGATGTTTCACGAACTTTCGGTTGAACTCCCGGATCGCGTTCGTCGATGCGTCGTCCGCAGCGACGGCACCCGAAGCTCGGCCGTCCCACAGCAGGTTGTCGACGACCACGGTGCCTCCGGCGCGTAAGAGAGGCAGGGTCGCAGCAAGATAGCCCTCGTACTCGGGTTTGAGCGCGTCGATAAACGCGAGATCGAACGGTCCGTCCAGCCTGGGCAACTCGTCGAGCGCCCTAGCGTTCCGCACTTCGATGCGATCGCTGACACCTGCTTCCTTCCAGAAGGCGCGCGCGCGAGCCGTGCGTTCGCGGTCAGGATCGATCGTGACTATCCGTCCATCCGGCGGCAGGGCCAACGCCATCCAGAGCGCCGAGTAGCCGATGGCTGTCCCGACCTCGACGACGCGCTTCGCCCCCGTCGCGCGCACGAGAACGAACAGGCGACTCGATGTACTGAAGGTCACGCAGCGTGAACTGGTCCATCGCGTTTCGCATCAGGCCGGCTCAAGGCGAAGCGTCGTTGGAAGCACCGAGCGGCGCAACATCGCGTCGAGGGAGCCGCTCTTCGTGTACTTCTTGCGGTAGCCGGCCGACGCGCGCCTGACCGACTCCGGGTCGCTCGCCGCCACGGCGCGCACGCGGACCCGTTGCCCGTCGACCATCAGAGCGCCCGGACCAGCCAGCAGCTCGCGATACCAGCGCGAGGTCTTCCCGCGATAGGTGCGAACGAACACGTCGACGCCGTCGACGACGACCCAGATCGGCACGCTGTGGGCCCGACCCTTCGGTGGGCCCGTTTCGATGTCGACCTCGCGAGCGCGATCGAGCAGCGCGCGCGTCGCCGCAGGAAAGCTCAGTCCGCCACCGGGAGCGGTGGGCCGGCGATCGCGAGGGCGTGACGCTCGGGCGGTAGGAACGTGCGCGCCGTCTCGATCACCTGATCGAGCGTCACGGCACGAAGCTCCCGTGGGTACCGCTCCACGTGGTCCGGCCCGAGCTCGAAGACCTCGCCCTCGAGCATGAGCGACGCGACCCCGCCGGGGCTCTCGCGCGCGACGTCGAGCTCGCCCACGAGCTTGTCCTGCGCCAGCTCGAGATCATCCTCCGACACCTTCCCGCCGACGATTTTGCGGAGCTCGTCGAGAGTGACGCTCACTGCGCGCTCGACGTTGATCGGGTTCACACCCATCCGCACGGTCCACGGCGACTGGCCGCGCGACGTCCCGATGGTGCTGAACACGTAATACGCGAGGCCGAGCTCGTCGCGAACCACATGGCCGGCGCGGCTCGCGAAAGTATCCGCCGCGAACACCATGTTCGTTACGCGGGCGGCCACGAATCGAGGGTCGGTTCGCGGAAGTCCCGGCCACCCCAGGACGACGTCGCTCTGGGTCTTGTCGGGAACGATCTCGATCCGGCGAACCGTGCCACCTAGCGACACGCTGGAAGCGCTCCGGGGTTCGCGCGGGCCGTGCGCGGACCAACCCGCGAAGGCGCGCTCTGCCTCGTCGAAGAGGCGCTTCGCCTCGATGCCGCCTGCGACGACGAGGACCGCCCCATCGGGACGGATCGCCCGCAGGTGATACGCGCGAAGCTCGTCGGCTGTCGCAGCGCGCACCACAGCTGGATCGCCGATCGGCCGCGCGTGGAAGGGGTGAGCCGCTGGGTACACGAGCTCCCGCCAGACTCGCTCGGCGACTGCCCGAGTGTTGCGCGAGTCCTCTTCGAGCTGAGCGACCGTCTGCTGCCGCACCAGCTCGACCTCCTTTGGCGCGAAGGCTGGAGTGACCACTGCCTCCGCCATGAGTGTGAGCAGCTCGCCAACGTCAGCCGCGAGCGACTGCGCGCTGAAGGTGGCCGCATGCGAGCCGACGTCGAGACGGGCAGCGGCGCCGATGGCGTCGAGCGCGTCGGCCCAGCTCTTGGCGTCGCGCTTGGTCGTCCCGCGCAGCATCGCCTGCGCACAAAGGCGAGCGATGCCCGGACGCCCCGCCGGCTCGAACCATTGCCCGGCTTCGACGGCGAGGAGCGTCGCCACCGACCGAAGTCCGCTGATCGGCGCGACCGCGATACGAAGACCGTTTGGTAGACGGTGGCGCTGGACGTTCACGACGCCTCCGGAGTGAACCATCCGACGACGCGGCTCTTCTCCTGGAAGACCGCGTCGGCCGCGGCCCGGATCTCCTCGGCGGTCACCGCAGCGAGCCGGTCGTACCACTCCGCGAGCGAGCTCGCCGCGCCAGTCGCGAGCAGCTGGCCGAAGCGGAAGGCGCGCCAGGTGATCGTGTCGGTCATGAAGGCGCTCGCCGAGAGCATCTGGCGCCGGGTGCGCGCGAACTCATCATCGGAGAGCGGATCGCGCGCGGTGCGCGCGAGCTCGTCGAGGATCACGCGCTCGACCTGCTCGTGGGTCACGCCCGACCGCAGGTGCGCCTCGACCACGAAGAGGTAGGGATCCTTCATGAGCTGGAAGGACGCATCTACCGCGGTTGCGAGTCCCGTATCGACGAGTGCTCGGTAGAGGCGCGACGAACGGCCCGAAGCCGTCTCTCCCCCGCCGGCGGTGGCGCCCGCGAGCGCGACGGCGAGCATCGAGAGCGCTGGCGCGCGCGGATCGCTCGCGCAGGGCGCGTGATAGCCGATCTGCAAGATCGGCAGCGCGCCGCCGGCGCGGCGAACGATGACGCGCTTCTCGCCGAACTGGGGCGGCTCGGGCGCCTTCGGAGGCTCGGCCGGTGCTTCCGCCTCCAGCGGTCCGAACGCCGCAGCGGCGCGGTCGAGCAGCTCGCTTGCGGGTGCGTCGCCCGCGACGATGAAGTACGCGTTGTTCGGCGCGTAGTGGCGTCGGTAGTGCGCGTACAGACCATCGCGCGTCATCAGCTTGATCTCTTCTTTGCTTCCAATGACACCTTGCCCGTACGTATGGCGTGAGAACGCGATCCGCTGCAGCTGCTCGCCGAGAAGGAACGACGGATCGTTCTCCAGACCCTCGCGCTCGCTCACGATCACCGTCCGCTCGGCCTCGGTCTCTTCGGGCGAGATGAGCGCGTTGCGCATGCGGTCCGCCTCGAGCTCGAGCGCGACCGGATAGCGTTCTTTGGGCACGGTTTCGAAGTAGCAGGTCACGTCCTCGCTGGTGAAGGCGTTCCAGAGCGCGCCGTACCGCGCGAGGAGCTTGTCGAGATCGCCTTTCGGGTGCGCTGGCGTGCCCTTGAAGAGCATGTGCTCGAGGAAGTGGGACATCCCCGTCGTGCCGGGAACTTCGTTGCGCCCACCCACCTGGTACCAGACCCAGAGCGAGACGACCGGGGCATGCCGCGCCTCGAGCGCGTGCATCACGAGCCCGTTATCGAGCAGACGCGAAGCCGGGACGTCGGTAGTGGCTGGGATGCGAAAAGTTTAGCGAGTCACCAGAGGAGCTCGGGAAAGAGCTCGGCCAGCCTGGTTTCGTCGAGCCCGTCATTCCCGCGCCAGAATGCGATCGGAAACTGCCAGTCAGTGTCGCTCTCCGGGGGATCTGGCCGGGCGACGTAATTAACCCATCGGTCCGACGGCTTCGGTCGCCCGCTCGGATGTAGGACACCGCAGAGGCCAAGCACCTCCAAGACACCTCGGCGTACGTACCTGTTGCCTGGGAGGACATCGCGTAACCGTTCGGTCAGTTTGCTTGGACGATAGAAGGGAAACTCCCGGGCAACGTCTCTTATCAGAACGAAGAGTTCCCGAAGGAGACGAATATCGTCCTCGGTCGGTGCAGGAACGTCGACCTCGGCGACTCGCTCGAGATCGAATGCGATGTAGAGCGGATCGAAGCGCCGGACACCGCCCCACTTCAGCCGTTCGAAACTTAGGACGCTGAGGTCTTCGAGCGCCGGTCCAGCGAACCGGCCGCAGACGTCGCAAAAGAGCACAGGCTCCCGGGACGAGGCGAAGCCATGCACAGGGAGGACCCGAGCCAGGTGGTAGCTCGCCAGGGCAGACCGGAGGGCTGGCATCCTCAAGCCGAAACTCGCGATAAATGCTGCCGTGACCATCGATCGTGTGACGAGCCCGGCAGCCTGGCGCGCGCGATCGACCACATCGTCGTGCGAGAGGAGCACCGGGGGAAACATGACCGAAGCTGCCTCCGCGTACGCAAGATCTTCCGCACTCGGATCGAGCCGAGGACGACGCCAACCGGCCGCAGACCAGTAGGTCTTGAAAAGGATGCGAACCGCTTTTCGATCTGGGAGAGGCGAACTCACTGGGACAGCGTCGGAGCTACGGCGGCCCAAACTTCGCGGCGAAGACCGTCTTCACAGCGATAGCCGAGTCGACAGAGCCGAAGACGCCCGGCCGCTCGGTGTACTCATCGAGCACGGCTGCGATCACGATCGAGGGTTGCTCGAACGAGGCGTACCCGATGAACCACGCATCCACCTTCCCGGTGGCCGACGTCTCGGCGGTCCCGCTCTTACCGGCGGTGCTGACGGAGTAGGTGCGGAACACCGATGAGACCGTTCCGTCAGGGTCGGTCGTCACCGCGTGCATGCCGTCGCGGATGAGCGACAGATCGGTCGGGATCGAAAGTGCGGACCCGGCTTGCGTCTTCGGATAGGTCTTCACCGTCTTGCCGTCGCGGTCGCGGAGCTCGATCACGAGCCGCGGCTTCCACACGATCCCGTCGTTCGCGAGAGCAGAGGCGTAGTTCGCCATCTGCAGCGGCGTCGCGAGCAGAAAGCCTTGCCCGATCGCGAGGTTCGTCGCGTCGCCTGGGTTCCACACCTGGTCCGCCGCGCTGGTGAAGGGATCGCGATCGTTGAGACGCTTGCCGATCTCGTAGAAGAAGGTGTTGCAGCTTCGTGCGAGCGCGGTGCGCAGATCGATCGGCCCGAGCGCGACGCTCTCGTGATTCAACTGGGCCCATTGCTCACCGTAGCCGGTCCAGCGGAGCGGGCAATCGATGCGGTCGCCCCACTTGTACACGCCGGTCCGCAGCGCGGCAGTCGACGTCACCGGCTTGAACGACGACCCGGTGGGGTACTGGCCGAACGTGGCGCGGTTGAAGAACGGCCGCTTCGGGTCGGCCGAGTAGCGCGCGATCGCCGCCGCGTCGCCAGAGACGAACGCGTTGAGGTCGAAGGTCGGTCGGCTCGCGATCGCGAGGATCTCGCCGCTCCAGGGATCCTCAGCGACGATCGCGCCCTTCTGATCGCCGAGCGCGTTCTCGGCTGCGCGCTGCAGCTTCGGATCGAGCGAAAGGACGACATCTCGACCGGGCACGGCCGCGCTTTCAGCGAGGGTCTCGACCGCGCGCTCGTCGGACTCGACGATTCCGAGGCGCCATCCGTAGCTGCCACCGAGCTCGTCGTCGAGCGTCGCCTCGAGTCCGGTGTCCTTCTTTCCGATGAGATCGCCCGCCTGCACGCCGCGCGCGGTCTTTGTCTTCGCCTCGTCGTCGCCGGCTTCGGCGAGGTACCCGAGCGTCTGCGCGGCGAGACCGCTCGGGTAGCTGCGCACGCGCGTCGCCTGTATGGCAACACCCTCGATGACCCCAAGGCGCGCCTTGATACCGTCCATTTGCGCCACGGGTATGGCCTTGATCGGAACGAAGAGGTCGGGCTTGACCCACGGTTGGGTGTACTTCGCCTTGATGTCGTCCGGCTTCATCCCGAGCACGGACGAGAGCGACGCGAGTAGGCCGGCCTCCGAGCGGATCTGACCGGTGACGACGCCGACGAGACCCGTCTCCACGAACGTCGCGAGCTCGGTGCCGTCTCGCGCGATGATGCGCCCCCGAGACGTGGGCAGACGCGTCATGCGAACGAGCCTGCCGGCGGTGAGGTGCGGCAGGATCGCCTCCGCCGTCCACGCGATGCGCCACACGGCTTTCTCCTTGTCGCCCACGAGCACCATCTGGAGTGGCGTCGTGCGCGCGATATCGCCGACACGCTGC
>VBIL01000160.1:0-48875 GCA_005879975.1 Chloroflexota bacterium
TGGCTTGTATCGACGTTTCGAACTTCGCCCAGTCGACGGTCTTGCCCCTGAGCGCGTCCTGTAATGCGGCGCCCATGTCGTCGCCGCCACCCGACGGCAGCAAGTCGGAGCCGTCGAAGCGGACCGCTGACGCGTTCGCGACCTGTGCGGCTTCGCGCTTGGCGAGGTCGTTCGGGTAGGCGGTTGCCGGGACGGCCTTCACCGGCGAGATGACCGCGCCGGTCCCGGCCCAGACCGAGCCGGCGTCGGACGTGGTCATGTACTGAAGGAATTCCTTTACGCCTGGCTTTGTGGTGAACGCGGCGATGACATCGCCGCCGATGGTGACCCCCTTGTTCCCGTTGATGCTCGGGAAGTCAAACCAGTCGATCGAGTCGCCGACCTTGAGTGCGGTGTTCGTCTGGCCGGTGGCGATGCCACCGACGAAGCCACCCTCGTAGTAGATGCTGGCCTGAGGATTGGCGCTGAACGCCTGGCCGATGCCGTCCGTGAAGCTACGGCCGAGAGCCGCCGTGACCCCGCCGGCGACGTAATCGTCCTTGAGCGCTTGCTTCATGGTGTCCACGGCGGCCGCGACGGACGAATCGGTCCACGCCAGCTTGCCGCTGAACAACTGGTCGTACTTGTACGGACCCGCCTGTCGGACGTACACGCTCTCGAACCAGTCGGTGAGGGTCCATGAGTCGCCTGCACCGAGGCCGAGCGGCGTTTGCCCCTTCGCTTTGATGTCGCCGAGCAGCTTGGTGAAAGCATTCCAGTCCGCGGCGGGCTGGACACCGAACGTCTTGAACTTGTCCGGCCGGTACCACACGGTGCTCTTGCTGTTGAACTTCACCATGATCGCGTATTGAGTTCCGTCGACCTGGCCGATCTCGAGGATGCCCGGCGGGTAGTTCGACTTGAGCGAGTTCACGTCGATTCCGAGGTCGGCGACCTTCTTGAGCGACCCCTGGCGCGCGAACTGCCGCAGGAAGCCGATTCCCGGGATGATCGCGACATCCGGCGGATTGCCGCCGGAGATGCGGGTCTGGAGGGTCGTCGCATAGTCCGCACGGACCGACTCGTACTTCGCGGTGACGCCCGTCTTCGTCTTGAATGCGTCGAGTACTTTCTGGAAGCTGTCCTGCTCGCTCCCGCCCCAGAGCGACATGACGTTGATGGTGCTACCGGCTGCCGCTGTGCCAGGCGCATTCCCGCCCGACGAACAAGCGGTCGCCACCAGAAGAGCGGTGAGGGCAACGATGGCTAGGGGCCGCGTGGATCGCAACATGGCATGCCTCCTCTGCGGACGTCTGGCCTCACATCGCGGCGGAGCCTGCTGACGTGCCGTGCAGCAGATTGGCTTGCCGCGAGCGCGGCTAGCACGTCTCCGGACCGATGGCTCCGAGCGTTCGAAGGGACGGCCGTTTCCGGCACGCTCGATCGGTGTCGGTGCTGGAGTCGAAGCGACCTCGCGGACCGAGCCACGCAGGCCGCGCCACATCTGAGCGGCCTCGTCGCGTCCGCCGAGTCCGAAGGCGAGTCCGAAGGCGAGCGCGAGACCGAAGACGATCCCCGCGAAGAGGAGCTCGACCAGGGGCGCAGCGACGCCGATCTGCGTCGCCGCGGCGATGACGCCGAAGCCGAGTGTGGCCGCGTAGGCGAGCGTGCCCATGGTCTTCGCGTTGGGCATCGAAACCCCGCCGACGACGTTGCGCGCCAGCGAGGCGAGCCACGAGAAGGCTGCGAGGATGAAGACGGCCACGAGCAGATTCGGGATGAACGCGAGGACCTGATTCACGACCGTGCTGACTGCGGTGAGGCCGACCGCGTTCGCGGCCATGAGCACGAAGATGAGCCGGATGTACCACTTCACCACGCCGGCGATGACTCCGGCGGCGTCGGCGCGGACCTGGGCCCGGCGCAGGAATGCGGTGACGCCGGCGCGATCGGCCATCGCGTCGACCTTGATCGCGCGAAGCCCTCGGGCGATCAGGCCGCCGATGATGCCGGCGATGATCCAGCCGAGGACGAGGAGCACGATTGCTCCGAGGATCGCGGGAAGGGCTGCGATGAGCGTCACCAGGCCGGCGGTGACGCCCGTGATGAGCGCAGTCCCCAAATCAGTGACGGGCGTGGGCATATGAACCCTCTCTTCTTTGGGCCTAGTGGCGTTAATTAGCCCAGCGAGCAGGCGCTGCATCGCCGAGGCCACCTGTTACTCGGCGTCCGACCTCCCACCGCGCGAAGAGGCAACGATCCCGACACAACACGGCCACGAGCGGCCGTGCCACAGAATGCTGGGAGGAGATGGGGACCTTTGTTCTCGCCCTGCACTCGCACCTGCCGTACTGCCGTGGGGCCGGACGGTGGCCGCACGGCGAGGAGTGGATCCACGAGGCCGTGCTCGGGACCTACCTTCCGCTCCTCGTGCTCCTCCACGATCTGCGCGAGGCGGGCGTCCGCTATCGGCTGGTCATCGGGCTGACGCCCGTGCTGCTTGAGCAGCTCGCGGACCACGACGTCGACGTTCGGAACCTCGAGTACATCGACGACCAGGTCCACCGGGCCGAGAAGGACGTGCGCCGTTTCATCGACGCCGACGACACCGGGCGCGCGGCGCTTGCCGACTTCTATCTCGCGTCCTACCGGCGCCTTCGCGACGCGTACGTACATCGCTTCGGGCGCGACCTTGTCGGCGCGTTCGCCGATCTCGCGCGCAGCGGGCACGTCGAGATCCTCACGTCCGCCGCGACCCACGGTTACCTGCCACTACTTGATCGCGCCTCGGTCCGAGCGCAGCTCCGCATCGGGCGTCGCTCATCGCGCCGGCTTCTCGGGCTCGAGCCGACAGGGATCTGGCTCCCCGAATGCGCGTATGCGCCAGGTCTTGAGTTCGCGCTCGAAGAAAACGGGATCACACACTTCTTCACCGATGCGGCGCTGCTGCCTGGGCACGCGCGGGCCGCTGGTGAGATCGCCCGTCGCCGGGGGCAGAGCGAGCTTCGGCGCCATGCGCCGCACGAGGCGCGCGTTGCGGTCGCGAGCGCGCCAACGCGGACCGATGTGGATCTGCTCCGGCCCTATTACGTCGGCGACTCCGACGTCGTCGCCATCGCGCGACACGATCGCGTCTCGGGCCAGGTCTGGTCGGCGATGATGGGCTACCCCGGCGATCCGCAATACCGCGCGTTCCACCGCAAGGACGACCGCAGCGGTCTGCGCTACTGGCGCGTGACCTCGGTGCAGCTAGGGCTCGGGGACAAGGACCTGTACTCGCCGGGGCGCGCGGGCGAACGCGTTCGCGAGCACGCGAGCCATTTCGTCCAGGTCGTGCACGACGAGCTCGCCCGGCCCGACGCTGACGGCCGCGACCCGCTCCTCGCGGTCACATTCGACAGCGAGCTCTTCGGCCATTGGTGGTTCGAAGGAGTGGACTGGCTCGGCCTCGTGCTCCGCCAGATGAGCGAGTCCGGTGTTCGCGTCGCGACCGCCGCTGAATACCTCGAAGGTGAGCCGCCGCGCGAACGGGTCGCTCTTGCCGAGGGCTCATGGGGCAAGAACAACGATCACTCGACCTGGCGCAACGACGCGACGGCGTGGATGTGGGATGAGCTCGAGCGCCTCGCGCGCGAGTTGGATCAGCTCCGTGCGTCGCCCCCGCGCGACGATCCTTTCCGCGAGCGCGCCGCGCGGCAGGCCATGCGCGAGCTCCTGCTCGCCGAGTCGAGCGACTGGCCATTCCTGGTCACCACAGGCCAGGCCGCGGACTACGCCGTGGAGCGTTTCCGTGCACACGTGCAGCGCTTCCGTCGGGCGGTCGCGCTCGCGCGCAGCGGTGATGCGACAGAGGACGAGGTTGAGCTGCGAAGCCTCGAGCGCGCGGACAATCCGTTCCCAGACGTGTCGCTAGCCGACTACCGCGGCTAGGACTTCTTTGCGCCTCCGGCCGGCGCCTTCGGTGGTGCGCCCTTCGCGGCGCCTTCGGCCGCTGACGCGCCACCCTTGGCCGCGGCGGGTGCGCCAGGCTTCCCGGCTTCGGCACCGGCCGCCGGCGCGGCGCCCTCTCCGGCCTCGCCTTCCGCCGCGACCTCACCCTCGGCGGGCACCACAGCCTCGGCGGCCTTCGGCTCTTCCTCGACCTTGACCGGGACGGCCTTCACGACGAGCTCGTCTGGATCATTTGTGATCCGCAGCGTCGTCGCGTCCACCTTGAGGTCGCGGACGAAGATCGCGTCGTCGATCTCCAGCAGCCCGGAGAGGTCCACCTCGATCGCGCGTGGCATGTCCTGCGGGAACGCCTCGACATTCACCTCGGAACGCGCGTGGAGAAGCACCGCGCCGAGCGTGCGCACGGCGGGCGACTCGTTGACGAAGTGAAGAGGAACGTCGGCGTGTGTCTTCTCCGTCAGCGACACCCTCGCGAAATCGACGTGGAGCATCCGGCCGCTCACCGGATCGCGGCTGACGTCGTAGACCAGGGCCGGGACCTCGCCGCCGTCGAGCCCGGTGAGCGCAAGGAGCGTCGTATTGCCCCAACGGCGGTAGGAGAGCTCGAAGGTGTGAAGGTCCGTTTCGACCGGCGTCGAATCGGCCCGGCCGCCGAAGACGACGCCCGGGAGCACGCCCTTGCGGCGGAGCGCGTTCACCTTCTTGCCAAGGACGGCGCGCGGACGGACGCTCAGTTTTTGCGCTTCAGCCAAGGCAGGACGCTCCCCTCAACTAGTGATCCGGAGCTTGAAGTATCTCAGGGAGGGGTCGGGAAATCCAAGATGACGCGGTACGGGCCCGCAAGCTCGCTCACTTTTGGACATGCCAGGTGATCCAAGCCCGTGCCCCAGACCAGCACGCGCTCGAAGTCCTCCACCAGGCGCACCTGTTTGATGAGCGGCGTAGCCGGCTTCATGTCGGTGCTGCCGGTATAGCTAGGCGTGCCGTTCGGAGTCATCGTTGACGCGTTCTGGAAGCGTGTCCCGAAGATCGCGCTTCCCGCGATCGTGATCGGCTGCCCGCTCGGACCCGCAAGCGAGCTCGCCGCTTCGACGGTGTAGGCCGGCATCCCGAACGGGCCCGGCGCCGTGCTCGGGCCGAACTCGAAGACGAGGCGATCAAAGCCAGCCTGGTGCGCGACCCGGACCGACACGAGCTGCACCTGGTTGCCGGACCCACCCCCCGTCACCCGAGGGCAAGCCGCCGCCGGTGACGAGCCGGGGCTGGCCGGGGCGGTCGGCGACGCGGACGGCCGAGGGGTGAGGGTCGCGCTCGCGAGAGCTGTCGGCGTCGGCGTGGCTGCACGCGAAGCGGACGCTGACGTAACGACCACCGTAGGGGATGGCGCGGCCTCCCGTTGGGGCGTGCAGGCGCTCACGACCACGATTCCCAGCGCGGTCAGGAGCGCCGCATACATCACTAGGCGACCGAACATTCGCTCCAAGCCTGACTTACACAACGTTCTCTTGTCGAGTTCGTTGACATGCAGACGGCCAATTTGTACGCAGAGCGTACGCAGACGCCATTTTTGGTAAAATGCATCGTTAGTGGCCGATCGCCTGCGATTGGCGCTGGTTTTCCACCAGCACCAGCCGGCCGGGAACTTCCCGTCAGTCTTTCAAGAGGTGACCGAGCGAGCGTATGCCCCGCTCGTCGCGACGCTTTACCGCCACCCAGAGGTGAAGGCGAGCCTGCACTTCTCCGGTCCGCTCCTGGATTGGCTCGAGGCTAACCGCCCCGACGTCATCGGAGACCTCGCGGACCTGGTGCGACGCGGACAGATCGAGCTCCTCTCGGGCGGCTATTACGAGCCGGTCCTCGTCGGTGTGCCGCGGCGGGACGGCGTCGGACAGATCCGCGCTCTGTCCGATCGCGTCCACGCGATCTTCGGTCAGCGGCCGCTCGGCGCGTGGCTGACCGAGCGCGTGTGGGAACCGCATCTTCCCTCGCTGCTCGCCGAGGCTGGCGTCGCGTACACGGTCCTCGACGACGAACACTTCCTCCAGGCGGGACTGCGTCCGCAGGAGCTCGGCGAGTCGTACGTCACTGAGGATCAAGGGCTTCCCGTGATCGTGTTCCCCGGCAGCATGAAGCTCCGCTACCTGATCCCGTTCCGCGATGTCGGGCAGACGATGAAGGAGCTGCGCGCGCGGGCCGACGAGGGCGCCCGCCTCGTCGTGTACGCGGATGACGGCGAGAAATTCGGCGCGTGGCCCGGTACTTACCAGCGCGTGCACAAGGACGGATGGCTCGAACAATTCTTCAGCGCGATCGCTCAGGCCGATTTCCTGCAGACCGTCACGCTCGAGGACGCATGGATCTTTCAAAAGCCGGCGCGCCGTATCTACATTCCCGGCGGCTCATATCCCGAGATGGCGGAGTGGGCGCTCGAGGCGAATGCGGCGCGCCGCTACCAGCAGGCGCGCAACAAGCTTGGCGACGAGCTCGCGGGACTCGTGACCGCACCGCTCTGGCGGAACTTCTTCGCAAAGTATCCCGAATCGAACGGCTTGCACAAACGAATGCTGATCGTTAGCGAAGAGCTCGCGCGGCGCAGCATCCTCGACGCGTCGCAAGAGGTTCGCCAAGCACAGCAGAACCTGTGGCGCGCGCAGGGCAACGACGTCTACTGGCACGGCGTCTTCGGAGGCATCTACTTCCCGCATCTGCGCTCGGACGCCTACGCGTCACTCCTGAAAGCCGAGCGGATCCTGTCCGAGCGCCGCACCGCGGCGGGGGAGCAGCGCGATTACGACGTCGACGGCTACGACGAGTACATCTTCCGCGGCAACGCTGGAGCCGTGTTCGTTCACGTCCAGGGCGGCGCGGTGATCGAATGGGATATCTACGCATCGGCGACGAATCTGGTGGATACGCTCTCGCGCCGTCCCGAGGCCGAGCATGAAGCGCTTCGCCGCGCCGAGAAAGCGGGCAAGGTGCTCGTCGGCAAAGCTGCTGAGAAGGAAACGAAATCGATCCACGACAGCGTGCGGGCTCGGGAGCGCGGGCTCTCGAAGCTCCTCGAGTATGACGTGGCGCGACGCGCGTTCTTCCAGGACAGCTTCCGCGTCGGGAAGGCCGAGCCGGTCATCCTGCATGGCTACCACTACCAGCTCACGCCGCAGCGTGAGGCGCGGACGGTGAGCCTGATCCTCGAGCCGCCGGCGCGCGCGCTCACCAGCGTGCCCGGGTTCGGCATCCGCAAGGACATCCGGATCGCGGACGAGGGCCTCGCGGCGGGCGTGCGGTATCGGCTGCGGAACGACGGCGAACAGGCGATCGCTCTGGAGTTCACGAGCGCGACGAACGTGGGGCTGCTGTCTGAGCAAAACCCCGCCGATGTGATCACGGTCGGGACGCGCAAGACCACCGCGGGCAAGCCGATCGACATGCGGCACGTGACCGAGATCGCCGTGCATTCGGAGTCCAAGCACTTCGACATCGCGTTCGCGATCGATCCGCCATGCGAGATCACCACGCGCCCGATCTATTCGATCACGAACTCAGAACAGGGCTTCGAGCGCGTCTACCAGCAGCTGGAGATCGCATCGAGCTGGAACGTGACGATCGAACCCGACGCGCACGTCGACCTCGAGATCCGCGCGACGGCGGTCGGACAGATGGTCGAGCCCGAGGCCGTTCGGCCGACCGCGCGGCGCCGCAAGACCACGGCCGGCGCAGCGGTGGAGACAGCACGCCTACCGCGGAGGTAACCGCGGCGTGAGCATCCGTACCGTGCTCGCCCCTCTTCTTCTCGCCTTTGTTGCCGCCTCCTGCGTCATCCCTCAAGCGGCCGAGTCACCGACTCCGGCGCCGCTAGGGAGCGCGCCACCACTGCCATCCCCTTCGGCGGGCGCGCCCGCCATCGGGGCGAACGCTGACCCGGTTGTCGGGGTCGTCCAGGATCTGCTGCCCTCGGTAGTCACGGTGATCAACAAGCTTTCGAACGGCCAACCTCAGTCGAGCGGTTCGGGGTTCATCGTCGACGCGAGCCGCGGTTACATCGTCACCAACAATCACGTCGTCGAGAATGTCCGCGACGCGAATCCAGGCGCGGCCTTCGACGTCGTCTTCTCCGACAACCGAAAGCTCGACGCCAAGCTCGTCGGACGCGACCAGCTGACAGACCTCGCGGTCCTGCAAGTCAGCGCGCAGAACCTCAAGGCTGCGACGCTCGGCGACAGCGACGCAGTGCCGGTCGGATCGACGGTCGTCGCCATCGGCAGCCCGCTCGGCGAGTTCCAGAACACCGTGACCGCGGGAATCGTGTCGGCCAAGGGCCGGCGCGTCGCCGAATCACAGTCCGTCTTCCTTGAGGACCTTGTGCAAACCGACGCCGCGATCAACGAGGGCAACTCGGGAGGCCCGCTCATCTGGGCCGCGACGCATCAGGTCATCGGCGTGAACACGCTGGTCGCGAGCAATGCGAGTGGCCTCGGCTTCGCGATCTCCAGCAACACGGTCCGGCAGATCGCGGACGAGCTGATCAAGAACGGCAAGGTGGTCCGCGGGTTCATCGGGGTCCAGTACACGCAGCTCTCGGCGCGCCAGGCGGCACAGCTCGGGCTGCCAACGGGGACGACCGGGATCATCGTCACGCAGATCGTTCCCGGGTCGCCTGGCGCGCAGTCGGGTATTCGGGTCAATGACATCATCACCAAGGTCAACGACCAGCTGATCGACCCCCAGCATCCGCTCCTGAGCCTCATGGTGAAATTCCGCCCCGGCGACAAGGTCAAGCTCACGCTGATTCGCGACGGCAGGGAGCAGGCCGTGGATGTGACCCTCGGCCAGCCCCAATAGGTGGTCGTGCCCTACTTCGTAGTGCCCGACCGTCCTGCTGCGCCCGGCTGCGCCGGGACGAAGTAGCGACAACGCTCGGACGGCGCGACGCCGTCCTCTATCTGGTCGCGGCGGCTCTGGGCAGCTTCGGGCTGGGCGTCGCCTCCTTTTATCTGAACTTTCTCTACCGGGCCCTTGGCTTCGATGAATTCGCGATAGGCCTGCTCGCTGGGGCGCAGGCGATCGGCGTCGTCGCCGGCGCTGTCCCCGCCGCTGTCTTCACGCGGGGGCGCTCGCGCCGTGCCGCCATCCTCCTGGGCGGCACGATCACCGGCCTCGGCATCTTCGGGATACTCGTCTTCAACGCCCTCGTACCGCTCTTCCTGTCGGCGATGCTCGTTGGCTTCGGCGGCATCATCGCGAGCTCGTCGGGTGCCGCTCTCCTGGCGGATGCGACCGTGGCGGCGCGGCGTGCCACGCGCTTCGGTCAGCAAATCGCGCTCGGCACCACGGCCGCGTTCCTTTCGAGCGCGATCGCCGGTGCTCTCGCGACGCCGGTCGCCGCGTGGTTCGGCGCTCGACCGGATGACGCGCTCGTGCTGCGAGCCCTCGTCGCGAGCGGCGGCATCATCGCGGCCGCTTCGATCGCTCCCGTCCTCGCGATCCGCGCCGTCCCCGTCGGCCGGCACACGCTCGAGGCGCCCACGCGAAACCATCTCGTCCGTAGGTTCCTTGTCATCGAGGTGCTCTTCGGATTCGGGGCCGGCAGCTTCCTTCCGTTCCTCAACCTCTTCTTCGCTGACCGATACGGGGTTCCGTTCTCGGCGCTCGGGCTGTTGCTCGGGGTGCTCGCGGTGGCTGGCAGCATCGGCGCGCTCCTCCACGGGCGGTTCGTGGCCGCACGGATTGGCGCGATCCCGTCCATCGTCCTCGTGGAGATGCTGTCATTGCCCTTCGCGCTCGTCGCGGCCTTCACCGGCGCGCTTCCAATCGCGGTCGGCGCGCTCGCGGCTCGGCACTTCCTAATGTTCGGCGCGAGCGGGACGGTGAACGCCTTCCAGCTCTCGTCGTTCACGCCCGCGGAGCGCGCCGGGGCGAACGCGGTGTTCGCGCTCGCGTGGAGCGCCGCGAACGCCGTCGGCGCCATCCTTTCGGGCGCCATCCGAGCGCAGCTTGGGCCGGGCGGCTTCACTGCGAACATCGTCACGCTCGTGGTCGCGTACGGGCTCGCGGCGCTCCTCACCTGGCGGCTCTTCGCGGGTCACGAGCCCTCGGGGGACGTTTTCCTGTCGGCGGTGGCTGCCCCAGACTCGCCCGTGTGAGCGACGTATTGCTGCGTGATCAGATCGCTGGCGCGCTGAAGGATGCGCTTGGCCGCGCCGCCGGCGAGCTCGGCTGGAGCGGCGTCGATGGCGAGCCGATCAAGGTCGAGCGGCCCGAGAATCCCGACCATGGGGACTACGCAACGAGCGTCGCGCTCCGTCTGGCCAGGCCCGTGCGCAAGCCTCCGCGCGACATCGCCGAGGCCATCCGCGAGCGCGTGAAGGTGGGCGGCCCGATCGCCTCGGTCGAGGCACTCAATGGCTTCGTCAACATACGCGTTGACCTCAAATGGCTCGCGAGCCAGGTCGACGAGATCGTCCGGGCGGACAAGCAGTTCGGCCGCTCGAAGGCGCTCGCCGGCAAGCGCATGCAGATCGAGTTCGTGTCCGCGAATCCGACCGGACCGCTCACCGTCGCCAACGCCCGCGGCGGGCCGCTCGGTGACGCGCTCTCGTCGGTCCTCGAGTTCGCGGGCGCGGCGGTCGAGCGCGAGTACTACGTCGAGGACACCGGTACGCAGTTCGACACATTCGGGCGATCCATCGCGATCCGTTACCGCCAGCTCCACGGCGAGAACATCGAGATCCCACCCGATGCCTACCCTGCCGAATACGTGAAGGACATCGCCGCGGGGATCAAGGCGCGGGAGGGCGACAAGTGGATGAAGCTCTCGCTCGAGGAACAAACGAAGCGTTTTGCCCCCGAGGGCGTCGAGTGGGTCCTACGCGAGGCCAAGCGCGTGACGGCGATGCTCGGCATCCACTACGACACCTGGTTCTCGCAGGCCGAGCTGATGCGTTCGGGCTACTTCGAAAAGACGCTCGCCGAGCTCCGGAAGCTTGGAAAGGTCTACGAGAAGGATGGCGCGGTCTGGCTCGAGGCGAGCGAGGCGGTCGACGACAAAGAAGGGTGGGTCCTCGTTCGCTCGAACGGCGAGCCGGGTTACCTCGGCAAGGACATCGCGTACCACGTGCAGTCGCTGCGCGAGCGCGCCTTCGATAAGAAGATCGACATCTGGGGCTCGAACACCCACTACCACCTGATCCAGATGCGTGCGGCGATGAAGGTTCTCGGGCTGCTGGATAGATTCGAGGTCGTTCTTTACCAGTACGTGCGGTTCCTGCACGAGGGCGTCCTCAAGCGGATGGCGCGGCGCTCCGGCGAGTTTCTCCTGCTCGAGGACGTCATCGAGGCCGTAGGCAAGGACGCGACCCGCTACTTCTTCCTCCAGTCGAGCGCCGATCGGCAGCTCGACTTCGACCTGGAGCTAGCGATCCAGCAATCAAATGAGAACCCGGTCTATTACGTCCAGTACGCGCACGCGCGCATCGCGAGCATCCTGCGCACTGCCGCGGAGCGCGGCATCACTTCCGATGGCGGTGACGTCGCGCTCCTGACCGAGAAGGGCGAGCTCGATCTCGTCCGGCTGGCGCTCCGCCTGCCGGAGCTCGTCGACGACATCCGCCAGCACTACGGCGTCCATCAGCTCACCACGTACGCGCTCGAGCTCGCCGGCGCGTTCCATGGCTTCTACCGTGATCACCGCGTCGTTGACGATGCCGACGTGCCGCGTTCGAAGGCGCGCCTCCGTCTCGTGCTGGCGGTCCAGGTCGCACTCCGTCAGACGCTCGGGCTGATCGGCGTCAGCGCTCCCGACAAGATGTGACAGCGGGTGAGGTAGGGCGGCAACCGCTGGCTACTCAAAGCGGGAGCCAGCCCGTTCGGTTCCGCCAATGCCTTCCCGCGCGCAGATGCGCGACGATCGCGCGCTCCAGCTTGGTCCGCTGTGGGAGCTCGTCGATGTCCGGCGCGATCCGCTTGAACACGAATCGCAGGATCTCCGCGTCACCGTTGGAGCCTTCACCGACGATCCGAAAACGTCGCTGGAAGCGAATGATGTTGGAGCGCTCGTCGAGGTACTCCGCGAGCTGATCGTCGAGAAGCCACGAGTAGCACATGCCAACGCGCCAGGGCGTTTCCGGAAAGTGCGCCGGAAAGAATTCCTGCGCCCAGCGGAACGACGCATCGCAGGCCTCCGGCGAGAGCGGACCGCTTTCCGGTATGTGGATGCCGAGCGCTGGACCCTCCTGGAATCGCGAGAGATTGAACTGGAGCCGCCCGAGCGCGTAGATCACTCCACGGAAGTGCAGCGTCAGCCACGCACTTGTCCGAAGCCCGCTGTCCCCGAGAAGGCGCCGGTCGCGCGTCAGGTTGCGTCCGAGATCGGCGAGGGTCGTCCAGGAGACGTCGTCCGGTATGCCCCGTCTTTCGTGCCACGCGCGCACGTCGCCGAGCGCCGCCAGGAACAGATACACATAAAAGAAGCGGCCCGTTGCGCCGAACTCCGGCGGGAGGTTGGGCCACCGGAGCGGCTCGATCCCGCCGAGGTCGCTCACGAGGGCGTGGTAGGCGCGCTCGAGCAACCACCAGATCTCTGGGTCCTTCGTGGGCGACGGCCAGCCCTCGATGATCTCGGCGGCGTCCGCTTGATCGATGGCGAGTCGCGGGAAGATCGACGAAAGCTCCGCGCGGTCCGGAAGGCGAAGGCCATGCGGAGACGCCCCGATCGCATCAAGCATCTCCAGCCACGGCCGGTGCTCGTCACGAAAATGCGACGGACTGGCCGCGCCGACGGGCCTCACGCCATGACTATGGCTTCGCGGTAGGGCTCGCGCTCGCTCCGGGACGCCCGCCGAATCCGCCGGGGTTGCCGGTCTGCGAACCGAAGAGCTGACCGAGCACGTTCGTTCCGCCAACGACGATGGCCGTCGCCGACACGATCCCCGTGCTGTCAGCCGTCCCGACGACGGTCACCTGATCGTTCACCTTGAGGTCTGCGAGCTTCACGTCGGTCTCGGTCGTCTTCACGATCCGTGTGCTCGCGCCGACGAGGACGATCTGGGACGTGGTCGTGGGCGACGCACCCGCGGCTTGCTGCCCCTGACCGCGCTCGACGGCGGCTACGGTGATGGACCCGTCGTTCACGGCGAGGACCCGGCCGTTGATCGGGACCTGCCCGGCGAGCGCGCCGCCCGCCCCGCCCGCTCCACGCGCGCCTGTTCCGCCCCGTCCGCCGGTCGGCGTGGTGCCGGTCGTCGCGATCGAGCTCGGGGCGGGACTTTGCGTCTTCTCGTAGGTCATGCCCGCGGCGAATCCGGCGCCGGCAATGGCGAGCGCGGCGACGACTCCGATCACGATCTGTGTGCTCTTCATTCTGTTTCTCCCTTGGTCACTGCTATTCGTATCTCAATGCTTCGATCGGGTGGAGGCGAGCGGCGCGCATCGCCGGGTAGAGCCCGAAGACGACGCCGATCGCGACGGACACGCCGACCGCGATGATCACCGTGCCGCTCGTGATGAGAAGCGGCAGGCTTGCCGCTTGCGGGATGCGATGGACGACTTCGGTGATCGCCCAGCCAAGGAGGATGCCGAGCACGCCTCCGAGGCCCGTGAGTGCGACGGCCTCGATGAGGAACTGAGTGAGGATGTCACCGCGCCGGGCGCCAACGGCCTTGCGGATCCCGATCTCGCGTGTCCGCTCGTTCACCGAGACGAGCATGATGTTCATGATCCCGATCCCTCCGACCAGCAGAGAGATCCCGCCGATCGCCCCGAGCAGCAGCGTGAACGTGCCGGTGACCGAGGAGAGCGCCGCGAGCGTGTCGTTCTGGTTCGTGACCGTGAAGTCAGCGCTCGCCGGGTCAGAGATGTTGTGACGCTGCAAGAGGATGTTGTTCACGTCACTGGTCGTGGCGTCCATGGTGTCTGAGGACGTGGCCTTGATGACGATCGAGTTCACGATGTTGAGCCGGCCGGTGAGCACATGCTGCGCGGTCGTCAGCGGCACGACGATCTGGTCGTCGCGACTGAAGCCGAACGTGCTGCCCTTCGTCGTCAGAACGCCGACCACGCGGAAGTTGAGGATCCGCGCGCGTCCGCCACCCCGGTCGCCGCCGAAGACCTGCCGTAGCTGGATCGTCTGCCCGACCGCGTCGGCGTCTCCGAAAAGGTTCTGAGCGGTGGTGGTGCCCAGGATCGCGACCTGCGCGTTCACGTTGAGGTCGCTCGTCGTAAAGAACTCGCCGCTATCCAGCTTCCAGTCACGCACGATCGGGTAGTCCTCGGTCACGCCGGTGACCTGCGTGTTCCAGTTCTGTCCGGCGGCGGTCACCTGCCAGCGGCCGGTCCCCTGTTCCGCTTCCGCGGCTGCGATACCGTCGCCCAGCTGGTTCTGGATGGACCGCATGTCGTCGAGCGTGAGGTTCTGTGCCTGGGCCCCCGCGCCCTTCAGCCCCTGATCGTTCCCGAACTGCGGCTGCACGGTCACGAGGTTCGAGCCGAGGTTCAGGATCGTGGCCTGCACGCTCGCGGAGGCGCCGTTCCCGACGGAGACCATCGCAATGACGGCGGCGACGCCGATGATGACGCCGAGCATCGTGAGCGCCGAGCGCAGCTTGTTGACGACGAGCGATTGCAGCGCCGAGCGGAACGAGTCGTAGAGCTTCATTCAGCGGCGCCGATGCCGGCCGCGATCTCGTCCTCCGCGCGGCGCGGGTGTGGAACGAGCTCGTCACGCGCCACGAGTCCGTCGCGCATGCGCACGATGCGCTTGCAATGCGCGGCCACGTCGGGCTCGTGCGTGACCATGACCACGGTCTTGCCGGCCTCGTTCAGGCGCTGGAAGATCGCGAGGATCTCCGCGCTCGAGCGCGAGTCGAGGTTCCCCGTCGGCTCATCGGCCAGGATCATCGAGGGATCGTTCAGCAGTGCCCGCGCGATGGCCACGCGCTGCTGCTGTCCACCCGAAAGCTCGCTCGGACGGTGATGGATGCGATCGCCCAGGCCCACCTGCTCGAGCGCCGCGAGAGCGCGCTGCCTGCGCGCGTGGCGATCGCCGCCGTAGATGAGCGGCAACTCGACGTTCTCGATGGCATTGAGCCGCGAGAGGAGGTTGTACGTCTGGAAGACGAAGCCGACGTGCTTGTTCCGGATCCCGGCGAGCTTGTCGTCCGAGAGCTTCCCGACGTTCTCGCCAGCGAGCAAATAGGTCCCGCCGTCAGCGACGTCGAGACATCCGAGCACGTTCATCAGCGTGGACTTCCCCGAACCGGACGGTCCCATGATCGCGACGAACTCGCCGGCGCCGACGTCGAGGTCGACGGCGCGCAGCGCGTTCACCGTGATATCCCGCCCGATGTGGTAGGTCTTCGTGATCCCGCGGAGCTGGACGACGCTCTGGTTCACCGACCGATGACCTGGGGGCCGCCACCGAACCCGCCACCCGGCCGGGGCGTCGTGGTCACGCGCGACTGCGGCAGGACGACGAGATCGCCTTCGGCGAGCCCGCTCGCGACCTCGGTGACCGTGTCGTTCGCGATGCCGAAGGTAACGTCCGTGTCTACGGCTTCGCCGTCCTTCAGGATCTGCACGTAGCGCCGGCCGGACGCGCTGCGGATCGCGAGGTTCGGCACGACGAGCACGGCCTGCCGGCTCGCGATGATCACGTTCGCGGTGCCGGTCATACCCGGCTTCACGGACACGTTCGGCAGGTCGATCGTCACATCGACGCCGTAGACGGGTACACCCTGCTGGATCGTCGCGACCGGATCGAGCGACGTGATCCTCCCGGTCATGCGGGTCCCCGAACCGACCGCATCGACGGTCACGTTGGCGACGAGCCCGAGCTTCAGCTTGGCGACGTCAGCTTCACCGACCGTTCCGTGCAGGACGAGCGAGCTCGTGTTCGCGAGGACAAGCAGAGGACTCGCAGCGTTCTCACCGACCGCCGACGCGATCGAGGCGACGACTCCGCTCGAGGGGGCGGTGAGCGTCGCCGCGTCGAGATTCGTCTGTGCGGTCTGCACCGCCGTTGCGGCGTTGTCGACGCTCGTTTGCGCGGTGGCGAGGTTCAGGGGCTGATTGGCGACGGTCGTCTGCGCCGATTGGACGCTTTGCTGGGCGCGGAGGACCGCCGCGTCGATGTTGGCCTGCGCGTTCGCGATGGAACCCGTGACCGCGTCGTTCACCGTCTGTAAGGCGGTGCCCGCCTGGTTGATCTTGCTTTTCGTCGAGCTCGCGAGCTGCTGCTCGCTCGTGACCGACGTGAGGATCGAGGCGAGATCGGTACGCGTCTTCGCCAGGTTCGTGTCGGTACGGGTGTTCGCCGTGTTCAGGTTTCCTTGCGAAGATGTCACGCTCGACGAGATGGATGAGAGCGGGGAGTTCACGCTGTCGATGGCCCCGGATATCTTCGACGACGCGAGGGTGTATTCGGACATCGCCTGCTGGAAGTCGGCGCTCGCGCGGCTGGTGTCGGACCCGGAGGCGAGGGCCGAGTCGAACTCGGCGATCGCTGCGCCGATGTCGTCGAGCGAGTGCTGCAGCTCGTCGGTGCTCGGCTTGAGGACGCTCCCCGCGAGGTTCTGCGCGCTCGAGAGCGGGGCATACGCGCTGTTCATCGAGTTCTGTGCGTTCCTCAGGTCGGACTGCTCGTTCATCGAGAGGCTGCCCGAGCGGAACGCGTTGTCGATGTCGTTCAGCACGATGTCGATCTGGGCCTTGAGGGTGCCAAGGCCATTCTGGTAGCTGCCGAGGTCGGTGTAGAGCGTGGTGCCGAACGAAAGCGCGTTTGCCTTCGCGGTCGCGTAGTTCGTCTTGATCTTCGCGAGATTCTGTTGCGCGGTCGCGATGTCGTTCTGGGTGGACTGCTGGGTCTGCTCGAGACTGCGCTGCGCGTCGCTCGCGGACTGGACCGTCTTCTGGTAGCTGAGCTGGGCGTTCTTCAGGTTCTGCTGCGCCTGCTGCAACGCGCTCTGAAGATCGGTTGCGTCGATGAGCGCGAGCGCCTGACCGGCGGTGACCTGCTGGCCGACGGCGACGTACAGCGCCGAGACCTTGCCATTTGTCTTGAAGGCCAGCTTCGTCTGTCCCGACGCGGCCACCGATCCCGAGACCGCGACCGATTGGGTGACTGATCCCTTCGTCACCGCTTGCGTGCGCAGCTCCTGTTTCGGCGGCTGCGAGTTGGCGCGCGATGCGAAGAGCGCACCCCCGCCTACGGCCACCACCAGCGCGAGCGCCAGCAGCCGCCCTGGCCATGTGGTGACTAAGCCCCTGAGCACGGTCATGAAAGCCTTCTCCCTTGGTTCGCTATCGAGCGGCCAGCTGCGGGTCGGCCGTGTGCGCGAGTCGCGCCGTCACCACGGCCCCGAGCGCGTACGCGAGGGCGGCGACCACCGCCAGAGCGCCCAGATATGGAAGCTGCCATGCGATATAGATAAGGGTCGCGCCTAAGAGGGCGATGAGAGGCGCCGGGAGCCTTTCGCCGTAACCGCGGAGCCCCCTGATCCGAAAGAGCGCGTCGCCGAGCCGCCAGGATGCCGCGGCGAAGCCGACCAGGGCAGCGAGGCCAGCGACGACGATCGCCACGCTGAACGCGGCGAGCCCAACCTGTAGCGCGGCTGGCACTCCGATGAAACCCCCGTTTCGGAACGTTGAGACCGATCCGAGGAAGACGATCCAGGCGAGCGCGGCTGCCGATGCGCCGACGCCGATGACGGCGAGGCCGCTGCCGAGCACCCGGAGCTGGGCGCGCCAGCCGCCGAGCGACGCGCGATAGGTGCTGACGACCTGGTCGCGAGCGAGGACGAGCGCCGCTGACGTGCCGAGCAGGATCAGCAGGTAACCCGCGGCGTCGCGTGCCGTGTCTGTGAGTCCGCGCTGCACCGGAACGATCGGCTGAAGCGGCGCCGGCAGGTCGCGCTGCGCCTCGACCACCGTGCGCGCGGGTGGCGGGCTGCTTCGTGGGCTGAAGAAGATCCCAGGTCTCTGGATCGACGCGCTCGGGGTGTTGGCGAGCGAGCTCGCGAGCAGGATCGCCGAGACGCCCACGGCGAGGACGACCGCGGCGAAGACGAGCATCGCGTCGCGCTGCTTCATCGACTCGGAGAGCGCCGCACCGGAGCGACTATCGACGCGTGCGCGGCGACGAGGCTGGCGATGCCGAGGATCGCGAGCGCGAGGACCGTCGTCCCGTCGACGAAGAAGAACGCGTCCGCGCTCTCCGCGGATGCTGCGGTCACCACGTTGTTCAGCGCCGTGGTGAACTCGTCGCCGTGCGTAGCGACCTGGTAGATGAGGAACGCGACCGACGGCAGCGCAAGCACCGCCGCGACGATCCATTCCCACGCGACGGCTTCGCCGGCAGAGACGCGTCGCATGACCGCGTCGCGGAATCCGAGCGGAAGCGCCTGCGGCGCGACCGCCGAGAGCGCCTGGTGGATGGCGCTTTCCGCGGGCTCGAGATCGGACGGCGCGTACCGGCTCACGCGGACCTCCCCTTCGACCGTGCCGCAAGACGCACCTTGAGCGCCGCACGCGCTCGGTGCAAGTGGGTCTTGACGGTACCGAGGGGGATCTCGAGCGCGTCCGCCACCTCTTGATACGAAAGCTGTTGCATGTGCCGGAGCGTCAGCGCGGCGCGGTAGGCCGCAGGCAGCTCCGCCATGGCCGCGACCACCTCGCCGAGCGCCTCGCGGCGCAGCGCGGTGGCTTCGGGTCCGGAGTCTTGATCTTCCGGCGATTCCGGCAGCTCCAGGGCGGGCGCTTCGTGTGCGTGCCAGCGGCGGACGTGATTCAGGCTGGCGTTCGTGGCGATGCGATAGAGCCACGGCCCGAGGGGGAGCGCGGGATCGTATTGGTGGAGAGCGCGATAGGCGCGGATGAATGCCTCCTGAGCACAATCGTTGGCCGCGTCGGCGTCGCCCGTGATCCGAAGTGCGATGTTGTACACGCGGCCGCCGTACCGTTCGACGATGGTCGCGTAGGCGTCGGCGTCACCGGCGAGGCACGCCCGTACGACGTCCTGGTCGGTGCCGGTCAGCCGAGCCTCCGTTACACGGCCAGGACCTAGCCCGGTCACTCGCTCTACCCGGTGGTCCGGCGCGGTGTTTCGCGTATTCTCGGCCCACTCCATGGACCTCACCTGGCTGGGCCACGCCTGTTTCCGCATGCGCGGCCGCGAAGGGGTCGTGCTGACCGACCCGCCTGACCCCAAATCTGGTCACGCCATCTCCAAGACCGAGGCTGCGATCGTCACCATCTCGCACGAGCACCTTGGTCATTCGAGTCTCAAGTCCGTTGGTGGCGAGCCGGTGGTGCTCCGCGGGCCAGGCGAATACGAGGTCCATGAGGTGCTCGTTACCGGCATCGCTTCGTTCCACGACGATGAGAAGGGCACGGCGCGCGGACGGAACACGGTCTTCGCCATACGCCTCGACGATCTCGTGGTCTGCCATCTCGGAGATCTCGGCCACGAGCTCCCGGCGGCGGACCTCGAGCGGCTCGGCGACGTCGACATCGTCCTCGTGCCGATCTCCGGCGCGGACGTCAACCTGACCGCGGCGAAGGCCGCCGAGGTCATCCATCAGCTGGAGCCCAAGGTCGTCGTGCCGATGTCATATGACCCGGACGACAAGAAGAAGGACAGACCTTATGACCGGCTGTTACACGAGCTCGGGGTCAAGGAGCTCACTCCGGTCCCAAAGCTCTCAGTCACCCGCGGTTCATTGCCAGAGAACGTCCAGGTCGTCGCGCTGGACTCTCGCGCGCGCTAATCTCGCGCCGCGAGGGAGGGGCACATGACGTATCCGCAGGGCGCCGTCCGCGCCTTTCAGTACGGGCTTGGCATCTTCGCGCTGACCGCGATCATCGGCCTTACCAACGCGACCAAGATCATCGGCGACGTCAATCGCGACACGCTTCTCACTCACCTTCACTCGGGGACACTCGGATGGATCACGATGGGCGTGTTCGGCCTCGCGCTCGCACTGTTTGGCCGGAACGGATCGACGGTGGGGCCCAACGTGCTCCTCAGCGCTCTCGCCACAGCGGCGTACGTCCTCGCCTTCTGGTCGGGCAACTTCTACGCTCGCGCGCTGTTTGGCGTGGTCATGCTCGCGACGATCTTCGGCTGGTGGGCGTGGGTCCTCTATCGAGCCTCGGCGCAGGGCTACGGGCGGCTCACGAACCCGCAGCTCTCGATCGTCCTCGGACTCACCACCCTCGTGATCGGTTCGACGCTCGGCGTGATCGTCCAGATCCTCTACGCGACCAACAACCTCAACGATCAGAACGCCGTTCTCATCGGCGCGCACGCGTCCGCACAGGTCGGCGGCTACCTGATCCTCGTCGCGGCCGGTGTCGCCGAATGGATCCTGAATCCGGGCGGCGGGAGGACGAGAGGCGGCGAGATCCAGTCATGGCTCCTTTTCCTCGCCGGGCTCACGCTCGCGATCGGATTCCTCGCGAACGTCCAGCCGCTCCTGATCGTCTCGAACGTTCTGCAGCTGGTCGGCATCATCATGGTCGCCGTCCGTCTGGGCGGCCGCGTTCTGGGAGCAGCTTGGGGCGCACCGACGGGAGCGCGCCATGCCGCCATCACCATCCCGTTCATGGCCCTTGGACTGGTGCTGCTCATCGCGCTCGTACAGATGACGATCGCGGCCCAAGGCGACTTTTCGAAGGTCCCTCCGGGCTTCATCAACGCACTCAATCACACGATGTTCGTAGGCCTCTCGACCAACATGCTGTTTGGGGCGGTCCTGACGCTCTTGGCTGATCGCCCGCGCGTCTGGCCCTGGGCCGATCACGTCATCTTCTTGGGCCTGAACATTGGAGCGGCCTCGTTCATCGCGGTGCTGATCTTCGTCGGGACGAGCGCGGGCTCGTCTCCCTTCTCACATCCGGTGGCCTTCACCGCGCCGATCATGGGTCTTTCGGTGCTGCTCGCGATCGTCACGTACGAGATGCGCCTTGCGGGCGCCCCCGCACCGATGCGGGTACCCGCTCCCGCCTAGCGAGCGAATCACCGGACGGCCGTCGAGCTGACGGCCGGCCGTCCGGTATACTTTGAGTACGTCGCGCGTGGTGCGCGGCGACTTTTTCTGTTCGGAGAGGTCACCAAGTCCGTGTACGCGGTCGTCCGGAACGGCACCAAGAGCTACCGGGTCGAGGAAGGCACCCAGATCACCGTCGATCGCCGCAAGGCGAATCTCGGGGATACGGTGACGTTCGACCAGGTGCTGCTCGTCGCCGACGGCGTGCGCGTACGTGCCGGAACACCCTTCGTGAGCGACGCCAAGGTCTTGGCGGAGATCGTCCGGCATGGAAGAGGCCCGAAGATCCGCGTGTTCAAGTACAAGAACAAGACGAGGTCGCGGAAGACGCGTGGCCACCGACAGGACCAGACCACGCTCCGGATCACGAAGATCGAGGCATAGAGGGAAATGGCACACAAGAAAGGCGCGGGTTCGACCCGCAACGGACGAGATAGCGCCGGGCAACGGCTTGGCGTAAAGGAATACGCGGGCGCGCGCGTCGACGCGGGGGCGATCATCGTTCGCCAGCGCGGCACGAAGGTACTGCCCGGCACGAACGTCGGCGTCGGCAAGGACCACACGCTCTTCGCGCTCGTCGCGGGGACGGTGGAGTTCAAGCCGGCCCGTGACGATCGCCGACGCGTGAGCGTCGTCGCAAGCTAGAGGTCAGGTCATGAAAGAAAAGATCCATCCCAAGTACATGCAGGCGAAGATCATCTGCGCCTGCGGCCGCTCATACACGACGGGGTCCACCAAGCCGGAGCTCCACGTCGAGGTCTGTGCAGGCTGCCATCCGTTCTACACCGGGACGCAGCACATCCTCGACGTGCAGGGTCGCGTCGAACGCTTCACCAAGCGCTACGCGAAGAAAGAACCGGCGGCGCCGTCCGCGACCGCGGAGGCCGCTCCGCACCGTTAGGTGCCGATGAATTTGACCGGCGGCCACGCCGGTCTTGAGGTCATCGTCGGTTCGATGTTCAGCGGGAAGAGCGAGGAGCTCATCAGGCGCGTCAAGCGCGCGATCATCGCGCGGCGCGCGGTCCAGGTCTTCAAGCCGGCCATCGACGACCGCTTCGGAAACGCGCTGGTCCGTTCGCACGACGGCGACTCCTTCGTCGCGCGTCCCGTGCGCGTGAGCGTGGATATCTCGCGATCGGTCGAGCCGGAGACGAGCGTCGTCGGGATCGACGAGGTGCAGTTCTTCGATTCGGACATCGTCGACGCGGTCCGCTCGCTCGTGGCGAGCGGACGTCGCGTGATCTGCGCGGGTCTCGACCTCGACTTCCGTGGCGAGCCTTTCGGCGCTGTGCCGGTTTTGCTCGCGTTGGCCGAACGCGTCGACAAGCTCGAAGCGATCTGCGTCGTCTGCGGTGAGGCCGCGACCCGCACGCAGCGGATCGTGAACGGGGTGCCGGCCTTCTTCGACGACCCGATCATCGTCATCGGCGCGCAGGAGGCCTATGAGGCGCGGTGCCGGGGCTGCCACGAGGTGCCGCGCCGTGAGACGACCTACTACGTCCGGGCGAAGCCCGGCGGAGCAGGACGGTCGACCGATGCCTGAGCATCGAGCGACCACCTATGGGGGCCAGGCGGTCATCGAGGGCGTGATGATCCGAGGACGACGGACCGTCGCCCTTGCCTGCCGCCGCCCGAACGGTGACATCTATCGCTATCGCGAGCCGCTGCGTTCGCCACTGCTGCGCTCGCCCGTTGCGCGGCTGCCGTTCGTGCGCGGGATCGTGGTGTTGTGGGAGTCGCTGAGCTACGGGCTCCGCATGCTGATGCGGTCCGCGGAGGTGCAGCTCGAAGGCGAGCAGGGTCAGAGCACCGGCGGCAACAACATCGTCATCGGAGTTGCGCTCTTCGCCGCGCTCGTGATCTTCATCGGAGTCCCCTATGTGGCGACCAATCTGGCGCGTGCCGCGATCCCGAGCTCGGTGGTGCTGAACATCGTCGAGGGCGTGATCCGCCTCGTCCTTCTCATCGGTTATCTCATCGCTATCTCGTTCATGCCCGATGTCCGGCGGGTGTTCGCTTATCACGGCGCCGAGCACATGACCATCCATGCGTTCGAGCACGGGGATCCACTCCTGCCCGAGCGCATCGCTCCCTACCCGACGGCGCATCCACGCTGTGGCACGGCGTTCCTGCTGTTCGTCGCCGTCGTCGCGATCGCGCTCTTCGCATTCCTTCCGCGGGTCAATCTCCTGGTCGACCTCATCACGCGACTCTTGTTGGTCGTCCCGGTCGCGTCGATCTCGTACGAGGTGCTCAGGCTCGGCGCCGCGCACGAGCGCCTCCCCGTCATGCGCGTCCTCATCGCGCCGGGTCTGCTGCTGCAGCGCATCACCACACGGCGACCGGACGCGCGGATGATCGAGGTCGCGGTCGCGTCGCTCGAGGAGGCGATCGCGGGCGATCGCGAGGCCGAGGCTGCGGCATGACCGATTCGCTGACGCCTGGACTGCGCAAACGCCTGAACAAGGTCGAGGAGCGCTACGACGAGCTCGGACGCTCGCTCTCCGATCCCGCGACGACCTCCGATCCGTCCCGTCTGCGGAGCGTCGGCCAGGAGTTCGCCGCCCTCGAGCCGGTCGTCGAGACGGTGCGCTCGCTGCGCACGGCTGAGAAGCGGCTCGCAGATGCGCGCGAGCTGGTGGACGGTGACGACGCCGATCTACGTGACCTCGCGCGCGAGGAGATCGCGGAGGCGACCGATCAGGTGACCCAGCTTGGCACGCGCCTCCGCTCGCAGCTCGTGCCGCGCGATCCGCTCGATGAGAAGAACGTCATCGTGGAGCTACGGGCGGGCGAGGGCGGAGAAGAGGCCGCCCTCTTCGCGGGCGATCTGTACAAGATGTACCTCCGCTACGCCGAGCGGCACCGCTGGAAGACCGAGGAGCTCTCCGCGAGTCGATCCGAAAAGAACGGCTTCAAGGAAGTCATCTTCCGCGTGGCTGGAAAGGGCGCCTACTCGAAGCTCAAGTTCGAATCGGGCGTCCATCGGGTGCAGCGCGTGCCGGCGACGGAGGCGCAGGGCCGGATCCACACGTCCACGGCGACGGTGGCGGTGCTGCCCGAGGCCGAGGAGACCGACCTCGTCATCAACGACGAAGACCTCAAGATCGACGTGTACCGCGCCGGCGGCCACGGCGGCCAGGGGGTGAACACCACCGACTCCGCGGTGCGCATCACGCACCTCCCGACGGGTGAGGTCGTGACCTGCCAGGACGAGCGCAGCCAGCTCAAGAACAAGGCGAAGGCCATGGCGGTGCTGCGCGCGCGACTCCTCGCGCGTGCGCAAGAAGAGCGGGAGGCCGCGGAGTCGACGGCGCGGCGGGCGCAGATCGGCAGAGGCGAACGCGCGGAGAAGATGCGGACCTACAACTATCCGCAGGACCGCATCACCGACCGGCGCCTCGGCTACAACATCTCGAACATCGAGCGCCGCATGGACGGCGAGATCGACGACCTCATCGACGCTCTCGCGGCCCAGGACGAGGCCGACCGGCTTTCGAGCCTCGAGGAGGACGGCGACTGACCGACGTCGCGATCCGCGGGGGGACCGTCGTCACGCCAGACGGTGATCGGCGCGCGGACGTCGCGATCGCGGGCGGGCGCATCGCGTCCATCGGCGTGATCGAACGCGCCGATCGGGAGATCGATGCGCGCGGAAAGCTCGTGCTGCCGGGATGCGTCGATCTGCACACACACCTCGCCTCGACGCCGACGTGGCAGCCGCTCGACGGCTTCGAGCACGGCACGCGCGCCGCCGTGGCGGGCGGCGTCACGACGGTCGTCTCGATGGTCTACCAGGAGAATGGCTCGCTTCGCGCCGGTCTCGAGCGCGGCCTGCGCGACGCGGCGCGCTCGATCGCGGACTTCGCGTTTCACATCGTCGTGACCGATCCAAGTCCGGCTGCGCGCGCCGAGATCCCCGGTCTCGTGCGCGAGGGCCATGCCGGCCTCAAGGTCTTCATGGTCTCGCCAGGCTTCGCCGCACGGACCGCCGAGTACCTCGCCGCATATCGCGCAGCGGGCGAGGTCGGAGCGCTCGTGGCTGTCCACGCCGAGGACCACGCGCTCATCGCGAAGCGCACGGCCGAGCTGCATGCCGCCGGCCGGGTCGGGGTCGAATGGTTTCCCGAGAGCCGGCCGCCGCAGGCGGAGGAGATCGCCGTCCGCGCGGCGGTCACACATGCGCGCGAGACCGGCGTAGCGATGTATCTGGTGCATCTTTCGTCGCGCGGCGCGCTCGCGGCGCTCCGCGAGGCGCGCGCGGCGAGCCACCCCGTGCACGGAGAAACGCGGCCGCTCTACCTCTATCTGACGCGCGAGCGGTTCCGCCGTCCCGACGCCGCGCTCTGGGTCGGTCAGCCACCGCTGCGCGAGGCCGAAGACGTCACCGCGGTGTGGGCGGCGCTGGCCGACGGCACGCTCGACACCGTCGGCACCGACCACATCCCGCGCACACGAGCGGAGAAGCTCGCACCGGATCTCTCCTTCGATCGGATCCCGCCCGGCGTCTCGAATCTCGAGACGCTCCTGCCGATGCTCTATTCGGAGGGTGTCGTGAAGGGCCGCCTCACCCTCGCGCGACTCGTGGAAGTGCTCGCCACCGCGCCGGCACGGATCGCCGGCATGTACCCGCGGAAGGGCGTCATTGCCGTGGGCTCGGACGCAGACGTCGTGGTCTTCGATCCAAACGCGCGACGCGGTGTCCGCGCAGCCGACCTCCACTCGGCATGCGACTACGACCCGTACGAAGGATGGGACGTGACCGGCTGGCCGGAGGTCGTCCTATCGCGGGGCGAGGCGGTCTTCGAACGCGGGACCGTCGTGGGCCGGCCGGGACGCGGCCGCCTCATGCCACGAGCACCATACGCGGCATGAGCGAGCAGGAGCCGACCCGCGTCGAGCAGGTCACGAAGCTCCTGAACCTCATCAGTGGGTACCACGTGACACACCTCCTCGAGATCGCCCGCGAGCTCGGGATATGGGAGCTCATCACGGCAGAGCCCGGGGTGACCGCGCGTGAGCTCGCCAAGCGTCTCGGGACCGAACCCTTCTACAGCGAGGTCCTTTGCCGGACCGCGTTCGCGTTCGACCTGCTCGCGCGTGAGCGTGACGGCTGGCGCATGGCCCCGCACTTCGACGAGATCCTCGGGACGCCGGACAGCACCTTCTACCTTGGCCGGGCCGCCCAGGTGCACATGCAGGTCGGCCGGGACTACGCCGAGATGCCGCGCCGCTTCCGCGACGGTTCCATCTTCACGTTCCAGGACCACGATGCCGCGTTCATCGAAGCGGTCGCCGCGTCGCTGAAGACGCTCCCCCAGATCCTCACCGATGTCGTGCTACCGAAGCTGCCGAAGCTCGAACGTCGCTTCGCTGACGGTGCCCGTGTCCTCGACGTCGGTTGCGGTGCCGGCTGGGCGCTCGTTCACCTGGCGGAGCGTTTCCCGAAGACGACGTGTGTCGGCGTCGACATCGAGCCGCGCTCGATCGAGCTCGCGAACGACCTCATCCGCTCACGCGGGCTCGCCCGTCGCTGCGCGGCGCGGGTCATGGGCGCGGAACGTCTTGCCGAGGACGGTGCGTACGACATCGCAACGAGCTTCCTGGTCGTGCACGAGATCCCACCCGCGGTGAAAGAGGATGCCTTCCGCGGCGTCGCGCGGTGCCTCGTTCCCGGTGGAAGCTTCGTGATCTTCGACGAAACGTATCCCGAAACAGATGCGGAGCTCCGGACGATGCCGACACGCTTCGCCGCGCTGGCGCAATGGTTCGAGCTCACCTGGGGTAATCGCGTGAACACCAGAGCGGAGGTCGATGCGCTCTGCGCTCAGGCAGGCCTTCGCATCGCCGACGAGACGAGGTACTCGAGGTTTGCGATCATTGTCGCGGAGAAGAAGTGATGATCGAGCGACTCAGATACGACGAGGACAAGGCTTTGTTGCTAGCGGACGATGCGGCCACGATCGCCCGCATCGTGCGGACCGTCCCGCCCGATCGCTTGCGCGCGACGAAGTTCGATCAATGGACGGCGGTCGAGATCATCGGGCACCTCGCTGACGCGGCGGAGATCTTCGCCGACCGCGTGCAGCGCTGCGTCGACGAGGAGAAACCGCAGGTCGCGTCCTACGACCAGGACGAGGTGGCGTCCGAGCGCGGGAACGACGTGCGCGATCCCCTGGAGCTTTCGCGCCGGCTCTCAGCTGCGCATTCGCGCATCATCCACCTGCTCCAGCGTCCCGGAGTGGCGGCCAGACCGGCCGTCCACAGCGCCTGGGGTGAAGTTGACGCCGGCCATTTTGGCGCGTACCAGGCGGCCCATTCGCACGGGCACACGAGCGAGCTTTCGGCGGCATTCCCGCCGACCGTCTAGCCGACCGTCCGGAACGCAAGTCCTAGTCATGGCGTAATACATCCGTGGCTTCCCTGCGAGAGCAGGCGCTGGCGCCGCTCTCGCGGGCTGACGCGGAGCGCCTTCTCCCTGACCTCTCCAGCGGGCGGCAGACCCTGGAGCGGCGTGTCCTGCGCGCGCGGTGTCTCAAGTACTTCGAGTCGTTCGATCTCGCCTGGGCGGAGCTCAACGAGGTCCTGCCGCAGATCCGCGATCCGCTCCTCGAGGCGCGCGTTGCGGTGGATCTGCTTCACCTTTCCTATTACCTCGTCCGCCGGCCCGACTCGCCGCGCCTCGAACAGATCGCCGTGAAGAACGCGGGCTCGGATCCTTTCATCCTGGCGGAGATGCACCTCGGCGCCTCGATCGTTCTCACGGCGCAGAACGAGATCAGCGCGGCTCTCGTGCGCGCGCGGCGGTGCGAGGATGCCCTGCAAGGGGCTCCCAAGGGCCGATCAAGGGATCTCGTCGCGACACGCGTACAGCGGCAACTTGCGCATCTCCTCTCGCACTCCGGGGACTACCTGGACGCGGCTACCGCCGCCGAGGCCACGGTCCGCAATGCGTCACGGGTGAATGATCCGTGGGAGGCCGCGTGGGCGACGTACACGGGCGGGTTCGTGGACTGGGCCGCGGGACGAATCGATCGCGCGGTGGATCAATTCACCAAGGCCGAGGCCGGCCTGCGCGCCGTCGGTTCATCGGTCTGGCGCTACACGTGCCTCTGCCTCGCCCGAGCCCGGATGGAGCGGGGCGAGATCGCAGACGGCGACCGGCTCGCGCGGCAGAGTGCCACCGGCGCGGCGGAAGACCACGCTCACCTCGCACTCCTGCGGGGTGAGACGGATGTTGCCGACCGGATCCTCACGCGCGCCCCGACCGGCTATCCGGAGGACGAGCAGTTCCGCAACAACGTGCGCGCGATCGTCCGCGCGCAGAAGGGCGACCCGCGTGGCGGGGTCCGCATGCTCGACGAGGCGGCCAATGAGTACGAGGCGCGCGGCATGGCGCACTGGGCCCTCGGCGCCGCGGTTCACGCGGCCTACTGGCGGGAGACCCTCGTGCGTGGCGGCGGTGCGTCCCGCGCGGCGGGTCTGGTGCGCGACATCGGTGCGCGCGGTGGCGAGGGGTTCGCGTACTACCTGCCCGAGGTCGCCTCGTGGCTGGGTCGCGCGGCCGAGCGGGATCCGGCGGCGCGCGAGCTCGCCCGGAAGATCCGCGCGCGCGCCGAGGCGGTGCTGCGGCGCGCGAAGACGGACAGCGCGGCGACGGTCGGCTCTTCCGCGCTCGACGAGGCCACCTTTTACCTGCGGACCGTGGGTCTCACATGGCGGGAGCTCGGGATCCTGCGCGAGATGGAGCTGCTCTCGCGCGAGGGGAAGCGGCTCGACCGTGCTTCGCTGGCGGAGCGCCTCGGAGTGTCGCCGAACACTCTGCGGGTCCATCTCACGCGGATCCGCGCGAAGCTCGACGTCGGCGATCGACGCGGTGATGAGGTTCTGCTCTCCGCGGCGCTCACGCAGCGTCCCGTGGCATGAACCCGGGACCCGTCTGGCTTATCAGCGGCGTGCCCGGAGCGGGAAAGACGAGCGTCGCGCGGGCGCTCTGTGCGCGTTTCGCGCGCGCGCTGCACATCCCGGTCGACGACCTGCGGGACTTCGTCGTGAGCGGTCGCGGGAATCCCCTCATACCAATGACGGCCGAAACGAAGCTGCAGTTTCGACTCTCGTGGGCCGTGGCCGCGACCATGGCGGCGCGGTACGCGGACGAGGGCTTCGTCGTGGTCATCGACGATGTCGTGCCTCGCTGGGGTCTCGAGGTCTACGAGCGCGCTCTCGGTGACCGCGCACTTAGAAAGGTGCTGCTCGCTCCGGCCCTGGAGATCGCGCTCGAGCGAAATTCGCGCCGCAAAGACAAACCGTTCGACCCTGGGATCCTCGTGCCGGCCATCAAGAACCTCCACCCGAGCCTGCTCTCAGGGGGCGCGGGATGGCTCGTTCTCGATAGCTCGCGGATGACGATCGACGAGACCGTCGCGGCGGTCCTCGATGGTTTCGAGCGCACCGGGGACTCGCGACCGTCCTCTGCCTAATCATGTTTGTTCTCCGGGTATCGTGGCGACTTCAATGTTCGGCCCCGTGCTGAAGGGCGACAACGTCACGCTGCGCCCGGCGCGCGAGGGCGATGCCGAGCACTTCGTCCGGTGGTTCGCGGACATGGAGGTCACGCGTCACCTCAGCCGCCGCGCGGCGGTCTCGCTCCAGCAGGAACAGGAATTTCTCAAGAAGATCGGTGAGTCCAAGGACGACGTGTGGTGGGTGATCGAGGCCGAGGGCAAGCCGATCGGGGCCACAGGGATCCACCGCATCGACTGGCTCGATGCGAACGGGATGACCGGGATCATGATCGGCGAGAAGGATTGCTGGGGAAAGGGCTACGCGACCGAGGCGATGCGGCTCCGCACGCGATATGCGTTCCGCGAGCTCAATCTCCACAAGCTCATGACGGAGGTCGACACCGAGAACGTCGCCAGCCGCAAAGCCCTCGAACGAAGCGGCTATCGCACCGTGGGCATCCGGCGCGAACAGAACTTTCGTGAGGGCAAATGGAACGACCGTTGGCTCGGTGAGGTGCTGCGCGACGAATGGGAGCGGGGGGGCTGAGACCTGCCTGCGACCCTGCGCGAGAGCGTGTCTCCTAGCCTTTGTGACGGTCCAAGGGTCGCGTGATGAAGGTCCTCGTCATTCTTTTGCTCATCGTCGGCGGTGTAGGGGCATTCCTCTACTTCCCCCGTGGCGGAGCGAGCACGTCCGCGACGAACGCCGCCACGCTCGCGATCCTCAACACGGCGATCGAAGGCTCGCGCGCGGGAGCCGGATTCGCGCCCGCCCTTGACGGCGAGGTCTATGCAACCGGCGACCTCGTCCGCGCCAACAGCGACGGACGCGGGGTCCTGACGTTCTTCGACGCCTCGTCTCTGTCGGTCGACCCCGGCGCCCAGGTGAAGGTGATCGCGCTCAACCGCCTGCCGAGCGACGGGATCCAGGTGATGATCGAGCAGACCCTCGGGCGGTCGTGGTCGTCCGTTCAGAAGCTCAAGACGCCAGACTCCAAGTTCGAGCTCAGGACACCGAGTACGACCGCGATCGTACGCGGAACGGCGTTCCTCACCCTGGTGCAACAACTCCCCACGGGCGGCACGCAAACCACCTACCAGGTCGACGACGGCAGCCTGCAGGTGACCGCAACCGCGGGCGGCACCGTCGCCGTCCCCGCAGGCACGCAGGTGACCATCGCCGAGGGCGCGTCCGCACCCGCGAACCCCACGCCGATCCCGCCGTCGCCGCGCCTCGAGATCACCGGCTCGCTCGGCCTCGGCTTCTTGGCGGTAGCGCCGACCGGCGCGACGTGCGGTCCCGCCGGCGGCAAGGCCGAGATCTTCGGGTGCGTCGCGACCTCGAGCAAGATCACCGTCCGCGATCCGGCACCCGGTCGCTGGGGGTTGTTCCTCACCTCGGGTGCCCCGCTCGGCGCCACGATCACGGTCGAGGCATTCGTTGGGACGGCCCGAAGCGCGCAACGTGCGACCTCGCGCAGCCTCAACGCGAATGATCTGGTCCGGAGCGGCATCACCCTGACCGGCGGACCGTCCCCTGCGCTGTCGCCGTTCGAGGACATGACCCCTGTGGCCAGCGTGTGCGCGGCGACCGCCCCAGGCCGCATCTTCGCGAACGGGACGCTCGACGCCCGCCTCGAGGCGGTGCGGGCGTTCGCCCGCGACAACCGCGGGATCCCGGTCTCGGTGATCTACACGGAGGCAGAGCTCAACCAGTCCATCGCGGCGAACGCGCCGACGACGCAGGGCGTGACGCTGAACGACGCGAAGATCACGATCGACGGCGGCGGCATCCACGGGACCGCGAAAGCCGCGACCCAGTTCATCACGTTAAACGCGAGCGCCGATGTGATCGGTGGTCCGGTCGGCGACAAGATCACCCTCCGCGTCTCGCGCCTGGAGGCCGATCCGCTGCCGGCCGGGCTCCTCGACGCGGTCCGCGGCCTCGCAGACACAAGCACCGGCGCCTTTTCGAGCACCATCCCGTTCCTGGTGAAGCAGGTCTCCTTCCGTAACGGGTGCTTCTTCGTTAGCGGGGTGACGCCGCCCTAAGCGCGCGCGACAATTCGCGCGTGCGGCCGGAGCTCGAGAAGCTTGTGCGGGATGGGATGGCCCGCTACCACGTCCCCGGTGTCGCGATCGGCATCCTTCATGAGGGCGACGAGGACATCGCGGCGTACGGCGTCACCAGCATCGAGCATCCACTTCCAGTGGACGGCGACACGCTCTTTCAGATCGCGTCGATCACGAAGACGATGACGGCGACGGTCGTGATGCGCCTGGTCGAACGTGGCGCGCTCGATCTGGACGCGTCGGTCCGCCGGTACCTGCCGGAGTTCCGCCTGCGCGACGAGGACGCGGCGACTCGCGTGACCCTCCGCCATCTCGTCACCCACACCGGCGGCTGGCTCGGCGACTGCTTCGCGGACTTCGGCAAGGGCGACGACGCGCTCGCCCGGTACGTCGCGGCGATGGCCGAGCTCGAGCAGCTCACGCCGATTGGCGAGGTCTGGCACTACTCGAACTCGAGCTTCGCCGTCCTCGGCCGGCTCATCGAGGTCGCGACCGGCAAGACCTTCGAGGCCGCGGTCCGCGAGCTCCTGTTCATCCCGCTTGGCATGGCCAAGAGCTGCTTCAACGCAGACGAGGCGATCACGCACCGCGTGGCGATCGGACACGTGATCGTGGACGAGCAGCCACGGGTCGCCCGGCCGTGGGCGTTCCCGCGCGCGACGACCCCCGTCGGCGGAGTGGTCTCGAACGTACGCGAGCTCCTGGCCTACGCCAGGTTCCATCTCGGGGACGGGCGCACGCCCGACGGCGGCCGCCTGCTCTCGGTCGGGTCGCTCGAGCTCATGCGCACACGGCTCACGCCGGCCGACAACGACCGCGCCGTCGGTGTGGCGTGGTTCCTCCGGGAGGTCGGCGGCGTCACGATCCAGTACCACGGCGGTGCGGCGATCGGCCAGCAGGGCGTCCTCATGCTCGCGCCTGAGCGTGGCTTCGCCATCGCGGTGCAGACCAATTCCGGGCGGGGAGCGCTGCTGCACGAGTCGATAACCAAGTGGGCGCTGAAGACGTTTCTTGGCGTCGAGGAGCCGGAGCCCGAGCATGTCCGCATGACCAAGACGCGCCGCGACGAGCTGGTCGCGCGCTACACGGCCGCGCTCGCGGACGTCGAGCTTCGGGCGGGTGGCGACGGCGTCCTCCTGTATCGCTCGACCAGCCACAACATCCTCGGCGTCAAGCCGCGGCCGAGCGATCCACCGCCTTCGCCGATCGCGTTCACCGACGAGGACCGCTTCGTGTGCCTGGAGGGCCCGCTCAAAGACATCAAAGGCGAGGTAATCCGCGACGACAGCGGCGCGGTCCGCTGGATCCGCGCAGGGGGCCGCGTGTATCGCCGCGTCGAGGCCTGACCGAACGGTGCGTCAATACCTGGCGATCCTGAGGAAAGCGCTCGCCGAAGGCGACGATCGCGCGGACCGCACCGGTGTCGGCACGCGCGCGATCTTCGGCGAGACGATGCGCTTCGATCTCGCGGACGGCTTCCCCGCGGTCACCACGAAACGTCTCGCATTCCGGTCGGTCGTCGCGGAGCTGCTGTGGTTCCTCGCCGGCAGCTCGGATGTGAACGAGCTGCACGCTCTCGGTGTGCACATCTGGGACGGCAACGCGTTCGCGGACTACTGGCGCCAGCGCGCGCGGTTCCCCGGGGACGCGGGGCGCAACTACGGGCAGCAGTGGCGCGATTGGATCGCGCCCGACGGGAGGCACATCGACCAGCTGCGCGAGGTGATCCGCGTGATCCGCGAACAACCGGCGAGCCGCCGCATGGTCGTGAGCGCGTGGAACCCCGGCGAGATCGATGCGACATCGCTCCCAGCATGCCACGCGCTGTTCCAGTTCTTCGTCGCCGGTCCGCGGCTCTCGCTGATGATGTACCAGCGCTCGTGCGATCTCGTGCTCGGCGTGCCGTTCAACGTTGCCGAGTACGCGCTCCTCCTGCATCTGGTGGCACGTGAGGTGGAGCTCGAGCCGCGCGAATTCATCCACGTCCTCGCCGACGCGCACGTGTACGCAGATCACGTCGACGCCGCGCGCGAGCAGCTGGAGCGCGAGCCATTCCCCGCGCCGGCACTCTGGCTCGATCCCGAGCTCCGCGGAGTCGACGACGCCGTCGCGCGATACCGCGAGATCGTCGCGCGCGCGAAACGCGGCGAGGCGCCCGGCCCCCTCCTCGACGGCTTCGCGCGCCTTCAGAACTACCAGCACCATCCGCCGATCAAGGCGAAGATGGCGGTTTGACCCGAATCTCGTTCGTCGTTGCGTTCGACCGCAACAAGGTGATCGGCAAGAACGGCGGTCTCCCTTGGCGGCTTCCCGACGACATGAGACGTGTGCGTCAGGTCACGATGGGGAAGCCCCTCATCATGGGTCGCCGTACATACGAATCGATCGGCCGACCCTTGTCCGGACGCACGAATATCGTGCTCACGCGCGACCCGGCGTTCCATCCGGGCGGCGTGCTCGTGGCGCCGACGCCTGAGGAGGCACTCGCGCTCGCGGGTGACGTGCCTGAGGTGATCGTCTTCGGCGGCGCCCAGGTTTTCCGGCACTTCCTACCGATGGCCGATCGTATCTACCTCACGCAGGTCGATGCGGATGTCGGCGGTGATACCTACTTCGACTTCAACGGCACCGACTGGCGCGTCGTCGAGAACGTTCCGCACCCGGCTGACGAGCGTCACCCTTATCCCTTCAACTTCGTGACGCTCGACCGCATACGAAAGTCGTGAGCGGCGCCGCGGGATTCGTATGGGACCCGCGACTCGCGTCGCACGTGTACCGCGAAGACCATCCGCTCAAGCCGTGGCGGCTGCGCGGTGTGCACGACACCCTCGAACGCCTGGGCGCCTTCGCGCAGCCCGGCGCCCGTCTTCTTGCGCCCCGCGACGCGACGCGCGCCGAAATCGAGCGCGTCCACGATCCTGCGTACGTCGACGCCATCGTCCAGGCCTCCGCCCGGCCGGGCCTCGACTACTCGGAGTGGGGTCTCGCCAAGTGGGGCGACACGCCGCCGTTCCAGGGAATGCACGAGGCGTCGCTCCTCACGACCGGCGCGTCGCTCGTAGCCATGGAGGAAGTCATCTCGGGCCGGGTCCGCGTCGCCTTCAACGGTTCCGGCGGGCTGCATCACGCGATGCGCCGCCGTGCGTCGGGTTTCTGCATCTACAACGATCCGGCGATCGTGTGCGGCATCCTCGCGGATCGCGGGATGAGAGTCGCCTACATCGACATCGACGCTCATCACGGCGACGGGGTCCAGGCGGCGTTCTACGAGACCGACCAGGTGCTCACGATCTCGCTGCACGAGACCGGCCGCACGCTCTTCCCTGGCACGGGGTTCGCGGACGAACGCGGCGCCGGCAAGGGAGCCGGCTACAGCATCAACGTGGCCCTGCCCCCGTATACCGACGATTCGGCCTACGTGCGCGCGTTCGACGCCGCCGTCCCGCCGCTCGTGGAGCGCTATCGGCCGGATGTGCTCGTGACCCAGCAGGGCATCGACACTCACTTCGCCGACCCGCTCACGCATCTTCAGCTCTCGACACACGCTCGCCAGCACGTCGTGCGCTGGTTCGGGTCGACGCCGTATCCCTGGGTTGCGATGGGCGGCGGCGGATACGACCTCGACGCGGTGCGCCGCACGTGGTCGATGGAGTACCTCCTCATGCTCGGCGCTCCGATCCCGCCGGAGCTCCACGACCAGCATCCGCCGCTCTTGAGCGGCAGTAATAGGACCGCGGTCGACAGTGCGACCGATCAGGCCGTGCGCGAGGCGCTCGCAGCCGCATTCAGTTGAGGGTGCCCGTCGCCGAGCTCCACTGGCCGAGACAGTTCGCCGCGTGGGCCCTACGGACAGGAGCGCTGCCGCAGGCGCTCGCGTGCATCGCGCTGGCCATGATCTTCTCCACCGCGGGCGCCTACCGCATGGCGACGAGCATCCGCGTCGAGGACATCGTCTTTGGTTCGACGCGCAGCCCCGCCGTCGACACGTTGCTCGGCGCCATCGGCGTCGAGCGCACCGCGGTCCTGGTGTACCTGCTGCAGCGATCGTTCGATGCGCTTGTGGTCGCGTCGGCCCTCACCCCGATCTTCCTCTGGCTTCTGGGCTCTAGCGCGATGCATGCGGCGGCGCGGCTGCGGGGCGCGCGCGGTCATCAGTTCATCCCGCTTCTCGTGCTCTTCGCCTACGCGGAGCTCGTGTATCAGGCGCCGACGTCGCTCGCGGGCATCATCTTCGGCGCCCAAGGCGCAGGCGCCCAGCTCGCGACCGCACTTAGCCTCGTGATGCTCATCTGGTTCGGCATGGTCATCTACCGAGGCATCGAGCTGCACTACGAGGTACCGGGCGATCGCGCGCGTGCGATCTTCGTGATGGGCGCGCTCGTCTTCTACCTCGTGCCGCTCGTGCTGATCGTGGGCACGCTCGTCGCGATCGTGATGGCGGCGGCCATCCTCCAGTACTTCTGACGTGAGACGGCTCGCCGCGATCCTCACCGGCCGCTGCCCGCGCTGCCTCGAGGGCAGAGTCTGGCGTGGGCTGTTCGCGATGAACGAGACCTGCCCGGTGTGCGGGCTCCTTTTCGAGCGGGAGATCGGGTACTGGACGGGGGCGATGGTCGCGAGCTACGCGATCGGGATACCCGTCCTCGCGCTGATATTCGTTGCGGTGTGGCTTGTGTCTCAATGGGATTTTCTCGTGGTGCTCCTTGTTGCGGACGGCCTCTTCTTCATCGCCGCGCCGTTCGTGTGGCGCTACTCGCGCATCGTCTGGTTGCATTTGGATTGGGTGTTGGATCCCGTGCGCTAGAGATGAGCCAACATGCGTGGTCACATTAACCACGTGTGTCAGCCTCAATGCCGAGGAAGCAAGGGGCACAAAACGTGCTGGCGCTGCTTTCAACCTAGGGGGAGTTTGAGAGCATGCGACGCGGTGGGTTCGGTTGGAAAAGTCGTCTCGCTATCCTCGCGGCGGCGAGCGCGCTCGCCCTGGTCGGCATTCCCCTTGAGGCGAACGCGGGGCTGGTCCAGGCGGCCCGGACAGCGCCAGCAATGTCGTCGTCACCGATGTGGTCCCCGGTTCCACCACGATCGTCTCTATGACCGCTCCTGCCGGCTGGACCTGCGTCAGTCCGGCTTCCGGCGGAACGGGCACCGTTACCTGCAGCTTCTCCACGCTCCAAGCCTTAGCCGCGCCGCAGGTCCTCACGCTCGTGGTGAAGGTGAACCCGGGCACATCCGAGGGCACGACCATCACCAACACCGCCGCGGTAACCAGCGCAACGATCGACGCGAACCCGGCGAACAACAGCGCGACCCTGACGACCATGGTCAAGACTCCGTTGGCCGACCTCTTCGCTACCACCGCAGACGACCCGGACCCAGTCATCGCCAGCAAGGACCTCACCTACACCCTGACCATCGTCAACTCCGGACCCAACGGTGCGCAGGATGTCTGGGTCAGCGACCAGATCCCGGCGAAAACCACCTTCGTCTCGCTCGCGCAAACCAACGGCCCCACGTTCAGCTGCAGCACGCCAGCCGTCAGCGGCACCGGCACCGTCAGCTGCAGCAGTTCGACATTTGCGTCCGGTGCAACGGCCACGTTCAGGCTCGTGGTGAACGTGAATGCGAACACCACGGCCGGGACCTTGATCTACGACACCGTCACCGTCGCGAGCTCAACGAACGATCCGAATCCGAACAACAACTCCGACACCGGGAATACCCATGTCAAGACCGAGGCCGACCTCTTCATCACCCAGGCGGATGACCCCGACCCGGTCATCGCCGGAGCCAACCTCACGTACACCCTCACTATCGCCAACGCCGGACCCAACGGCGCCCAAGGCGCCTGGGTGAGCGACCAGATCCCGGCGAACACCGTCTTCGTCTCGCTCGCCCAAACCAACGGCACCGTGTTCAACTGCAGCGCGCCACCCGTCGGCGGCACCGGGACGGCAAGCTGCAGCGCCGGCTCGCTCGCCGCCGGGGCCACGGCCACGTTCAGGCTCGTTGTGAACGTGAACGTGAATACCATGGACGGAACCTTGATCCGCGACACCGTCACGGTCGGGAGCTCAACGAACGATCCGAATCCATGGAACAACTCCGACACCGGGAAGACTCAGGTCAAGACCGAGGCCGATCTCTCCGTCACCAAGGCAGACGACCCGGACCCGGTCATCGCCGGCGATAACCTCACCTATACCCTGACCATCGCCAACGCGGGACCCAACGGCGCCCAAAGCGTCTGGGTCAGCGACCAGATCCCCGGGAACACCACCTTCGTCTCGCTCGCGCAGAACAGCGGGCCCGCGTTCAGCTGCAGCGCGCCACCCGTCGGCGGCACCGGGACGGTCAGCTGCAGCAATTCGACATTTGCCTTCGGCGCAACGGCCACGTTCAGGCTCGTGGTGAACGTAAACGCCAACACCACGGACGGAACCTTCATCCGCAACACCGTCACGGTCGGGACCTCCACAAACGATCCGAATCCAGGGAACAACTCCGCTACAGTGAAGACTCAGGTCAAGACCGAAGCCGACCTCTCCGTCACCAAGGCGGATGACCCCGACCCAGTGAGCCCCGGGGCCAACCTCGCGTACATCCTCACCATCGCCAACGCGGGACCCAACGGCGCCCAGGGCGTTTGGGTCAGCGACGATATCCCGGCGAACACCACCTTCATCTCGCTGGCGCAGAACAGCGGCCCTGTCTTCAACTGCAGCACACCACCCGTCGGCGGCACCGGCACCGTAGGCTGCAGCGCCGGCTCTCTAGCCGCCGGCGCCATGTCCACGTTCACGCTCGTGGTGAACGTGAACGCGAACACGCCTGACGGAACATTGATCTGCAACACCGTCACGGTCGGGAGCTCCACAAGCGATCCGAATCCGGACAACAACTCCGACACCGAAAAGACAGAGGTCAAGACCGAAGCCGACCTCTCTGTCACCAAGGCAGACGACCCGGACCCGGTCATCGCTGGCAACGACCTCACGTACACGCTGATCGTCAACAACGCGGGCCCTAGCGACGCGCAGAACGTCGCGGTGAGCGACGAGATCCCGGCGAACAGCACCTTCGTCTCGCTCGCCCAAACCAACGGCCCTGTCTTCAACTGCAGCACGCCATCCGTCGGCGGCACTGGGACGGTAGGCTGCAGCGCCGGCTCGCTCGCCGCCGGTGCCACGGCCACGTTCACGCTCGTGGTGAACGTGAACGCGAACACCGCCAGCGGCACCACGATCAAGAACACGGTCACCGTCGCGAGCTCCACGAGCGACCCCTGCCCGGGGAACAACAGCGACACGGAGAAGACAGAGGTCAAGACCGCCGCCGACCTCTCCGCCACCAAGGCTGATGATGTCGACCCGGTCACCGCCGGCAACAACCTCACGTACACGCTCATCGTGAACAACCCCGGTCCCAGCGACGCTCAGACCGTCTCGATCAGCGATCCGATCCCGGCGAACACCACCTTCGTCTCGCTTGCCCAGAACGGCGGGCCACCCTTCACCTGCAGCACTCCAGCAGTCGGCGGCACGGGCTCGGTCACCTGCAACATCGCGACGCTGGCCGCCGGCGCGACGGCCAGCTTCGCGCTCGTGGTGAAGGTGGACGCGAACACGCCCGACGGCACCGTCCTCAGCAACACGGTCACCGTGACGAGCACCACGACTGACCCGGTCCCGGGGAACAACAGCGCCACCGAGACGACCAAGGTCAAGAACGTCCCCGCTCCGTCCGCCGATCTTTCGGTCACGAAGGCTGATGATGTCGACCCGGTCACCGCCGGAAACAACCTTACATACACACTCGTTGTGAACAACCCCGGCCCCAGCGACGCCCAGAGCGTCTTGGTCAGCGACCCGATCCCGGCGAACACCACCTTCGTCTCGCTTGCCCAAAACGGCGGCCCAGCCTTCACCTGCAGCACTCCAGCAGTCGGCGGCACGGGAACGGTCAACTGCAGCATCGCGACGCTGCCTGCCGGTATGTCGGTGACGTTCACGCTCATCGTGAAAGTGGACGCGACCACGGCTGACGGCACCGTCCTCAGCAACACGGTCACGGTGACGAGCACCACGACTGACCCGGTCCCGGGGAACAACAGCGCCACCGAGACGACCAAGGTCAAGAACGTCCCCGCTCCGTCCGCCGATCTTTCGGTCACGAAGGCTGACTCGCCTGACCCAGTCGCTGCCGGGGCCAACCTCACCTACACCCTCACCATCACCAACGCCGGGCCCAGCGACGCCCAGAGCGTCTCGGTCAGCGACCCGATCCCGGCGAACACCACCTTCGTCTCGCTTGCCCAAAACACCGGCCCGACCTTCACCTGCAGCACCCCGGCCGTTAATGGCACGGGCACGGTCACATGCAGCATCGCGACGCTGCCGGCCGGCATGTCGGCCACGTTCACGCTCATCGTAAAAGTGGACGCGACCACGGCTGACGGCACCGTCCTGAGCAACACGGTCACCGTCACGAGCAGCACTGCCGACCCGGTCCCGGGGAACAACAGCGCCACCGCGACGACCACGGTGCAGAGCGTTCCGCCGGCCTGATCTTCTCGCGATCTAGATCGATAGTCCGCGTGCGCACGCCGCGGCTGTCGTACCGTGGCGCTAATGCGCCCGGCGTGGGAGCCCACCGAGCGGTACCTCGAGCGAAGCCGCCTTCGCCGCTTTGCGGAGCGCAACGGGCATCCTGACTACGCATCGATGCTGCGCTGGTCCACCGATGACCTCGCGGGCTTCTGGCGCGCGACCGAGCGCGACCTCGGGATCGTCTGGCGCACGCCGTACACGCGAGTCCTCGACCAAAGCCGCGGCCTTCCGTGGACGACGTGGTGGACCGGCGGCCGCATGAACTACGTGGCGACCGCGCTCCGGCACGATCCGACGCACGTCGCGGTCATCGCCGAAGCTGAAGAGGGCACCGTCCGCGTCCTCACATACGGGGAGCTCGCCGACCATGTCGCGCGCTTTGCCACGGGTCTGCGCTCGCTCGGCGTCAAGAAGGGCGACCGTGTCGCGGTCTTCCTTCCGCTGACGGTCGAATGCGCGGTCGCGGTGCTCGCCATCGGCGCCGTCGGCGCCGTGTTCATCCCGGTGTTCTCGGGATACGGCGCGGAGGCCATCGCCGGACGCCTAAAGGACGCGGAGGCCAAGGTGCTGGTCTGCGCCGACGGCTTCTTCCGCCGCGGGTCGGTCGTGGCGATGAAGGAGACGGCGGACGAGGCGGCGGACCGCGCGCCGTCGGTCGAGACCGTCGTTGTGGTCGACCGCGTCGGCCGCGCCTATCCCAAGCGCGGGCGCGATGTCGCCTGGTCGGAGGTCACCCCCGAGGGCGCGATCCTCGATGTCGCCGACACCAGCGCGGAAGACCCGTTCATGGTCATCTACACGTCCGGCACGACAGGGAAGCCGAAGGGCGCGCTACACGTACACGGTGGGTTTCCGCTGAAAGCCGCGCAGGACCTCGCGCACTGCTTCGATCTTCAACAAGGCGACGTGATCCTTTGGTCCACCGACATCGGCTGGATGATGGGGCCGTGGCTCATCGCCGGCGGGTTGATGCTCGGGGCGACCATCGTCCTCTACGACGGCACACCGGACTTCCCCGACGCATCGCGGATGTGGTCGATGGTCGAACGTCATCGCGTGACCCACCTCGGCATCTCGCCCACGGCGATCCGTGGACTCATGCGCTCCGGGGAGGCTCCTGTGCGAGCGAAGGATCGGTCTTCGCTCTTCGTGCTCGGTTCGACCGGGGAGCCGTGGAACCCCGACCCGTGGTGGTGGTATTTCCGGAATGTCGGGGAATCGCGCTGCCCGGTCATCAATTACTCGGGCGGCACCGAAATCTCCGGTGGCATCGTCGGGTGCACGACCTGGACGCCGATCCAGCCAGGCTCGTTCGCCGGCCCCTGCCCGGGCATGGCGGCGGACGTCGTCGACGAGCAGGGCCGCCCGGTGCGCGGCGCGGTCGGCGAGCTCGTCATCAGCAAGCCCTGGCCGGGAATGACGCGCGGCTTCTGGCGCGACCCGCACACCGCGGAAAGCCGCTATCTGCAGACGTACTGGAGTCGCTTCGAGAACGTCTGGGTCCATGGCGACTGGGCGCGGATCGATGATGAGGGCTTCTGGTACATCGAGGGCCGCAGCGACGACACCCTGAAGGTGGCGGGCAAACGCGTCGGGCCGGCCGAGGTCGAATCCGCCGCGGTCGCGCATCCCGCGGTCTCCGAGGCCGCCGCCATCGGCGTCCCGCACGAGATCAAAGGAGAGGTCATCGTGGTGTTCGCCGTGCTGCGGCCCGGGCACCAGGCTGCGCCCGACCTCGCGCGATCGGTGCAGGACAAGGTCGCGGAGATCCTCGGGAAGCCGCTGCGGCCCGACGGCGTGCGTTTCGTGACGCAGCTTCCGAAAACGCGGAACGCGAAGATCCTGCGCCGCGTCATCCGCGGCGCGTACCTCGGGAAGGACGATCTGGGCGATCTCTCATCGCTTGAGAATCCCGCCGCCGTGGACGAGGTGCGGGCGCTCGCGATCTCCTGACGCCTGCGCCGGTGATGGATCGTCGCCGCTTCCTGCGCCTGGCCGGGATGGCCGGCGCGAGCGTATTCGCCGCGTGCGCCACTCCGCCGACGTCCGCAAGCCCGACGCCGACCGCGGCGCCGATCGAGACCGCGAGCCCAAGTCCGACGGCGACGCTGACGGGCCGGGTGCCGGATTGGAGCGCGCTCGCGCGCACGCTCAAGGGCGAGCTCATTCGCCCTTCCGACCCGACGTATGACGCGAGGCGTGTCCTCTACAACACGCGCTTCGACGCGATCCGCCCCGATGCGATCGCGCGCTGCGTGAGCGTCGACGACGTCCGAGAGTGTGTGGCCTTCGCGGCGTTCACCGGCGTCCCGCTCGCGCTGCGCAGCGGCGGCCACAGCTATGGCGGCTGGTCGACCGGCAGAGGTCTCGTGATTGACACCGGTCCGCTGAACGCGATCGATGTCCGCGCCGACCGCGTCGTCGTCGGCGCCGGCGCTCGGCTCATCGACATCTACGCGGAGACCGCGAGGGCCGGTGCGGGCATCACCGGCGGGAGCTGCGCGACGGTGGGAATCGCCGGCCTCGCCCTCGGCGGCGGGATCGGCGTGATGTCGCGCGTGTGGGGGCTCACCTGCGACGATCTACTCGCGGCCGAGATCGTGACGGCGGACGCGAACATCCTCACCTGCGACGGGCAGCGCGAGCCCGACCTCTTCTGGGCGCTCCGCGGCGGAGGCGGCGGAAGCTTCGGCGTGGTGACGTCGCTCACGTTGCGCACGCACCCGGCGAGCGCGCTCGCGCTCGGCTTCCTCTCGTGGCCGTGGTCGGCGGCGAAGGAGGTCATCGCGGCGTGGCAGGAATGGATGCGCCTGGCGCCGGACGCGCTCTGGTCGAACCTGCACCTCGACGCGGATCGGTCCGGCGCGCAGCTCACCCTCTATGCCGTGCACTCGGGAAGCGTCGCCTCGCTCAACGCGCAGCTCGATCGCCTCGACGCGCTCGCCGGGGTCCGCGCGAGCCGCTCGGTCGCCTCGCGGTCGTTCATGGATACGATGATGGTCGACGCCGGATGCCTCGGCCGCAGCGTGTCGCAGTGCCATCTCGTGGGCGAAACGCCCGACGGTGTGCTGCAGCGCGAGACGTACGCCGGGAAGTCGGTCGTCGCGACCGCGCCGCTCTCGACCGACGCGATCGCGGTGCTCACCAAAGGGCTCGAAGGGCCGATCCAGGGAAGCTCCTGGTCGGTCATCTATGACGCGCTCGGCGGAGCCGTGACGCGCCTGGCGCCCGAGGCGACCGCTTTCCCGCACCGCGGCGCGCTCGGCGTGCTGCAGTTCGTTCAGTCGTGGCCGGCGGACTCACCGACCGCACAGTCGCTCTTTCGCGCGTACCACGAAAGCGTGCGGAAGCTCGCCGGACCCGCGGCGTACGCAAACTATGCCGACCCTGATCTCGTCGACTGGCCCGAGGCGTACTGGGGCGCGAACTACCCACGCCTTCAGCGCGTCAAACGCGCGTATGACCCGAAGGAGCTTTTCACCTTCGCACAGGCGATCCGTCCCGCGTAGGCCGATGTCGGGTTGGTGAATATCCGCGCACGGTCGCGTAACGTCACGGACACCGGCGAGAAAATCGCGGGAGACCCGGGTGGTGAAGAGGAATAGCGATATCCGGGGGCTTGCCGGGCGTCTTCACCTCGACGACGGTGGCCGAGGCGGCGTGCCTGTCGTCTTCGTCCACGCCTTCGGTGGAAATCTGTCGCATTGGTCGGCGCAGCTGGGGCACCTGCGGCCAAATCGGCGAGCCATCGCCTTTGACCTGCGCGGTCACGGCGGATCGCAGGCGCCGGGGGACCGCGACTACGCTGTCGACTCCCTCGCGGAGGACATCGGTGCTGTCGCGGACGCGCTCGCGCTCACCCGCTTCGTGCTCGTCGGACACAGCCTCGGCGCTGCGGCCTCCATCGCCTTCGCCTGCAACCACCCCGAGCGCGTGGCCGGCCTCGTTCTCGTGGGCGCACCGGGCAAGGTCCCCGAAGCTCAGGCGCGCCAGATCATGACCGCGATGAGAGCGGACTACGAGAAGACATCAGCCGGCTTCATGGAAAGGCTCCTCGATGGCGCAGAGGCGAAGGTCCGCGAGCAGGTCAGCGCCGAGTTCAGGAGGATCCAGAAGGAGGCGGCGCTCAAGATCATGGAAGAGGCCTTCGCGTACGATCCCGTCGCCGATCTCGACGGGTATCCGGGGCCGACGCTCTCGATCACGGCCGCGCAAGCGGACGGCCCGAACGATCTGCACCGCCTTCGGCCGGACCTCCCACACCAGACCATCGCGGGCGCGAGCCACTGGGTGCAGATGGACAAACCCGAACGGCTCAACCGCATCCTGGATGAGTTCCTCGCCGGGATCGATGAGGCCGAGCAGCACGACCCGCATCGCCAGCACGCGGGCCGTTACGCCTGACGAAGATCCCTCTATCGCGCGGTCCACCCTCCGTCGATGACCTGCAGCGCTCCGGTGATCCCCGCCGCGGCGTCCGAACAGAGGAACGTGACATAGGCGGCGACCTCGCCCGGCTCCAAGAGCTGCTTGCGCGCCGCCGGCGCGAGCATGATGTCGCGGACCACGGCGTCCGCGGAGATGCCGTGCACGCGTGCCTGGTCGGCGATCTGTCTGTCGACGAGGGGCGTTCGCACGTAGCTCGGGCAGATCGCGTTGACGGTCACGCCTTTCTCTGCGGCCTCGAGCGCGATCGTCTTGGTGAGCCCGTTGAGCCCGTGCTTGGCCGCCACGTACGCCGACTTGTACGGTGAGGCAACGAGGCCGTGGACGGATGAGATGTTGATCACCCGGCCCCAGCCCTTCTCGTACATGCGCGGGATCGCGTACCTCGTGAGGTAGAAGGCGCCGAACAGCATCACGCGGATGAGGTACTCCCACCTCTCCTCGGGGAACTCCTCGATCGGCGCGACATGCTGGAGTCCCGCGTTGTTCACAAGGATGTCCACGCCGCCGAGCTCATCCATCGCGGCGTGGACGAGCGCGCGGCAGTCCTCACGCCGCGAGACATCCGCCTTCCGGAAGGTGCCGCCGATCGACGAGGCGAGCTCCGCGCCGCTCTGCTCGTCGAGATCGGCGACGAGGACGCGCGCGCCATGCTCCGCGAAGTCCATCGCGATCGCACGACCGATCCCGCTCGCGCCACCCGTGACGAGCGCGCTCCTGCCAGAGAGATCGATCCCGCCCTTCACGAGGCGACGAACGATACGCAGCCCTATCCTCCCGCGCACGGACGGATTTGCCATCGAGACGCGCGGCGTCACCAAAGAGTTCGTGGGGTTCCGCGCCGTGAACGGCGTCGACCTTCGGCTCGAAGCCGGACGCGTCCACGCCCTCGTCGGCCCCAACGGCGCGGGGAAGACGAGCTTGTTCAATCTCCTTACTGGGTTCCTCAAACCCACGAGCGGCGAGATCCTCCTCTTCGGGCGCGACGCGACCCACCTTCGCGCGGACCAGATCGCCAACCTCGGCGTCGCGCGCTCCTTCCAGATCACGAGCCTCTTCGAGCAGCTCTCCGCGCTGGAGCACGTCCTCCTGGCACTCCAGTCCGCGACAGATCTTGGCCTTCGCTTCTGGTCGTCCGAAGGCGCGCTACGCCGCTTTGTGCCGCGCGGCCGCGAACTGCTCGGCGAGGTCGGGCTCGAGGCCGTCGCCGATCGTCCGGCGAGCGGCCTCCCGTACGGGCAAAAGCGCGCGCTCGAGCTCGCGATCGCGCTCGCGCGCGAACCGCGGCTCCTCCTTCTGGACGAGCCGACCTCAGGCATGGGCCTCGAGGACGTGAGCCGAACCATCGCACTGATCCGGCACGTCGCGGGCGGTCGGACGGTACTGCTCGTCGAACACAACATGGGCGTGGTCGCCGAGGTGGCGCAGCGCGTCGTGGTCATGCAGCAAGGCCGGGTGATCGCTGACGGGCCGTACGAGGTGGTCCGTCACGATCCGGCGGTCATCGCGGCGTATCTGGGGCAAGTGGATGCTTGAGGTCGCGGGTCTCTCAGCGTGGTACGGCCAAGCGCAGGCGCTGAGGGAAGTCGCGTTTCGTGTCGATGACGGAGAGCTCATCACGCTGGTCGGCCGGAACGGGGCGGGGAAGACGACCACGCTCCGCTGTCTGGTCGGCCTCCATCGCGAGATGAAAGGCCGGATCCTGCTCGGCGGCGAGGACATGAGTGGCTGGTCCCCGGAGCGTCGCGCCCGTGCGGGCCTCGGCTACGTCCCCGACGATCGGGGCATCTACGCGACGCTCACCGTTCACGAGAACCTCACACTGCCACCGCAGGTCGGACCCACGGCGTGGCCGCTCGATCGCGTGTACGCGACGTTCCCGGTCCTTGGCGAGCGCCGGCGCACCTCGGGGTCGAAGCTTTCCGGTGGCGAGCAGCAGATCCTCTCGATCGCGCGAGCACTACGCATGGGGGCCCGCATCCTCCTCCTCGACGAACCGACCGAGGGCCTCGCGCCGGTCCTCGTCCAACAGCTTCGCGAGATGCTCCTGGATGCCAAACGCGAAGGTCTGACCGCGCTCCTGGTGGAGCAGAACCTCCGCTTTGCGAGGGCCGTCGCCGACCGTCACTATCTCCTCGCTCAGGGGGAGATCGTGGAGACGCTCGACAACGCCGCGGTCGCGGCGCGGGAGCACGAGCTCCTTCGTCATCTCGGCGTCTAACCGGGGCAAGAGGAGGACGACCATGCGCGCTTTCGCTGCGATCGTTTCCGCCGTGTTGATCGCCGCTGCTTGCGGCGGCGGGCCCGGCGGCGCCGGTGCGTCGGCGGGACCCATCAAGCTCACCGACGGGAAGCTCGTCCTCGCGGTGATCAACGACCAGTCCGCGGTCTACGCCGAGCTCTCCGGTAAGAACGCGGTCGAGGCCGTCAACATGGCGGTCGAGGACTTCAAGGCCAAATACGGAGACAACGTCTTCGGCGGAAAAGTCGAGGTCATCACCGCGGATCATCAGAACAAGCCGGACGTGGCCAGCTCCAAGGCGCAGGAGTTCTACGAGCGCAGCAACGCGGACGTGATCTTCGACGTCCCGACCTCATCCGCGGCCCTCGCCATCGCGAAGATCGCAAACGACGAGAAGCGTCTCTACATCAACATCACCGCCGCGACCACGGATCTCACCGGAGCGCAGTGCAACAAGTACACGTTCCACTACGCCTACGACACGTACATGCTCGCGGCGGGGACCGGTGTGTGGGTCACGCAGAACGTGGGAAAGAGCTGGTACATCATCTATCCGAACTACGCCTTCGGGCAGGACATGGAGAAGTCATTCCGCAACGCGATCACAAAGACCGGCGGCACGATCGTCGCGTCGGATGGGTCTCCTTTCCCGAACCAGACCGGTGACTTCTCGAATCTCCTCGTGAAGGCGGGCTCGCTGAAGCCCCAGGTCCTTGGCGCGATGCAGGCTGGCGGCGATCTCGTCAACGTCGTGAAGCAGTACAACCAGTTCAAGCTCAAGGACCAGAACATTCAGCTCGCGATCGGTCTGCTCTTCGACACCGACATCACCGCCCTCGGCTCCGACGCCTACGCGGGCGTCGTCTACACGACGCCGTGGGTCTGGAACATGGATGACCAGGCGCGGACGTTCGCCGACAAGTTTCTGAAGCGCACGAACATCCGGCCGACCTTCGCCCACGCCGGGAACTACTCGGCGGCGTGGCAGTACATGGAGGCGATCCGCAGAGCCGGTACGGACGACCCGGATGCCGTCGTCAAGCAGCTCGAGGGCTACAAGTTCAACGACTTCTTCATCCGGAACGGATACATCCGCCCCGAGGACCACTGGGTGCAGCACGACGCCCTCCTCGCGCAGGTGAAGCCGGCGTCCGACGTGAAGGAGAAGTTCGACTACTCGAAGGTCTTGGGCACCCTCAAGGCCGAGCAGGTCTCGCGTCCACTCTCCGAGACCGGCTGCCAGATGCCCAAGTAGCGCAGAGTGAGAGGTGTGGCGCGGGCTGCGCCCCACCTCGATCAACGAGTCGATGGACCTCGGCTACGCGACTCTTCAGGTCTTCAACGGCCTCGTCAACGGGGCGTTCTACGCGCTGCTCTCACTCGGCCTCGCGGTCATCTTCGGCATGCTCCGCGTCGTCAACTTCGCGCACGGGGCGTTCTACATGCTCGGTGCGTTCGCGGCGTATCTCCTGCAGCTCGAGTTGGGCGTCGGCTTCTGGCCGGCGCTCATCCTCGCGCCACTGGCCGTCGCGCTCGTCGGGATCGTCGTCGAGCGGCTCCTCCTGCGCCGGCTCTACGGTCTCGATCCGCTGTACGGCTTCCTGCTGACCTTCGGCCTGGCCCTTCTCATCCAGGACGGGATGCGCGTCCGGTTCGGCCTCCAGGGTGAGCCGTATGCGACGCCGGCGGAGCTCGGCGGGTCGCTCTCGCTCGGCGCCATTGCGTACCCCGCGTACCGGCTCTTCGTCATCGCGTTCTCGCTGGCGGTGTGTGTGGCGGTCTGGTACGCGATCGAGCGGACGCGGCTCGGCATGGTGGTACGTGCCTCCATCGAACGTCGCGACCTGACGCGGGCGCTCGGCATCAGCGTGGACCGTTGGGTCACCGGGACGTTCGCATTCGGGATCGCGCTCGCCGGACTGGCCGGCGTGCTGGCTGCGCCAATGCGCAACGTGTCGCCGACGATGGGCTCCGAGCCGGTGATCCTCACGTTCGCCGTCGTGGTCATCGGTGGTATGGGGTCGATCGCGGG
>VBIL01000160.1:48905-70307 GCA_005879975.1 Chloroflexota bacterium
GGGGCGCCCGCTACGCCTCGCCCTGGTGGTCGCTTCGCTCGTCGTCGCGCTCGCGTTGCCCCGGGTCATCTACTCGGTGCTCGCGCTCGACATCCTGCTTTGGGCCCTCTTCGCGATGTCCGTCGACTTGCTCGTCGGCTACGTCGGCCTGCTCTCCTTCGGTCACGCCGCGTTCTGGGGAGGCGCCGCTTACGTCGCCGCGCTACTGGCGCGCGACCTCCGGCTCGCGTTTCCACTCGCCGCGCTCGCCGGAGTCGTTGCGGCGATGGCGCTGGCGATCCCGGTCGGCTATCTCTCCATCCGGCGGCGAGGGATCTATTTCGCGATGGTGACCCTCGCATTCGCGCAGATGCTCTTTTACCTCGTGAACGAGCTGCGCGGTGTGACCGGCGGAGAGAACGGCGTCCAGGGCGTCCCGCGCTTGCTCTGGGGTGTCAGCGTCAGCCGCCCGGGGGACTTCTACTACGCCGCCCTGCCGCTCGTGCTACTCGGCTACTTCGCGGTGTTTCGCATCACCCGTTCACCGTTCGGCCACGTCCTTGCCGCGATCCGCGACAACGAGGCGCGCGCGCAGGCCCTGGGTTATCCGACCCCCCGCTACAAGCTCCTCGCCTTTGTGCTCTCGGCCGGCGTCGCCGGGCTCGCCGGATCGCTCTATGCGATCGGACACGGGTTCGCGTCGCTCGATCTTTTGCACTGGACGACCTCCGGCACGGTCGTCCTTATGGTCGTGCTCGGCGGCACCGGCACGCTCTGGGGCAGCCTCCTCGGCGCCGCGATCGTCCTCTTCCTGCGCGATCAGCTCTCGAGCGTGACGGAGGCTTCAGATGCGGTCACCGGCGCGATCCTGATCGCGATCGTCCTCGGCTTCCGTCGCGGCCTGTGGCGAAGCATCGCCGCGCTTCCCGCGCGTGCGGTCACTCGGCTCGCGCGACCGTGATCGCGCGCACGAGCGCGACGACCAGCGCCGCGATGAGGAAGAAGAACACGACTGCGAGGAGCGCCGCGAGATCGAGGACGGGCGGGCCGGCAGGCTCGGGGAAGATGCCCTGGAACGGCCGCACGAGCGGCTCAGTGACCTGGTAGAGGCCCGAGACCAGCGGCTGGTTCGCATTCGCGCCCATGAGCTTGAGGATGAAGCGGATCAGCAGTAAGACCTCGAGCACCGTGAACAGGAGGGTGACGACGCGCGTTACCGTCCAGACCGTGCTTGTGGTCGCGACCGTCGGCGGACCGACGTTCACGTTGGAAGCCGCGGGAGTCGTGACCGCAGGACGCTCGACGATGCGCTCGCGCTCGTACCGCTCTACGCGCTCGGTGGTGTCGTGGTCGCGTGGCGCTGATGTAGACATGCCGAATGAGCCAGCAGGTGGCATGCCAAATCGTTACCCTGCCAAGCAGCCGTGGATTTCCCATTCGCGCACCGTCAGCGGGTGCGCTTCGGCGAAACGGATCTACAGGGTGTCGTGTACTACGCGAATTACCTCCTGTTTGCCGAGGTGGGCCGCGTCGCGTACCTGCGCGAGCTCGGGATCGTGTATGAGCGCGATCTGCTCGCCCACGGCATCGACTTCACGATCGGCGAGGCGCGCGTCCGCTATCACGCGCCGCTCCGCTTCGATGACGAATACGACATCAAGGTGCGCGTCGGCGAGATCCGCCATTCGTCCTGGGCCTTTGACTACGCGATCGACCGCGCCGACGGCACCCATTGCGCCGACGCGTCGACCATCCAGGTGATGCTCGACCGCTCGACCGGCCGCCCGACCAGGATCCCGGAAGGCATGCGTGAGAGGCTCGTGGCCGCGAGCGCGCGAGCCGGCCGGCCCGCGCGATGAACACGAACCTGCCTGAGGAGCTCCAAATGCTCCAGCGATCGGTGCGGCAGTTCGTGGACGATCGGCTCACGCCGCTCGAGCGCGAGATAGAGGAGAAGGACGAGATTCCGCGCGCGGTGATCGACGCGATGGCCGGCATGGGTCTCTTTGGTCTCGGCTTCCGCGAGGAGGCTGGCGGGCAGGGCTTTGGCAAGCTCGGCTACTGCGTCGCGGTGGAGCAGCTCGCGCGCACGAACGCGTCACTCTGGAACGTGATCGGCGGATCCGCGGGCCTCTGCGGGACGGCCATCGACATCGGTGGCCCCGACGCGGTGCGCACGCGCTACCTGCCGGACCTCCTCTCGGCGCGGAAGATCGGCGCGTACGGTCTCTCCGAGCCGGGCGCCGGGAGCGATGCCGCGAGTCTCAGGACGACGGCGCGCCGCGACGGCGACTCTTATGTGATCGACGGCGCGAAGACGTTCATTACGAACGCGCCGATCGCGGAGGTCTTCGTGATCTTCGCCACGCTCGACCCCAAAATGGGCTCGAAGGCGATCAGCGCGTTCGTCGTCGAGCGCGACGCCAAGGGTCTCGAGGTCGGACCGAACGATCCGAAGATGGGTCTCCATGGGTCGACCACAGCGCAGCTCTTCTTTCACGATCTAAGGGTGCCCGCGGCCCAGCGTGTCGGCGACGAAGGCAAAGGGTTCGCCGTGGCGCTCGCGACGCTGGACTACGGCCGTATGGGCCTCGCCGCGCACGCCGTCGGCGCGGCGCAACACCTCCTCGAGGCGTCTGTCGCGCACGCGAAAACGCGGACGCAATTCGGAAGACCGATCGGCGCGAACCAGGCGATCCAGTGGATGCTCGCCGATGCCGCGACCGAGATCCACGCGGCGCGGCTCATGGTCTACGACGCGGCGTCCCGCGCCGATCGTGGCGAGCGCGTGAGCGACCGGGCGTCGATGGCGAAGCTTTTCGCAACCGAGGCGCTCGGTCGCATCGCGGACGCGGCGGTCCAGATCCACGGCGGAATGGGCTACATGCGCGAGCTCTGGATCGAGCGCGCCTACCGCGACGCGCGTATCTACCGTATTTACGAGGGCACGAGCGAGATCCAGCGGCTCGTCATTGCCCAGGGGCTGCTTGCGGACACCTAGCAGGCAAGCGTCGTCTGCCTGTCTGTGGATAACCACGTAAAAACGGTGGATAAACCACCCCTTGGAGGCCGTAACGAACCACTTCCTGTGGACAAGCGGCCTGTGCGGGGAGCGTTCATTTCCGATATCTGGCGGGTCCCGCGCGACGTCTGGCGCGCCCGCCGCGGGCTCGACCGAGGCGATCTGGCTGGTGCTCGAGCCCTCGTCCGCCCGCTGCTCGACCGCTTCGGCGCAGTCACGCTCGTACGGAAGGTAGCCGCCGAGGTCCTCTACGCCTCGGGCGATCCGCTCTCGGCGGCGACGCTCTTTGAGCAAGTCGCGAAGAAGCTTCCCAAGGACCGCGCCGTCGTGGTGGGGCTCGTGGCGTCGTATGCCGCGCTGAACCGCGCCGGCGACGCGCGACGCTCCGCTGCGCTCCTGCCCGAAGAGATCGACGTGCGTCTCGCGCTCGCGTGGAGCGAGCTCGTCGCGATCGGGGGCGATCGCGAGCGCGGCGCGCAACTCGTCCTCGAGCTCGCTGATGATTCGGAGCTCGGGCGATCTCGCGAGCGCATCGCGATGCACAAGGCGCTTCTGGCCATCGCCGCGCGCGAGGATCGCGACCTGGTCCGCTCGAAGCTCCGCGATGCCGAGCGGCACGCGGGCACGCTGCGGCCGGCGGACCGCGCGTTCCTCGGCTACCTCGGCGGCGTCGCCCTCCGCGACGCGGGCATGGTCGAGGACGCGCGCGCGACGTTCGCGCAGGCCATGGACGCGGATCCGGATTCGATCGGCGCCGCGCTCGCGCGACGCGAGCGAGCGAATCTCACGGCGGGGTAGCTACGAGGGTATGGCGTCGAGCTGTCCTCTTTCCTCGCGGTTCATCGGTTAGGTTCTCGTGATGCTCCACCAGTTGCCTCTCAGCCAGGGAACGCTGCACGGCTATTTCTCCCGCGATCTCCAGCCTGCTCTGACCATCGGCCCCGGCGACAGCGTGCGCTTCGCCGTGCCGAACTCCTCGTGGTACATCGAGCCGGAGAGCAAGTTCGCACCGCGTGATCCGAATCTCGATGTCGGGCATGCGCTCGTGGGTCCGATCGCGGTCCGGGGTGCGCGGGTCGGCCAGACACTCGTTGTACGGATTGACGAGGTCAACCCGGCGTCCTGGGGTGTGACGTACACGAAGCCCCCGCATCTCATCCGTTGGCAGCTCAGCGATGGTGTCGGCCGTGGGTCTGGGCACACGGTTCGTCTCGCGCCGTTCCTGGGGGTCCTTGGGATGCCGCCGGCCGAACCCGGCGTGCATTCGACGATTCCGCCGCGCCGTTGCGGTGGGAACATCGACTGCAAAGAGCTCGTCGCCGGATCAGTTTTGTTCCTACCAATCGCAGTCGACGAGGCGCTCTTCTCGGCCGGTGATGGTCACGCCGCGCAAGGCGATGGCGAAATCTCTGGCACCGCGATCGAGTGCCCGGTCGAAGCGCAGGTGACTCTTGACGTGCGCGCCGACTTTCCGGTCCAGTGGCCCGTCGCACGCACGGCCGCGAGCTGGATCACGTTCGGATTCCACGAAGACCTGCGGGAAGCGGCACGGATCGCGATCGAGGGAATGCTCGATTTGATGCACCGCGAGCATGGTTTGAGCCGCAGCGATGCGCTGGCGCTCGGCTCCGTTGTGGTGGATCTGCGGATTACGCAGATCGCCAACGAAACGCTGGGCGTGCACGCCGTCCTAGCTGACGCTGCGCTCGGCTGAAAGGATCGGCGCGCCGCCCATACCCCGTTAGCTACCCGCGCGTGCCGAGCATCGCAAGGAAGTCCGCCACCGGACCCATCGGCGGGCCGGCGTCGGCGCGGCGGATCGCGACGATCGGCCGTCGTACCGGAGGCGCGCCGATGATGCGGACCGGCCGAAGCAAGCGCGCCCGGAGCTCGGCGAGGAGCGCCATTCGCGGCAGGAGGGCGACGCCGAGGCCTTCGATCACCATCTTCTTTGCGGCCTCGACGTTATCGAGCTCGATCACGCTCTCCGGGACCACGCCGGCCTGTCGCAGGAGCGAGCTCGTGAGGTCGTAATAGCTCGAGGCGCGATCGAACAGGATCAGCCGGTCTTCGCCGAGCTCCTGGAGGCGTACCTTTCCGCGCCGGGCGAACGGGTGCGCACGGCTCGCGACGAGCACGAGCTCGTCGTCAAAGAGCGGGATCAGCGTGACGTCCGGGTGGCGGATCGGCCGGCCCACGCCGACGTCGACCTCGCGTCGGAGGACCATCTCGAGCACCTCTTCGGTGTGGCCGGTCCGCACCCCGAGGCGCACGTCGCGATGCGTCGCCTGATAGGTCTTGAGGACACCCGGGAGGAAATACGTGCTGACCGCGGGCGCCGCGCCGATCAGCAGCTCGCCGACCTTGCCCCCGCGAAGGTCCTGGACCGCCTTCCGTCCTTCGATGACTTGGGCGAGCACGCGCTGCGCGTACGGGAGCAGCGCTCGACCGGCGTCGGTCAGGGTCATCCCCCTCGCGCCGCGAACGAAGAGGTCGACCCCGAGATCGCCCTCAAGGCCCTGGAGCCGAGCGGTGAGCGCGGGCTGGGTGAGGTTCAGCATCTCGGCCGCCCGGCTTACGTTGCCGAGCCGCGCCGTCTCGGCGAATGCCTCCAATTGAGGTAATTGCATATTTGCCATCATAAACAACCTTGATCGTCGGTATCCAAACAAACGATTTGCCTTATAGGCGCCGCGGCACGCAAAGTGCCCGTTCACGGACGTCATGAACAACCTCGACGAAAGCCGCGCGAAGGGGGAATACCACCCGATCCTGCGCGTCCGCGAGACCGAGGAGGCCGTGCGGTCGCAGCAGACGGAGTGCGTGTGCCCCGATCTCTGCCAGATCGACCATGACAACTAAGCTCGCTGAAACGCCGCTCCTACCGCCCGGATTCACCGTGCCGGCGTCGCGCTGGACGGATCCGGCCACGCGGCTGCGCGAGCTCCTGGACGGCGAGCCGTTCGTGTTCGCGCCCGGCGTGTACGACCCGCACGGCGCGGAGCTCGTCATGTATCACCGTTTCCCAGCGGTGTATTTCTCTGGCTACTCCTTCGCCATCGGTCATCTCGGCACGACCGATATGGACCTCTATTCGGGTCCTGAGATCGCCGACGGCGCCCGACGGACCGTCTCGGGTCTCCGCAAGTTCCAGCTCACCATGGCCACGGGCGATCCCGAGAAGGGCGTCGCGCCGACGCACCTCGAGATCCCGCCGGTCGTCGTCGATATGGATGGCGGCTACGGCAACCTCTTCAACGTCCAGCGGATCGCGGAGCTCTACGTGAACGCCGGCGTCGCTGGCGCGCACATCGAGGACCAGGTGCTCCCGAAGCGCTGCGGGCACATCGCCGGCAAGGCGCTCATCTCCGCCGACGAGATGGTCGGGAAGCTGCGAATGGCGCGCGCCGTCGCCGAAGACCTTGGCCGCGACGACTTCGTCGTGATCGCCCGCACCGACGCGGTCTCGGCAGTCGATGCGCCAGAGAAGACGCGCGGCCTCGACCTCGCGATCGAGCGCGCCCTCCGCTATCTCGATAGCGGCGCGCCAGACCTCGTCTGGTGCGAGTTCCCGAATTCGGATCGCGCGCCGACCGAGCGGTTCGCCGACCAGGTGCGGCGCCGCTTTCCCGACGCGCGCTTCGCGTTCAACTGGTCGAGCTCGTTCAAGTGGTTCAACGATCCCGACCCGATCTCGTTCGCGGAGCTCGGCGAGCTCGGTTACAAGTTCCTTTTCATCACGCTGGCCGCACAGCACGCCATGGGCTACGCGTTCAGCAAGCTGCTCCAGGGTCTGCAGGAGGAGCAGGAGCGCGCGTACGTGGAGCTCCAGAAGAGGGAATGGGCGAAGGACGACGACATCCCGACGAAGAGCCATCACCTCTTCACCGGCGTCCCGTATCACCAAGTGATGGGAAATGTGCTCGGCGCTTCGCGTCTTGGGAAGTTCGAGCAGGAGCTAGAGGAGAAGGCGGTATGAACGTCGACGACGACGTCGAGACCAGTTCGGAAGAAGATGCTGACGTTCCTCGGCCGTCGGAAGACTGGCTAGCCGAACAGATCTGGCTCATCACGCTGGAAGAGGGCGCCGAGTCCTAGGGTCAGAGTCAGGACGCGATCAGAACGCAGCGTCAGGTCCCGACCACGACGCCGCCGTCGACTGACAGGACCGCCCCGTTCACGAACGAGGCCTCGTCGGAGGCGAGGTAAAGGTATGCGTACGCCACGTCCTTGGGCTCGCCGAGGCGACGCACGGGAGTGCGCTCGACCATCGTGGCGAGGATCTTCTCGGGCATCTGGCGGACCATCTCGGTGCCGATGAAGCCGGGCGCGACGGCGTTCACCGTGATCCCACGCGGACCGAGCTCGCGTGCCCAGACCTTGGTCATGCCGATGATCCCGGCCTTCGACGCGACGTAGTTCGTCTGCCCGAAGTTTCCGTAAAGGCCGACGACCGACGAGACGTTGAGGATCCGGCCGGCCCGCTGGCGGATCATCGTCGGCGCGACGGCCTGCGTGCAGACGAACACGCCGCGCAGGTTCACCGAGATGACGGCGTCGAACTCCGCCGCGCTCATACCACCCTGGATCTCGCCGTCCCTAACCTTCACGAGCTGCGCATCGCGAAGGATCCCCGCGTTGTTGACGAGTATGTCGATGCGACCGTGGGTCTTGGCGACGTCCGCGACGGCCTTCGCGACCGCGACCGGGTCCGTGACATCGACGCGCGCGTCGGCGCCGTCCGCCACGTCCCACGTCACGACGATCGCCCCGGCCTCGCGGAACACTCGCGCGGTCTCGGCGCCGATCCCGCGCGCCGCCCCGGTGATGACCGCGACCTTTCCCTCGAGCCGGAACATCACATCCCCGAGTCTTCGGGCTCTTCCTCCCAGCCTTCGCCCGACTCGAGCTCGTCGACGTAGCGCTCGGGCTCGAGCCCGAGGCTCTCGATGACCGCGACGAGCCCGTCGCGCTGCTCCGGCGGTGTCGTTCGGATCCAGCCGCGGACGACGTCGTCGACGCTTACGCTCGCCGCGCCGCGCTCACTCGCGACGACTTCGCTCTCGTCATGCGCCGACGCCCGCGCGAGCTCCCGGATCGTCTCGGGCACCATACGGCACAGGGTCGCGAGCACGCCCTCCGCGGTGTCGTCCCATTGCATCAGGCGATCGCGTCGATGCCCGTCGCGAACCGGCCGATGATCAGCTTCTGGATCTGGGTCGTCCCTTCGTAGAGGCGATTCACGCGCGCATCGCGCCAGTAGCGTTCGACCGGGAACTCGTCCGAGAACCCGTAGCCGCCATGGATCTGTATCGCGCTGTCCGCGGCCCGCTGCGCAGCCTCGGATGCGTAGAGCTTGGCGATGCTCGTCTCCCGGGTGTTCGGCCTTCCTTTGTCCTTCAGGTCGCCGGCGCGCCACACCAGAAGTCGCGCGGCCTCCGTCTCGACGACCATGTCGGCGATCAGCTCGGTCACGAGCTGGTGACCTGCGATCGGCTTGCCGAACGTCTTGCGTGTCGTCGCGTACGTGACCGATGCATCGATGCACGCCTGAGCGACCCCCACCGCGCCGGCCGCCACGGAATACCGGCCCGAGTCGAGCGCGCTCATCGCGATCTTGAAGCCCTGGCCGACGTCGCCGAGGCGGTTCGCATCGGGAACGCGGACGTCCTCGAGGATGAGCTCGCTCGAATCGGAAGAGCGGAGCCCGAGCTTGCCGTGGAGCGCCTGGCTCCCGTACGGCTGCCGGTCCCGCTCGAGGACGAACGCGGTGATGCCCTTGTCCTCTTTGGATGCATCCGCCTGCGCGAACACCAGCGCGAGGCCCGACACCGAGCCGTTCGAGATCCACATCTTGCGTCCGCGCAGCACCCACGAGTCGCCGTCGCGCTTCGCGCTGGTGCGCAGCTTCGTCGCGTCGCTTCCGACCTCAGGCTCGGTGAGGCCAAAGCAGCCGATGACCTCGCCCTTGCAGAGACGCGGCAGCCAGCGCTGTTTCTGCTCCTCCGTCCCGAACTTGAGGATCGTCATCTCGACGAGCGAGATCTGCACAGAGAGCGTGGTGCGGACCGACGAGTCGGCGCGTCCCACCTCTTCGGTCACGAGCGCGTGCGAGACGTAGTCGATGCCGATGCCTCCGTACTTCTCGGGGACGGGGCCGCCGAGAAGCCCAAGGGGCGCCATCTTGTGAAGGACCTCCTTGGGGAAGGTCTCGTTCCGATCGCGCTCGCGTGCTCCCGGCGCGATCTCCTTGTCAGCGAAGTCCTTCGCGAGCTTGCGGATCGACTGCTGCTCGGAGGTGAGGTCGAAGTCCATCGCGCCGAGTCTATTGACGCACGGTTCAGTGCGTGGCGAGCCACCTTGTGACCGTCGGGACGAACCACTCGGCGCGCTCCTGGTGGACCGCATGCCCCGCGCCTTTGACGACGATCAGCTCCGTCGACAGGATTCGCTCCGCGAGCGCCTTGAGCGCGTCGAATGGGCAGAACCAATCGCGGTCGCCGGCGATGAGCAGGACTGGGCACTGGATCGCGCGCGCGGAACCCAGACTGATGTCGCCGCCGGCGAGCAGAAGCTGTCGTAACGCGGTGGTCCAGCTCTTCATGGTCCCGCGGGCGTTGTCCCGTCCGTAGCGAGCGACGAGATCCTCACTCCAACCCGCCAACCGTTCAGGTGGGTCGTCGATGAGGCGTTCCAGTACGTCGAGCGATGGGCCGAGCGTGCCGGGGATCACTCCGACCGCTCCCCAAGCCACCACCGCGCGGACCAGATCGGGACGGCGGGCCGCGAGTAGGAGGGCGACCTCCCCGCCGTCGCTGAAGCCCGCGATCCGAGCCGAGCGGATCCCCCGCTCGTCGAGAAGGGCGGCCATGGTCTGGGCGTCCTCCTCGTAGAACTCCTTCGTGTACGCGCGCGGGATCGGCGTCGACTCGCCGGAGCCAGGCAGGTCCACTCCGATGAGACGGTAGTGCTGGGCGAGTTCCTTGCGAACTACTCCGAGATCCCCGATCCCCTCGGAGAAGCCGGGCATGAGGAGCAGTGGATCGCCGCGACCCGACTCCTCGATATGGAGCGTCACGACCGCAGCGGTCGGCTCAGTGTCGCGCACGTTGCGAGTCTATGTTGTGGCGCATGGCCGAAGATCGACGGCGCCCCCTGCGCGCTGACGAGCTTGCGCGCATCGCGAACGCGATCGATCCGCGCGCACGTGCGGCCTATTGCGCGCCGATCTTAGGCGGGCTCGACGCCGCTACGTATGCGCTGGACCTCGAGGTCGCGGGCGAGCGACGCGAGCTGGTGGTCCGGATCCATACGCTCGAGAACGAGCGCGATGGCGACGCCGCGCGACGGTACTGGAAAGCGATCAGCGGGATCCCGGAATCCGCACGCCTACCCGTTCCACGCCCGGTCCACCTGGACGCGGAAGGCGGGCTCGTGGGTCTGCCTTGCCTCGTCATGACGCGCTTGCCGGGCGCGCCGCTGGCACGCCCAACGAATGTGGAACGCTGGATCGACGAGCTTGCCGGCGCTCTCGCCGCGATCCACTCGGTGAACGCGACCGCGCTTCCAGTGGATTACCTCCGCGCGGCGGAGCCGGCTGCAGTCGTCGAGGCGCGGCTCGAAAGATCTACGCCCAAGACGCACGAGGCGCTCTGGCGAGAGGTGGCCGACGCGCTCCGTGTGGCGGCCCCCGGGGTGCGCTCGAACGGCACAGTCCTGACTCATCACGACTTCTGGTTCGGCAACACGCTTTGGACGGGAGATCGCCTCACCGGCATCGTCGATTGGGACGACGCGCGCATCGACGATCCCGCGTTCGATGTCGCCTACGCGCGCGGCGACGTGCACTTCACGTTCGGCGGAGACGCCGCGGCGCGGCTGCGCAACCGGTACGAGGCGCGGCGCGGGGAACTCAGAGACATGCCCTTCTGGGATCTCGTGGGAATCCTGCCGGCGTTCCGCTGGCTCTCCGACTGGGTGTCGGGGTACCACGAGGTCGACAGACGCGACCTGACCGACGAGCTCGCCCAGGAGCGGCTGGAGTCGTTCGTCCGCTCGGCGCTCGCTGCGCTTAGCCGCGATACGGGCGGCGGATCGACATCCAGCGCTGCGGCTCCGCGAGCGGAGTAAATCCGTACCCGGCATAGAGCGCGTGCGCGTCGCGCGTCGCCAGCAGCACGTTGCGTAGCCCCTTGAGGTCGGGGTGCGCCATGACCGCGTCCATGAGCCGCTTGGCGACGCCGCTTCCGCGGTGCTCCTTCAGCACGAATACATCACAGAGCCACGCGAAGGTCGCGCGATCGGTGACCACACGGGCAAAGCCGATCTGCTTGCCGTCCTGGTCCGGGTCGCGATCGAACGCGCTGAAGCAGATCGAACCATCGAACGCGCGCTCCATCACCTCGCGCGGGACGCCTGCTGCCCAGTACGCCTCGTTATGAAGGAACCGCCAGACCAGATCGCGATCGATGTGTCGCGGGTCGCTCGATACGACGCACTCATCCACGCAGCGCGAGTGTAAAGTCGCGCGCGTGCCGTTCCGGCGCGTCGTGCGATGCCGCTGATCACGCTGATCTGGCTCCTCTTGCTCATCGCGACGATCGTGCTGCTCGTCGCCGCCACGGTCGCCGATCTGCTGGCCGTCCGGTCACGCGACTTTCTCCTCTTCGAGTCGCGTGCCGTCCTCTCGCAGCGGCTCCAGCTCGCTGGGCTCGTCTTGATCCTCGCGAACTTTCTCATCGGCCTTCCGGTCGTCGGGCTAGCCCTGATCGGTATCGCGTTCCTCTGGACGCTGTGGTGGGTCCCGGCGTCGCATCGAACGTTCGAGGTGCGCGCGCAGACCGTCTTCCAGGTTCCACCGAGCTCGGTCGCGGCCGTGATGTTCGACGTCTCGCAGCAGCCGCGGTGGATCGAGTCGCTGGTCGCGGCCGCTCTGGAGACGCCAGGTCTCCTTCGGCTCGGAAGCGTGATCAGGCAGACCGTGCTGATCGGCGGTCACGAGCTCGTCGCGCGAACACGCATCACCGAGCTCGACCCCGGCCGGCGCGTCGTGATGGCGCTCGTCGTCCATCACTCGCAGCCCGCCGATGTCATCGATCTGCAGCCGCACGAGAACGGCACGCTCGTCGCGTATAGCGGCGGGCATCGGCTCTCGCTCGCGGGGGCGGTCCTCGGCGGCTGGCGGCTGCCGTGGCTGCGGCGTCGGTTCCAGGCGCGGCGGACAGCGAACCTCGAACGGCTTCGGCCACTCGTAGAGGGCATGCCGCGCGGTCGGCTCGCGGATCAAAAGAACAGCCCGCGGGACGTGCCCGCGGGCTGATCAAAAGCGCGTGAGTTACGTGCTGCTAGCCGCGTGAGCCCTTGCCGTTGCCATGGCCGCCGGAACGGTCCGACTTGCCGTGCTCGTTGTTGCGTGCGTCCTTCTCCTTGGCGCGCTCGGCCTTGACCATCGCGGCCATGGAGTTGTCGGTGCTCTGCGCGGCGGTCGTCATCTTGGCGACGGCTGCGGTCACATCGTCGAGGACCGCCTGCATGTCCTTGATCGCCTGATCGACGACTTCCTTGTACTTCGCAACGAGTTCAGCTGTGCTCGGGCCAGTCGTGGTCGAAGCGGTCGTCGTGGTCGTGGTCGTCTGCGACGACGTCGAGCTGTCCTCGTCCTTCTCTTCGTTCTTGTCTTCATCGTTGTTCTCGTTCTTGTCCTCGTCCTTGTCCTCGGTCATCTTGGTCGAAGACGTCGTTGCGGTCGTATTGGCAGTCGTGTTCGAGGAGGTCGTCTCGTCCTTCTCCTCGGTGTCGGTGTCCTTGCAAGCCTGACCAAGCTCGACGAGGCTCTGAAGCTTCTCGTGCGCCGTGGTCCAGATCTCCTGGAGCTTCGCGCGGGCATCGGCCACCTCGCTACGGGCGTCGCCCGTCATCTCGGTCGCCGACTTCGAGTGACGCGCGTCGCGCTCGAGCTCGCGCGTGTTCTTCGCGAGATCCTTCAGCTGGTCGCGGAAGTCCTTGACCGCCGCGTGAAGGGTCTGGACGGCGTCGTTGCGTGCGTGCGCGACCGTGCTGCATGACGTCGTGTCTTCAGCGGAAGGCGCGGCGTTCGCGCTACCGCCGAGGGTCGTCGCTGAGAGCGAGAGGATGAGAGCGCCCACTGCCATCCCACGTGCAGTGCGCGTCCCAATAGTCATGCGGAACATATGCACCTCCTGTGCACACGACCTAACGCTCCTGGCCGCTGGCGATTAGGTCCCCGCTCGTCTGGGGTACCGGGGTACTACCCCGACTGGGGGATTTACCAAGCGGTGCCTAGACTTTGGCCCTCTGACGCGCGCACGCCGGGATGAGCGGAGGGGAGCGTGGTCGATCTCTGGGAGCGAGTGCCGGTCACGGGTCTGCCGGCCGACTTCGCCGCCGCGCTCGCGGCGCACGATCGCGAGGGACTCAGGGCGATGCTCACGTCAGGTCAGATGCCTGCCGGCGTGTACGGCCGCCAGATCGTGCAGCTCCGGGCCGAGCTCCCGCTCGACGATCCGATCTTCGCGCAGCACCGCGGCTGGTCGGCGCTGAGCTACGGCGACTGGGACGACCTCCAGCGCTGCATCGACGCGGGACCGGTCGATCCTCATGAGCTTCAATCGCTGCGCGCGATCATCCTCGCGCCGCTCGATCGATCGCACGTGGGCGAGGCCCGTACCTACAGGACCGCGCTCCTCGAGGCGTGGGACTGCAAGGTCTCGCAAGCACAAGGTCGTCATCGTCGTTTCGCGCGACGCACGCTCGCGCTGCCGGTCGACACGGCAGCGCGGCCGGATGTCCCGCAAGCTCGCCACGTGCGCTTTCGCAGGCTGCAGGACGTTCTCATCCTGGCCAAGCAGGAGGCGATCGGCGGCAAGCTCGAGGCCGCCGAGGGGCTTGCCCGGGAAGCGCAGCGCCTTGGGGATGACGGCGATTCTCTCCGGCCGTTCGCCCGTGACCTGGAACGACTCGTGCGACTCGCACGAGGCGAGGATGAGCGCTCGCCGCTCGAGTTCATAGCGCGGCTTCGGGAGCCGCGCGGGCCCGCTCCGCTACTCGCGATCGCATGGATGATCGATCTCGCTCATCTGCTCGCCCTGCGGCGCGACGGCTCGCTCGCGGAGCTCGCGGCGCTGGCGAACGCGATCGCGATCCGTCTCTGTTCGCCGCGCTTCGAGATCCAGACCGAAGCGTGGCGGATCGCAGCGGAGCTGCACGCCGGAAACGCCGCCAGCGTGCGCGACCTGCCCGGCCTCCGCGTACAGAGCGGCGGCACGAGCCCCGGACTGCGTTCGCTTCCGGAGTTTCTGAGCGCGTGGGCCGGCGAGGATCCCGACGGGTTCGAGCTCTCGGAGCAACTCGCCCGCGCCGCCGGTCAGCTCTGGCTTCAGCTGAGCGCGCTCGCCTGGCTCGCCGCGCTCCGCCCGCGCCGCCGCGACCTGCGCCGGCTCTGTCTGCTCCTCGAGGCGAGCGGCTGGCGCCGACTCCCGTTCGTGTCGCGGGATGTCGCGGCGCGCGCCGCAGTCGCGCTGGTCGAGGGCGGGCACCGTTCAGCCGCGATCGTTGAGCTCGCGTCAGCCTCGGGTCGGCCCAAGGCCGCGCTCACCGTTGCGGAGACACACGCAACGGACGTGCGCGCACCGCTCGAGGCACGTCGCGCGGCGGTTGACGTCCTTCACCTGATCGGCGTTGGACGCGGTCACGCGGCACTGCGCGACGTCGCCCACGGCGGCGACGAGATCGCGCGACTCGCGACGCAGCATCTTTCGGACGGCCACGGAACGACCGGACTGTCGGAGCGCGAGATCGAGGTCGTGGATCTCGCCGGACGCGGTCTTACTAATCGCGAGATCGGCGAGCGGCTTTCTCTAAGCCGGCACACGGTCGCTAGGCACCTCGCCAACGCGTGTGTGAAGCTCGGCGCGGAGAACCGCGCCGAAGCGGCCGTTCGCGTAGCGGCCATGCGCCGGGGTTAGCCCGATGCGGATCGGGGTGACGCTGCCGAATCCTTTTGGCCCGAGCCGCGAGTCTGTCCTCACCGTGGCGCGCACCGCCGAGCGTCTCGGCTTCGACTCCCTTTGGACGAACTCGCACATGGCGGTCCCGGTGACGTTCGCGTCACGCTATCCCTACAACGACACCGGTGTTCCGGCCTGGGACGCGACGAGCACGTGGATCGACGCGATGACCCTGGTCGCGTTCGCCGCAGCGGCGACCGAACGCGTGCGGCTCGGGGTCGCCGTCGTGCCGCTCATCCTCACGGACCCCCTGACGCTCGCGAAGCAGACCGCGACGATCGACCTGCTCTCGCACGGGAGATTCGAGCTCGGCGTCGGCGCCGGCTGGCTGCTCGAGGAGGGTCGCGCGCTCGGCCACCCAATCGATCATCGGAGAGCGCGTCTCGAGGAGACGATCGCGGTGCTCCGCCTCGCGTGGAGCCGCCCGACCTTCAAGTTCGATGGCGAATACGTTCGAGTCCCGGAGGTCGGCATCAATCCGCATCCACCACAGGGCGAGCGGTTGCCGCTCTGGATAGGCGGACATGGAGAAGCGGCGATCCGTATCGCCGCGGAACACGGTGCGGGCCTCTTCATCTGGCAGCAGACTCCCGAGCGCGTCGCCGAGTACGGTCGGAAGCTTCGGGCGCTGCGGCCCGGCGCTCCGCTCGCAGCATCGGTGTGGACGCCGCAGAACGAGCGGCGTTGGGACGATCAGGTCCGCGGGATGGAGCGCGCCGGGGTGGACCTGCTTCTGCTCGGACGGCGCTATGACGATCGGACCGTGAGCGAGCTCGAACGCTTCGCCGCCGAGTTCCTCTAGACGCGCTCGAAGACCGCCGCGATCCCCTGGCCCCCGCCGATGCAGAGCGACGCGAGGCCATAGCGCTTCTCGCGCTTGCGCAGCTCGTACACGAGCGTGAGCGCGAGCCGCGCGCCGGACGCACCGAGCGGATGCCCGAGCGCGATCGCGCCGCCGTTCACGTTGGTCTTCTCACGGTCGAGGCCGAGGTCCTTCTCCACCGCGAGGTACTGCGTGGCGAACGCCTCGTTGATCTCGACGAGGTCCATGTCCGAGACCTTGAGCCCGGCGCGCTCGAGCGCCTGACGCGATGACGGTGCGGGACCGATGCCCATGATGTCCGGGTCCACGCCGCAGACACCGCCCGAAACGATGCGCGCGATCGGCTTGAGGCCCGCCTTCTTCGCGGCATCGGCGGATGCGACGATGACCGCGGCGGCGCCATCGTTGATGCCCGACGCGTTGCCGGGCGTGACCGTGCCGTTCTTCTCGAACCGGGCCACCAGCTTGGCGAGCGCCTCGGGCGTCGTGTCGGGACGAATGTGCTCGTCCTTGTCGACGACGACATCACCCTTCTTCGTCTTCACGGTGACCGGCACGATCTCCTCGCTGAAGCGGCATGACTCGCGGGCTTTCGCCGCGAGCATGTGGCTGCGGTACGCGAACTCGTCGGCCGCCTCGCGCGTGATGCCGTACTTACGGCCGAGGTTCTCGGCGGTGTTCGCCATGCCGAGCCCGTTGTACGAGTCGACGAGGGCGACCCAGAGGTAGTCCTCGAGCTTCTGCTCGCCCAGCGGCAATCCCCACCGCGCGCCCCGGATCTGATGCGGGGCCATGGACATGTTCTCGGCGCCGCCGGCGAGGACGAAGTCCGCCTGTCCAAGCTGGATCTCCTGCGCGCCGAGCAGGATCGCCTGCAGGCCTGAGCCGCAGAGCCGGTTGATGGTGAGCGCGGGGACTTCCTTCGGCACGCCCGACCGCAGGCCGATGTGACGCGCGAGGTACACGGCGTCGCCCGACGTCTGGAGGACGTTGCCGAAGATCACGTGATCGATCTGCTTGGGGTCGACCTTCGACTTCTCAAGCGCGGCCTTCGCCGCGATCACGCCGAGGTCCGTGGCCGAGGTATCGCGCAGCTGCCCGCCGTACGTGCCGAAAGCGGTGCGCGCCCCCTCGATGATGACGATGTCTTTCACTGATCGCTCCCGTGGCCGCATCCCGCGGCCCCCTTAATTGTCCCACCGAGCAGAATCGTCCGGTGACCAGCTTCAGCGAGCTCTTCGCGTCCGTTCAGGCCCGCCGTGAGTCGGGCGACCTCGCGGGCGCGCTGGCCCTGTTCGAGGGGTGCGAACGCGACTTCCCCCTGCAGAAGGGTCTCGTGTTTCTCGTGCGAGCGGAGCTTCTCGCGGAGCTGCGTCAACCAGACCGGGCGATCGAGTCGCTCGATGCTGCCCTCGCCTCGGGCTGTCGCTACAAGCGGTCGTGGCTCGAGGAGAACCCGCGGCTCGCGGCTCTCCGCGGCTCCGTACTTTTTCGCGACGTCATAGAGCGGTCGGCTCGCCGGCACGAGGAGGAATCCGCGGCGGCACGCCCCGAGCTGAACGTGGTGATGCCCGAGAGCGCTCCGCCGCCTCTGGGGTACCCGCTCCTGGTCGCGCTCCATGGAAACAACAGCACCATGGCCGACACCGTCGCGCAGTGGTCGTCGCCCGCGAGCGCGGGCTGGGTGGTCGCCGTACCTCAGTCGAGCGAGATCGGAGTGAGCCCGGGCGCGTTCATATGGAACGAGACCGAGCGGGCCGTTCGCGAAGTGACCGCCCACATCAGCGAGATCGCGAAGGGGACTCGGCTCGATCCCGATCGACTCGTCATGGGGGGATTCTCGATGGGCGGCCTGCAAGCGATGGCCCTACCGCTGACCGCACGGATCCGTGCGCGCGCGTTCATCGCCGTGGCCGCGTGGCTACCCAACATCCGCGAGTTCGCGACGATGCTCGATAGAGGTCCCGGACGCGACCTCAGCGGGTACATCGTCGTGGGCAGGCGCGATCCCAACTGCGATGGGGCGAAGCAGCTCGTCGCTCTCCTCACGAAACACCGTGTCCACGCGCACCTTGATCTTCGCGAGGATCTCGGACACGAATACCCGGCGGACATGCCGGCGACGCTGAGCCGAGCGCTCGCCTTCGCGTCGAGCTAGATCGCAGGTCGGGCGGCGGCCAGCTCGGCCGCCGCCCCGTCGTGCGCTAATTGATCGTTACGTCGTCGTAGAGCGTGTAGGTCGGGTCGGTCGCGTAGTTGTCGTCGTGGTCGACGAGGGTGAGCGTGTAGGAATGGCCACCGGTCAGCGTGAACGACTTGCTGTTCCACACGCCGGTGTTGCTGCAGGTTCTCGGCAGCAGGGTCGTGGTCGTGGCAGTGGTGTTGTCCCGGAGCGTCGCCGTCGCCCAGTCGTAGGTCACGCTGTCCGTACAGACGACCCGGTACCAGAACGAGAGTGTGCCGCCTGCCGCCGGCGCGTTGAAGGTCTGCGCGACCGAGCTATCTCCACTGAACGGCGCGCTGCTGCCGACCATCGCGGCGGAGGCGCCGATGTGGGCCGCGGTCGAGATCGCGGTGCTGCCCGCGCGCGTCCAACCCGTGAAGCCGCTCTCGAACCCGCCGTTCGTGATTCCGGACGGTGGCGGTGGCGGCGGCGCGCCGATGGCGACGTCGTCGTACAAGGTGTAGGTCGGGTCGGTCGCGTAGTTGTCGTCGTGGTCGATGAGCGTCAGCGTGTACGAGTGCGCGCCGACGAGCGTTGCTGACGCGCTGTTCCAGACGCCGGTGTTGGTGCAGGTCCGCGCCAGCAGGGTAGTGGTCGTGGCGGTGGTGTTGTCCCTGAGCGTTGCCGTGGCCCAGTCATAGGTCACGCTGTCCGTGCAGACGACCCGGTAGAAGAAAGAGAGAGCGCCACCCGCCGAAGGCGCGGTGAAAGTCTGCGCGACCGAGCTATCTCCATTGAAGGGCGAGCTGCTGCCGACCGTGGCCGCGGACGTCCCGCTGTGCGCGGTCGTCGAGATCGCGGTGCTGCCCGCGCTCGTCCAGCCGGTGAGGCCGCTTTCGAAACCGCCGTTGGTGATCCCGCTCGACGGGGTGACGGTCAGTGAGATGGCGGTGTTATGGGTCGCGCTCGGGGCGGTGCCGGTGACCGTCACCGGATAGGTGCCGGGTGTCGTCGGAGCCCCGATGCTGAACGTGAGCGTCGAGCTGCCGCCAGCCGTGACCGAGCCAGGATTGAACGACGCCGTCGTGCCCGCCGGGACGCCGGTCGCGCTCAGGGTCACGCTCTCGGCCGAGCCGCTCGTGACCGCGGTCGAGATCGTCGACGTGGCGCTCCCGCCCTGCAGGGCGGAGACGCTGTTCGGGCTCGCGGTGATCGAGAAGTCATTGGGTGCCGCCGTGACCGTCAGGGCGACGGTCGTGTTGTGGGTCGCGCTCGGAGCGGTCCCGGTGACCGTCACCGAATACGAGCCGGGCGTTGTGGCGACACCGACGCTCAACGTCAGCGTCGAGGTACCGCCCGTGGTGACCGAGCTCGGGTTGAAGGAAGCCGTCGTACCTGAGGGCATTCCCGTCGCGCTCAGCGCCACGCTCTCCGCGTTAGCGCTGATCGAAAAGTCATTGGGCGCCGTGACCGTCAACGCGACGGTGGTGCCGTGCATCGTGCTCGGAGCGGTGCCGGTCACCGTCACTGAATACGTGCCGGACGGTGTCGCCGGATCGACGCTGAATGTCAGTCCCGAGCTCGAGCCCGCGGTGATCGGGTTCAGACTGAAGGAGGCGGTCGTACCGGACGGGACGCCGGTCGTGCTGAGCGTCACGCTCTCGGCCGAGCCGCTGGTGACCATGGTGGAGATCGTCGACGAGGCGCTCGCACCCTGGACGGCCGAGACGCTACTCGGGCTCGCACTGATCGAGAAGTCATTGGGCGCCGCGGTGACCGTCAGCGTGACGGTCGTGTCGTGGCTCGCGCTTGGCGCGGTTCCCGTGACCGTGACCGTGTAGGTCCCGGTCGGCGTGCCGTTGGCGGCAGCGAGCGTGAGCGTGGAGCTGCCGCCCCCGGTGACCGAGACGGGGTTGAACGACGGCGTGACCCCCGAGGGGTATCCGCTCGCGGAGAGCGCCACGCTCTCGGCGGACCCGCTGATGACGGCGGTCGAGATCGTCGACGTCGCGCTCCCGCCCTGGACCGCCGAAGCGCTGTTCGGGTTCGCGCTGATCGAGAAGTCATTCGGTACGGGTGCGGTGACCGTCAGCGTGACGGTGGTGCTGTGGGTCGCGCTCGGAGCGGTCCCGGTGACCGTCACCGAGTACGTGCCGGTCGCTGTGGCGCTGCCCACGTTGAACGTCAGGGTCGAGCTCGAGCCCGCGATGATCGGGTTCGGGCTGAAGGATGCGGTCGTCCCAGCCGGAACGCCGGTCGCGGAGAGCGTCACGCTCTCGGCCGAGCCGCCGATCGCGGCGGTCGCGATGGTCGATGGGACGCTCCCTCCCTGGGCCGCCGACACGCTGCTCGGGCTTGCGCCGATCGAAAAGTCGGAAGGCGTGCCGCAGCCCGGAAGCTGGAACGTGCCGATCCTGGTCCGCCAGTTGAATTCGCCGTTGGCGGGGATGTACTCGTTCGTGTACCAGAACGTGCAGCCATCGACCGGGTCGATGGTCATCGCGCTGTAGTCGCCCCAGCGTGTCAGTCCGCGGCTGCCGGTCTGTGACCCGGTGCCGTTGATGATCGTGCCCTCGCCTTGGGTCATCTGACCGGCGGGATCGCTCGCGAGGCGTCCCGTGTAGTGGATCTGCGGATTGAGGCTCGCGCTCGATTTGCTGAATCCGAGCCCGATCCCTCCCGACTGATCCATCGCGACACTGCCCATCCACCGGTAGCTGCTATCGGGCGCATACGTGCCCTGCTGGAAGACGCCCGGATTGCCGCCGGAGATCCGCAGCTCGTACCAGCGGACGCCGACAGACGAGCCGGCGGTGACGCTGTGGTTCACGACGAGCGACTGGTGATCGCCGAAGTTGCGGTAGGCGAGCCGGTACATGAGCCGGTCGGCGAGCGAGTCGAGCCTTTGAGTCGTGCCGAGCTGCGGGATACAGGTTCCGCCGCCGCACGCTTCGGCGTACGTGTTGACCCCCATGCTGCTCGGACCCGTGAACGTCGAGTTGCTCGGCGTGGTCCAGTCGACGTGGAACTTCCAGCTGACCAGGCTGCTGGTGGTGCCGAGTCCGACCACGTAGTTGGGCGCGCCGGCCGGCGGCAGGCGCGAGCCGTCGAGCGTCGCGGGGAGCAGTCCGCCGTACGCGGAGCTCGTTCTGAAGAGCTGCTGCGTTGCCGGTTGCCCCGCGAGCATGCGCGTGCGGTCGAGCGCGGCGACGCCGGCGCCGGTGAAGTTCGAGCCGTTCGCGAAGATGTTGACCGTGAGGTAGTAGCCGTCCGGCCAGACCCCGAGCTTCGGATAGTCCGGGAAGTTGGTGTTGCCGTAGTTGAACGAATAGCGGTTATAGGAGCCGGTCGGGTCAGGCGACGTGGAGACCGCGACGCACATGAGGTA
>VBIL01000015.1 GCA_005879975.1 Chloroflexota bacterium
CCAGGACTTTCACAGGACCTTCGCCTCGTCTCGGAGCAAGATCGCGAGCTGCTCCGCGACCTGGTTGAGATCACCGTCTTTGAGGATCTTCCCGCCGCCGCGGGCGGGAGGAGGCTCCATCGAGAGCACCTCGAGCATCGGCCCGGATGTATCGATACCCAATGCGGCGAACGGCCGCTCGAGTATCTCCTTCTTCTTCGCCTTCATGATCCCGGGCAGGGACGGATAACGCGGCTCCTTCTCACTCTTGTGGACCGTGGCGAGCGCGGGCAGTCGCGCCGTCCACACTTCATGACCACCCTCGACCTCGCGCCAGAGCTCGACGGAGCCGTCCCCGGGCACCGCCTTCGTGATCGTCGCGACATGCGGCCAGCCGAGGACCTCGGCAAGCGCGGGACCGATGAAGCCTTGATCGTCGTCCGAGGCCTGCTTGCCGCAGAGGACCAGATCAGGCTTGGTTTGCTCGATAACCTTGGCGAGCGCTCGCGCGACCGCGAGCGGAGGGACCGGCTCGTCGACGATCACGACCTGGGCTTCGTCGCAGCCCATCGCGAGCGCCTGCCGAAGCGCGTCGCGCGAACGGGCCGGCCCGACCGTCACCAGGGCCACGACGGTGGATGGGTCGGCGTCCTTTCGCTCGAGCGCCATCTCGATCGCGTACTCGTCGTAGGGGGAGATCGACCAGGTGATCCCTTCGGCCTTGATCGACTTACCGTCCGGCGCCACGCTCACGCGGACCGTCGAGTCAGGGACCTGCTTCAACGGGATAAGGATCTTCAAATGTCTGCTCCATCTCCGGCGTACCAGAGCGCGAACGCGACCGCGCCGAACGCGACCGCGAGTGCGATGAACGCGAACACGATGGCGAAGATCGTCGTTCCGTCGGTCAGGTCCACTAGTTCTGCAGCCTCCCCGCAACGAGCTCGAGCACGTCGACCGGGCGCACCTGCTCCTGCACGCCCTTTGCCCCGACGCCTTCCTCAAGCATGATCAAGCAGAACGGGCACCCACTGGCGACCTTGGTCGCCCCGGTCTTCGCCGCGAGGAGCTGGTCGATCCTTCGGTGATTGACGCGCTGGCCGACCTTCTCCTCCATCCACATGCGCCCGCCGCCCGCGCCGCAGCAGAACCCGCGTTCACGGTGATGCGGTGCGATCTCCGCGCGCTCTATGCCCGGGAGGGCGTCGAGGACCGCACGAGGCTGGTCGTAGATGCCGTTGTGACGGCCGAGATAGCACGGATCGTGATACGCGACGATCTCCGGGCCGTCGCGCGCGATCCGGAGCTTTCCCTCACCGATCAACCGGTCGACGAGCTGAAGGGCGTGCACGACCTCGTAGTTGCCGCCGAGCTGCGGGTATTCATTCGCGAGGGTGTTGAAGCAGTGCGGGCAGCTCGCGATCACCTTCTTCACGCCGTACTTGGAGAACGTGTCGATGTTGTGCTGCGCCTGGAGCTGCCAGAGGTACTCGTTCCCGATCCGCCGCGCGGGGTCGCCGTTGCAGGTCTCTTCCGCGCCGAGGATCGCGAACGACACGTTCGCGGCCCGGAGGATCGCCACGAGCGCGCGAGCGACGCGCTGGTTGCGGCGGTCGACGGAGGCGGCGCAGCCGACAAAGTAGAGATATTCGGCGTCGGGCTTCTCCGCGAACGTCGGCACACCGAGCTCCTTCGCCCAGTCGCCTCTCGTGTCACGAGGCTCGCCCCAGGGATTGCCTGCGCGCTCGATGTTGGCCATCGCGCGCTGCGCCTCGGGCGGCGCCGCGCCTTCCATGAGCGTCAGATGCCGGCGCATGTCCACGATCTTGTCGATGTGCTCGATGGTCACCGGGCACGCTTCAACGCACGCCGCACACGTCGTGCAGGCCCAGAGCTCCTCCGGCTTGGACTGAACCCAGTGCGCGGGCGGCTTTGTGGCGGACTTGGGGTCTTTCAGGAGCCTCGGCCCTTCGGCGAGCAGCTGATCGCGCACGTCGAGAACGATCTTCTGGGGATCGAGCGGCTTGCCGGTCGCGAGCGCGGGACAGTTGTCGGAGCACCGGCCGCACTCGGTGCAGGTGTAGCCGTCGAGGAGCTGCTTCCAACTGAAGTCGCGGACCGTCGCGGCGCCGAAGGTCTCCTTGTTCTCGATGTCCTCGATGAGCGCGAGTGCGCCGCGCGGGGTCTGCTTCTTGAAGAACACGTTCGGAAGCGTCGTGACGATGTGCAGATGCTTGGACTGCGGCAAGTACGCGGCGAAGGCCAGGACGGTGACCACATGAGTCCACCACGCGTAGATGAAGATGACGGCCGAGGACTCGCCGGGGAACACCGAGCTCCTTAGGATCAGTCCAGCGAGCGGCGGCGGGGTGTAGCCCTTTTCGAGATTCCCGGCGGCCAACCCCGCGCCCTCGAACACCAGCAGCGTGATCATCAGGATCGCGATCATTCCGAGGATCACGTACCCGTCGAGAGCGACATGCATGCGCGGGGGTGCGAAGAAGATCCGCCGGAGCAGGGCGATCGCGATCGACCCCAGCACGAGGACGGCAAAGACGTCGATCGTCCAGGCAAAGACCGCGCTGCCGGTGCCGGGGACGTGGAAGCCCGCGATGCCGTTCGCGAGCAGGTCCACGGTGCCGATCGTGATGACGAGGAAGCCCCAGAAGATGAACGCGTGGGCGAGCCCGCGCACGTAATAGGGGCGCTTCAGCAATTTGCCCTGGCCGAGATAGATGACGAGCTCGTCGCGGAGGCGCCGCCATGGGTGATCGAGCCTTGCCTCGGGCCGGCCAAGCCGTAGGAACTGGTAGAGGCGCCAGGCGCGCCAGAAAAAGACGCCGAATCCGAGTACCGCGAGAAGGAGCAGCACCGATCCCCACGGGAGGAAGGCGCCCGTAGGTGCGATCACTCCTTGCTCAATCTCCCGCTCCGCGGGGAGACACGCTCATGGCTGGAGGTCTCGCTCCTCACGCACGCTCGCTGCGGCTCGCTGACAGGGGCCCCTACCCCTGAGCCCCTCGTCGCTCGCTTCACTCTTTCAACATCTCCTCGGCGATGACGAGCTTCATGATCTCGCTCGTTCCCTCGTATATCTCGGTGATCTTCGCGTCGCGGTAATGGCGCTCCGCGGGAAAGTCCTTTAGGTATCCGTAGCCGCCGAAGATCTGCACGCAGTCGCGTGCCGCCTTCACAGCGATGTCGCTTGCGAAGAGCTTGGCTTCGGCGGAAGCGAGGATGAGGTCTTCCCCGGCGTCCTTGAGCGCGGCGGCGCGCCAGGTCAAAAGGCGCGCGGCGTCGATCTCGGTCGCCATGTCCGCGAGCATCCACTGGATCGCCTGGAAGTCGGCGATCTTCTTTCCGAAGGCCTCGCGCTGCTTCGCGTACGCGAGTGAGTCCTCCAGGCACGCGCGCGCGATCCCCACCGCCTGCGCCGCGATCGAGATCCGGCCGCCGTCGAGCGTCGAGAGCGCGATCTTGAATCCTTCCCCGACCTCGCCCAGCAGGTTCGCGGCCGGGACGCGACAGTCCTGGAAGACAAGCTGCGCCGTGTCGGAGCCGCGGATCCCGAGCTTCTTTTCGAGCTTGCCCACGGAGAAGCCGGGCGAGCCCTTCTCGACGATGAAGGCGGCGATCCCCTTGTGACGCTGCGGCGGGTCGGTTTGCGCGAAGACGACCGCTACATCGCCGATCGAGCCGTTGGTGATGAAGTTCTTTGTCCCGTTCAAGACCCATTCGGCGCCGTCAGGGCGCGCGCTCGTGCGCATGGCGGCGGCATCGCTCCCGGACGCCGGCTCGGAGAGCGCGAAACACCCGATCCGCTCTCCATTCGCGAGCGCGGGCAGGTAGCGCCGCTTCTGGGCGTCGCTACCGAAATGCAGGATGGGATCGACGGCGAGCGAGACGTGCGAGCAGAGCACGACGCCGGTGGAAGCACACGCCCGGTTGATCTCCTCGACGATGAGGACATACGACACGGTGTCGAGGCCCGAGCCGCCGTACCGCTCGGGCACGTACGTGCCCATGAACCCGAGCTTTCCCATCTCCACCAGAAGCTCGCGCGGGATCTTTCCCTGATCGTCGATCTCCGCCGCGTGGGGCAGGACGCGCTCGGTCGCGAAGTCGCGTGCGATGCGCTGCACCTGCTCCTGCTCTTCGGTGAGCGTGAGATCGAACCCGGTCTCGGCCGACGTCACCGCCACTGCCGCACCCCGAACACGCGTCCGTCGGGATCGCGCGCGAGGAAATACCCGTCGCGCATCCCCCCGACCACCGCCCTTCGCGCATCGGCGCGGTCGTAGGCGGCCGCGAGGTCCGGCACCTGGAACCACGGGACGAACCCAGGCTCGGGCGGCTCGTCTTCAGGGTCGTGCACCGTGAGCGTGGCGCCGGCGGCGGGCTCGAACCAGACCGAGTCCTCGTGGGGCCGCTGCCGGCGAAGGCCGAGCACGTCCTCGAAGAAGCGCGCGACATCGTCGCGCTTCACGGTGAACGCGAACACGTTGGTGAGCGCCGGCTCCCGCATCAGAGCAGCTCCACCGCGAGCGCGACCGCCTCGCCGCCGCCGAGGCAGAGCGACGCGACCCCGCGGCGCTTGCCTCGCGCGCGGAGCGCGTAGAGCAGCGTCACGAGGAGGCGAGCGCCGGACGCGCCGATAGGATGCCCGAGCGCGACCGCGCCGCCATTCACGTTGAACTTCTCTTCGGGGATATCGAGCTCGCGCCTTACGCACTCGATGCCGCTGAAGGCTTCGTTCACCTCGAAGAGGTCGACATCATCGAGCCTCCAGCCGGCCTTCTCGAGGCAACGCTCGATCGCGCCCTTTGGGGCGGCGAGGAATAGCTCGGGCTGATGCGCGAACTGGCCCTGCGCGACGATCCGCGCGATCGGCTTCGCGCCCAGCTCGCGCGCGCGCTCCTCCGACGCGACGATCACCGCCGCGCCACCATCGTTCAGCTTGGACGCGTTTCCCGCGGTGATCGTGCCTCCCGGCTTGAATGCTGGCTGAAGCTTCGCGAGCGACTCGAGGCTGGTCTCGCGCGGCGTCTCGTCCTTGCTGACCACCGTCACCGCACCTTTTCGGCCAGGTACCTCGACGGGCACTATCTCGGCGTCAAAGGCTCCCTCGCGCTGCGCGCGCAGCGCCTTCTCGTACGAACCGAGCGCGAAGCGGTCTTGATCGGCACGCGAGAGTCCGCACTGCTCCGCGACGAGCTCGCCACCGAGACCCATGTGCCCGTGACCGTAGGCGTCCATGAGGCCGTCCGTGAGGTTCGCGTCCTCGAGCGTGTGCTCTCCGAGCGAGAGGCCCGCGCGCAGACCGCGGGCCAGATACGGCGCATTGGACATCGACTCCATCCCGCCGGCCACGACAACTCGTGCCTCGCCGGCTGCGATCTGTGTTGCCGCGAGCATCACCGACTTGAGCCCCGACCCACAGACCTTGTTCACAGTCGTGCAGGGAACCGAGTTAGGGATGCCCGCGGCGAGCGAAGCCTGCCTCGCCGGCGCCTGCCCGACGCCGGCCTGTACGACGTTGCCCATGAAGACCTCGTCGACCTGGTCGGGCCGGACGTTCGCGCGCTCCAAGGCGCATTTGATCGCGATCGCGCCCAGCTTTGGGGCGGAAAGTGGCGCAAGGCCGCCGAGGAACGCGCCGATGGGCGTGCGCGAGGCGCCGAGGATAACGCTCTTCACTTCGCGCCTTCATCGGTGAGTCGCCGCGAGACGTGCTCGCGGTACGAGCGGATCTCGTCGCGTAGCGCCGTGAGCTCGCCGATCCGTTCCTTTGTCGTCGCGAGATGCGAATCGAGCAGCTCGATGAGCCGCGGGAGGACCTTGGCGTTCGTACGGTGCCGGCCGTAGAGCGTCTCGAGCTCCTGCATCTCGGCGAGCGAAAGTCCGAGCACCTTGAGCTTCAGGATGAACTTCAGGCGGCGGACGTCGTCGTCGGTGTAGACACGCTGGCCGCCGTCGAGGCGTTTCACGGACTCGAGAAGACCGCGCTCCTCGTAGTAGCGGATCGTCCGCTCGGTCAGGCCGACCTTCGCGGCGACCTCGCCGATCCGGAATGCCGTGGGCGCCGCCGTCGCCACGTTCGCCAGTTTACGTCAACTGGCAGGCGTACGGGTCAGCGGCGCTCGAGCGGCGCCCACTGACGACCGGTTTCGCCCGCGTACTCCGACTCGGGGCGGATGATCCGATTGGCGCCGAGCTGCTCCAGACAGTGGGCTGCCCACCCGGCGACACGCGACACGGCGAACGTCGGCGTGAAGAGATCGACCGGGATGCCGAGACCCTGCAGGACGAGGGCGGTGAAGAACTCGACGTTCGTGCGGAGACTCCGACCGGGCTTGTATTCGTCCAGGAGCCGCAGGGCCACACGTTCCACCTCGCGCGCGAGCTCGTACAGGTCCATGTCGCCGTCGGCGCGAAAGAGCGCTTCCGCCGCAGCCGACAAGACGTCAGCCCGCGGATCGCGAACCTTGTAGATGCGGTGGCCGAAGCCCATGAGCCGCTCGCCGCGATCGAGCTTCGCGCGCATGAACGGTTCGGCATTCGCCGCCCGGCCGATCTCGAAGACCATGTCGAGCGCCGGGCCCGGGGCTCCACCATGCAACGGACCCTTGAGCGCACCGATCGCGCCGACGATCGCCGAGATCACGTCCGACTCGGTCGAGACGATCACGCGCGCCGCGAAGGTCGACGCGTTCAGCCCGTGGTCGATGACCGTATTGAGGTACGTCTCGAGCGCACGCGTCCGTGCGTCGCTCGGACGACTCCCGGTGAGCATGTACAGGTAGTTCGCAGCGTGTGAGAGGCCGTGGTGCGGCGCGACCGGGCCCTCGCCGGCCAGAAGCCGGCCATAGCCCGCGACGATCGTCGCGAACCGCGCCACGGAGACCAGCGCGTCGCGATAGGGACCCTCCGGCACGGTCTCGCCGTCGGTACGCAGGCTGAGCGTTCCCGCCGCCATCCGCAGAGCGTCCATCGCCGGAAGCTTTTGCGCGGCGGCCGCCTCGAGGACGTCGCGTGTGATCGGTGGCAGGTCGCGCACCGCAACGAGCTCGCTCCGGAAGGTCTCGAGATCACGCGCGCTTGGCAGCCGATCGTTCCAGAGGAGGAAGACCATCTCTTCGAACGTCGCGCGGCCCGCGATCTCTTCGAGCGGGTAGCCGGCGATGACGAGCTCGCCCTTGCGTCCATCGACCTTCGAAAGACGGGTGCGCGCCGCGACGACGCCCTGGAGCCCGGGAACGTACGCGCTCGCCACGACTAAAGACTAGCCACGTCAGGCGGCGAGCTCGCGGAGCGCGATCGCGAGCGCCCGCGCTCCCAGGGCCGCGTCGTCGAGCGAGGCGAACTCGCGCGGCGTGTGCGAACCACCGGAAGAGCGCACAAAGATCATCCCGGTGGGCACTCCCGAAAGCTGCGCGTTCTGCGCGTCATGCCCGGCGCCGCTCACGAGCAGCTCGGCGTCGACGCCGACGTCTTTCACAGCGCGGCGGAGGAGCAGCGCGATTCCACGATCGAGCGGGGTCACCTCGACCCGCGCGAGCTCATCCACCGACGACTGCAGTCCGCGCGTGTGCGCGATCCGCTCGACCTCGGCGAGGACCCATCGCACCAGATCTTCATGTGCGCGTGCCGCCCGGAGGTCAATCGAGAACACGCACTCCCCCGGGACGACATTCTTGGCGCCGGGACGGACCGCGATCTCGCCAACCGTGCCGACGCCGTCGGGATGCGCCCGCGCGATCCGCTCGACCGCGAGGACCATCTCAGCCGCGCCCGCGAGCGTGTCGGCCCGCGCGCTCATGATCGTGGCGCCGGCATGATCGGCGCGCCCGCGGAGCGTCACGCGCGCGTGGTAGATGCCGACGATGTCGCTCACGACGCCGAGCGCGCGCCCGGCATCCGCCAGGCGCGGGCCCTGCTCGATGTGCAACTCAAGGTACGCAGCGAATTCCTTCGGTTCGCGCCTCGCGAGCGCCGGATCACCGACCTCCCCGAGCGATCGAAGTGCGTCCGCAATGGAGACCCCGTCGCGGTCCGTCCGCTCGGCGACGCCAGGCGCGAGGCGACCGAACGCCGCCGCGGACCCGAAGAGGCCGACCCCGAAGCGAGCGCCCTCCTCGTCCGCCCACGCGACGACCTCGATCGGCCGCCGCAGCGGCGCCTGGAGATCCAAGAGCGACTCGACCGCCTCGATCGCGCTTAGCACGCCGAGCGCCCCGTCGAACCGGCCGCCCTCCGGAACGGAGTCGAGATGCGAGCCGAGCAGGACTGCGGGGCCCTCGCTGCCAAAACGCGCGAACAGATTCGCCGCGGGATCGCGTCGGACGCGCGCCCCGCGGGCGGCGAGCCAGCCACCGACGAGCGTTCGCGCCCTCTGCTCCTCACGAGAAAGGCCGAGTCGCGTCACGGCCGCGCCTTTCCCACCGATGGCCGACAGCTCGGCGATGTGACGCTCAAGACGTCCGCGATCGATCACCGCACGCGCTCCGCGAGATCCTCCGGCGCGAACGTGAGGTTGGCGAATACCTCCCGCTCGAGCTCCTTCGCGATCGGGATCGCGCGCTCGATCTCGGTGGCGTACTTGGGGTTTCGCAACGCCGTGTCTCGTGCTCGTTCTTCCAGTGCCTCGACGGCTTGGCCCCCGCGACGATCAGCGACATACACGAGCTTGTCGGCGAAGGTGCGCGGCGCCAGTGCGGGATCGAGCACGGTGTAGATCGCGTGGCGCCGGGCCGGCTCCGCGCAGCGCTCCAGGCCCTCCGCCGCCAGCACGAGCGCGGACAGGATGTTGTGGTCGCGCGGATCGCCGGCGAGCAGCGGACTCCGCCCGATGTCATGGAGATACCCGGCGAGCACGACCGCCTCATCGTCGATCGGCTCCGCGCCCGGCCGCCGGGCCGCGACGAACGCGGCCGCGATCCTTCCGACGACCCGGCTGTGCGTCACGAGCCAGTCGGGATAGCGGTACCGGGCGAAGAACCGCTCGGCTTCGGTGGATAACTGCGTCAATTCGCTATTGACACCGTGCCAGCCCCTGTCTACGGTCGCCGCCACGAGGGAGCGGATGGCCGAACCGGCTGTTGGAGATGACCGCATCATCGCGCACCTTCAATTCGCCAGGGCGGTCGCCTCGCGATCGATCGATCCTCGCTGCCGGGGCGCCGACCGCGAAGACCTTATCGCGTGGGGACTAGTCGGCCTGGTCCAGGCCGCGAGACGCTATCGCGGCGACCGCGGCGCCTCCTTCGGCGCGTATGCCGCGCGCCGCGTGCGTGGTCAGGTGCTCGACGCGCTCCGCGAACGCGACCCGCTCACCCGGTCGGCGCGGCGTGCGTTCCGCTCGGCGCAACGCACCACCGAGGATCTTCCGCAGCCCTATGTGGAGGTCTCCCTGGATCGCATCGGCGATATCGCGCAGCGCCAGAGCCGCCCCGAGGCGCGGGACGGTCGCTGGTCTCTGGTCGCGCGTGCGCTGCGCGATATCCCGTCTGTCGAGCGCCGCGTGCTGGTGCTCTCTTATGGGCGCGGCCTCACGCTGCGCGAGATCGGACGCGAGATCGGTCTGTCCGAGTCAGGCGTCTGCCGACTGCGCGCGCGTGCGCTCGAGCGCGTGCGATCGGCGCTCCACGAAGGAGCCTGGGGGATGGGGGGCGAAGCCCCCCAACGCTAGAGTGCGTTGACATGTCCGACCTGCGGCGCGCGCGCTTCGCACGGCTCGTTCGCAACGCGCTCGCGGAGCTCCCGGCGGAATTCCGCGACCGGATCCGCAATGTCGAGATAGTGATCGACGACGAGCCGAGCTCAGACCAAACGCGAGACGGTGGAACGCTTCTTGGCCTCTATGAAGGGGTGCCACTCACCGCGCGCGGCTACCAGGAGCCGTACCTCCCCGATCGCATCTGCATTTTCCGCGGCCCGATCGAGCGCATGACCTCGTCTCCGAGGCGGCAGGCCACCATCGTCCGTG
>VBIL01000190.1 GCA_005879975.1 Chloroflexota bacterium
GGTCGTCGCGGCTCTCGGCACCGGCGAGGACAAGATCGCCAACGTCATCGCGGCGATCACCGTGCCGATCATCCCCCGCGTGGCGCGTGTGGTGCGCTCGAGCGCGCTTAGCGTCGTGAACATGCCCTACATCGAGGCGACGCGAGCGGTGGGCTCGGGAGCCGTGCGGATCATGTTCCGTCACGTCGCCCCGAACGTTTTCGCGCCCTACCTGATCATGCTCACGGCGTTCCTCGGCCAGGCCATCCTGCTCGAAGCGTCGCTCTCGTTCCTTGGTCTCGGCGTCTTCGAGCCCACCCCTTCGTGGGGTCTCATGCTGCGGGGAGCGGGCATGCAATTCCTCGAGCAGGCTCCGTGGATCGCCATCGCACCCGGTGTCGCGATCAGCCTGGCGGTGTTCGGGTTCAATCTGTTCGGGGATTCGCTCCGCGATGCCCTCGATCCGCGGCTGCGGACGGCGTAGCCGGCTCCATCCCGGCGCGGATCGCGGCCTCCAGCGCGCGCGGGCTGTTGGAGCCGATGAGCACCGGGATCCCTCTGCGGAGCCGCAGCTGCACGCCCTCATCGCCTCCGGTCGAGTATGCCCAGCCCGCGGGCCCAAGGCGCACGCCCCAACCACCGTACTCAAGGAGGGGTCGGTATCGCCGAACTTGAAGGCCGACGATGTCCTCGAATCGAATGCGACGCGTCGGCCACAAGTAGCGGAACGCGATTCGGACGCCGTCGTCGGCGACGTCGACGTCGAGGTGTGAGAGCGAGATGAGCGAGGCCACGATCACGACCACGACCGGTGCGATCGCGAGGAGCAACGCGTCCTCCGGCCGCGCGAGAACGACCGCCACCACGGTGACGACGACGACGAAGATCATGGACACGAGGAGCAGTCCCATGAGCGCGCCGTGAAAGTGCTGCTCTTCATGGAAGCGCGTCACTGCCCTTTCCACACGGGCTTCCGCCGCTCGATGAACGCAGCCACTCCCTCGCGGAAGTCGTCGCTCGTATAGCAGAGCGCGACAAGATCGCTGGCCTCGTACGGGAGCATCCGCTGGCGGATCCGGCGGAGCACCTCCTTCGTCGCGTGCAGTGTGAGCGGCGCGAAGGAGGCGAGCGTTTCGACGAGCTCCTCCACACGCGTCACCAGCGCGTCCTCTCCGGCGACGACCTCGGTCACCAAACCGATCGCGCGCGCCTCCTGCGCGTCGATCAGCCGCGCGGTCAGCACGAGCTCCTTCACGCGCCCGATGCCGACGAGGGCAGAGAGCCGCACGAGGTTGGCGGCGGAAAAGCAGTTGCCCAGCGTGCGCGCGACGGGGACGCCGAACTTTGCCGACGGCGCCGCGATACGCAGATCGCATGCGGCGGCCATCGCCAGCCCGCCGCCGACGACGGGTCCGCTGAGCGCTGCGATCGTCGGCACGCGGACGCCTTCGATCGCGCCGAGCCAATCGTCCATGCGCCGCTCGTACTCGAGGGCCTGCTCGGCTGTGGTGAAGTCACGGAATTGCGCGATATCCGTACCGGCGACGAATGCCTCACCCGCGCCGGTGATCACGACCGCCCGGACCGACGGGTCCGAGTTCGCGTCCCGGCAGATCGCCGCGATGCGGTCGTACATGGCGAACGTCATGGCGTTGCGCGCCAGGGGTCGATCCACGGTGATCCAGAGCGCGTCGCCGCGGCGCTCCGTCCGGATCTCCTCCGTCATGCGCTGGTGATGACGCCGTCGCGTACGAGCCGGGCGACGTCAGCATCGGTGCAGCCGAGCTCGCGAAGAACGTCCGCGTTGTGTTCGCCGAGCCGCGGGCCGGCTCTCTGATGGCGCACCGGCGTGCGCTCGAGGCGCAGCGGCGAGCCGAGACCGCGCAGCGTGCCGAGCACCGGATGCGGAAGGTCCACGAAGAAGCCGCGTGCGCGAAGATGCGTGTCGTTGAAGACATCGCGGTAGTCGGCGATCTCTCCGCACGGCACGCCGGCAGCTCGGAGCAGCCCGAGCCAGTGCGCGGCCGGCCGCGTTCGGGTCACCGCCTCGATCGCCGGCACGAGCTGGGCGCGATGCCGCTGCCTGGAGTTGGCGTCGGCATAACGCGGGTCGTGTTCGAGCGATCCGAGCCCCAACGTGCGGCAAAACGCGGTCCAGTTGGCCGGGGTCGTCGCGCCGAGGGTGAATGGCCGGTCCGACGCGGCCACCGCCTGGTACGGCGCGACGAGCTTGTGCGCCGAGCCAGCAGCGCGCGGGACCTCTCCGGTCGTGAAGTGGATCCCCGCCTCCCAGACGGCGAGGGAGACTGCCGACTCGAACATCGAGACATCCACGAGCTGGCCCGCACCGTCGCGGTCGCGCGCGCGCAGCGCCGCGAGCGTCGCCACCGTCGCGTAGAGCGCCGCGGTGAGGTCGGCGATCGAAACGCCCACCTTCACCGGCGCGCCGCCCTCTTCGCCGGTGACGCTCATCAGGCCGCTCAGGCCCTGCACGATGATGTCGAGCGCGGGCCGGTCCGCGTATGGCCCATCGAGGCCAAATCCTGTCAGGGCGACGTAGACCAGACGCGGATTCGAGTTGAGGAGCGACCGCGGCGAAAGGCCGAGCTCATTCATCGTGCCAGGCCGCAAATTTTCGACGATGACGTCGGCGTCGCGGGCCAGCCTCCGGAAGACCTCCCGGCCTTCCGCATGCTTCAGATCGATCGCGAGACTGCGCTTATCGCGATTGAGGCGAGCGAAGTTCCCGCTTTCGCCGTTCGCGAGCGGCTCGAGGAGCCGGGCGAAGTCGCCGCCTCGAGGGCTCTCAACTTTCACGATGTCCGCGCCAAGATCGGCGAGCTGCATGCCGCAGAACGGACCCGCCATGTAATTGCCGACCTCGATGACGCGGATCCCACGGAGCGGCGGATCGGCTAGCACGTCCCCCACCGGTCTAGTTTGTCACCGGTCATGCGCCACACGCCCGCGCGCGTGCCCTCGGATCCCACGAACCAAACGTCGTTGCCGTGCGCGAAGACGCCGCGAAGCGCGCACGTCGTGCCGATATCCACGCGAGTCACCGTCGTGCCTTGCACGGCGAGCGCCACGCCGCGGTCCCCGACGACGTAGGTCACCGCGCCCGCGCGCACAGCCGCACGAAGCTCGCTGTCGACTCCGCTCTCGAGTGGTCGCCAGCGACCGTCGAAGCGCAGCAGCACGCCGCCGTCTCCGGCGGCGACGGCGTCCGTCGGCGAAGCGCCGGCAACGGCCCGGAGCGCCGTCGTCGTGCCAGTGTCGAACGGCCGCCACCCGGCGTTCTCGAGTCGATAGGACACCCCACCGGCGCCGACAGCCCATGCCGAGCTCCCGCCGAACGCCGCGACACCGAAGAGATCTTCCTCGATCCCGCGCGCGAACGGCTGCCATCCGCCGAAGGTCTGCCGTTGTACGTTCCCTCCGGAGCCCACGATGATCGCGCCGTCCGGAAGCAGCGAGATGCCGTACGCGTCGAAGAAGCCCAGATCGTCGGAGCGGATCGTCTTCGCGACGTCGTCGATCGTCACGACCCGCCCGAACGCCCCGATCGCGAAGACCGAGTCCGGTGCGCACGCCGCCGCGACCAACGAGCGAAGCGTTGAATCGATGAGCTGCCACCGCCGTCCATCGAAGCGACCGATCCCGCCGCCATCGGACACGACCCACGTCGCGTCGTCACTTGCGCAACCGGCCGTGAGCGGCTGCTGGAAGACGAGCGGCCCGGTGTCCGGCTCGGGTGTCGGCGTCGCCACGGGCGTCGGTACCGGAGTCGGGACCGGCGTCGGCGTGGGACGCGTCACGATGCCGGCCGCTGCACCCGCCCCGATCGCGATAACGAGCATGACGGCCGCGGCAGCGACCGCCGTGCTGGTGCGTAGATACCGCTGGATGAAAGGTGTCACATTGCCTCAAGTCTCTTTATGCGCTCCTCGATCGGTGGGTGGGTGTCGAATAGATGGTCAAAGAAGGCCGGCGCGTCCTTTAATGGGTTTGCGAAGTACAGCGACGCCGTCGCCTTGTTCGCGACCTCCAGCGCCTCTTTGTCTGCCGCGATCTTGCGCAGGGCCGAGACCAGGCCGGGCGGGTAACGGGTCAGGAGCGCACCAGATGCGTCGGCCAGGTATTCCCGCTGACGGGAGACAGCGAGCTGAATGAGAGTCGCGATGATCGGCGTGAGCACCGCGAGCGCGATCGCGATGACCGCGATGATCGCACCGCCTCCGCCGCGATCGCGATCGCGGCCTCGACCCCAGAACATCGACCGCCACATCCAATCCGCGAGCAGCGCGACCGTTCCGACGAGGACGGTGACGAGGACCATGACGCGGATGTCGCGGTTCCCGACGTGCGAGAGCTCGTGCGCGATCACGCCCTCGAGCTCGGTGCGGTCGAGCTTGTCGAGGAGGCCACGCGTGACGACGACCGACGCGTGCTGCGGATCGCGGCCGGTTGCGAACGCGTTCGGCGCGGAGTCCTCGATCACGTAGAGCGTCGGTGTGGGGATGCCCAAGCCGATCGCGAGCGTTTCGACGATGTTGTGCAGCTGCTGATCCTCGTCGGGTCGGAGCTCGCGGGCCTGGCTCTGCGCGAGGATGAGCCGGTCGCCGGCGAAGTACGACGCGAGCGCGCCCCCAATCGAGAGCGCGAACGCGAACGGCAGCACGGCCGGACCGCCGCCGGGGGCGAAGTACTCGCCCACGAAGTAACCGAGCACGGCAATGAGCACTGTGAATCCCGCGATGAGCGCGATCGTCCGCCACCGGTTCGCAGCGGCGGCGTCGTAGATCGATAGGCGCGCGGGTGAGGGCTCTGTCGCCACGGTCATGAAAAGGCTAGTGCTTCGCTAGAACTTCACCTGCGGCACCGCGCGCTCGCCGGCGTCCGCGAGCTCGAAGTATTCCTCCGGCTTGAAGCCAAGCATCCCCGCGAAGACGTTTGTCGGAAAGGTCTGCAGCGCGGTGTTGAAATCGCGCACGTTCCCGTTGTAGAAGCGGCGGGCGAAGGCGATCTTGTCCTCGGTAGCGGTCAGGTTTTCGGAGAGGTCCTTGAACTCCTGCACCGCCTGGAGCTGCGGATAGTTCTCGGCGACGGCGAAGACCGAGCGAAGGGCCGTCGTAAGCATGTTCTCGGCCTGCGCGCGCTCCTGCGGCGATGCCGACGCGCCCACTGCGACGGCGGCGGCCCGGGCCTGGGTGACGTTCTGAAAGACCGTCGACTCGTGCGTG
>VBIL01000016.1 GCA_005879975.1 Chloroflexota bacterium
TCGCGCGAGGAAGGCTCGTCGACTCGCGCGGCCTTCGAGGCCGCGTGGCGGGATCTCGGCATCGGCCCCGCGCGCCGGATCGCCCTGCCCTCGTGGGAGGCGGTGAAACTCACCGTGGCGAGGGGCGGGGGAGTGACCGGGATCAGTCGCTACGCCGTGACGACCGAGCTCGCCGCGGGGTCGCTCGCGATCCTGAGGGTCCCTGGCTGGCGGGTGCGGCGGCACTTCTCGGTCGTGCACGCGCGGGACATCCCGCTCTCTCCGCCGGCGGAACGGTTCAGGTCGATGCTACGCGCGGCGACCGCGAGTCTCGGTCTCGCAGGAACACGGCGGCGAGCGCGAGCGCGGCCGCCGAAGAGAGCTGTGCGACCTCGCCGCGCAGCAGCAGCGACATGACGTCATGGAGCGGTACGAGAAGGATCTCCATCTCCTCGAGATCGCCGGACGCGGGCTCGGCGATCCTTCGTGCGTTCCGAGCGAGAAAGATGTTCTCGGTCGCGACGCCGTAATTCCCATCGACGACGAATCGCCCGAGCGGCGTCCAGTCGCGCGCTTCGTGGCCGGTCTCCTCCAAGAGCTCGCGTTTTGCGGCGGCGAGTGGATCTTCGTTCGCTTCGATGTAGCCGGCCGGCACCGCGAGGGAGATCGTCCGCGCTCCGTGCTTGTACGAACGGATCAGTACGAGCTCGTCACGCTCGGTCACCGCGACGATCGCGGCGAAGTCGCGCGTGCGTATCGAGAGGAAGGCGTCGACCTCGCGGCCATCGGGAAGCGCGATGCGCTCTTCGGCGACCTCCATCCAGGGCGGACGGGAGAGCAACACGCGTCGCGCGAGCGTCCGCCAGGGACGCATCAAGCCAGCTTGTACTTGTCGAGCTTCTTGCGGTCCAGTGACAGCCCCAGTCCAGGCCGTTCGGGCGGGGCGAGCTCGCCGTTAACAGGCTGAGGAAGGGAGTCCGTGAAGATCTCTGCCAGTGGATTACCGATCCACATCCATTCCAAACGCGAGAGGTTCGCTATCGCGGCCGATAGATGTAATGAAGCCAGCTGCGCCACGCCGCACGAGAAGCCGGTGTGCGGCGCCACCCTCACGTTGTGCGTTTGCGCGAGAGCGCCGAGGCGCATCGCCGCGGTGAAGCCGCCGATGCGCGCGATCTCGGGCTGCACGACGTCGAGCGCGCGGCGCTTCAGCAACTCGCGGAATCCGAAGAGGCCGAACTCGGACTCGCCGGCCGCGACCGGGATGGGCTGCGATCGGCGGATGAGCTCGTAGCCGTCGATGTCGTCGGGAAAGACCGGCTCCTCGATGAACCACAGGTCGTATTTCGCCACCTTGTGGCAGACGCGGATCGCGGTCGCCGCGTCGTAGGCGCTGTTCACGTCGGCGCCCATCTCGATGCCCGGACCGATCGCCTCGCGGATCACCCGGCAGACGTCGACGTCGGCGCTCGGTCCGCCCCACTCGGCGGATCGACCGAGCTGGATCTTGATCGCCTTGTGCCCTCGCTGGACGGCGCTTTGCGCTTCCTTCGCCATATGGTCGAGGTCCGCGGTGTAGACCTTCGATCCGTAGACGGGGACCTTCGTCCTCGCGGCCCCGCCCAGCACCTTGTAGAGCGGCACGCCCTCGGCCTGCGCCACGATGTCCCAGAGCGCCTGGTCGATCCCGCTCATCCCCTCCTGCACGAATCCGCGGTAGTGACCCCACGGACGGAGCGTGGCGAACATCGCGTCGTGGATGCCCGAGACGTCGCGCGGATCCTTTCCTTCGATCACGGGCCAGAGCAGATCGCGCACCACTGTCTCTACGACCCGCGGTGCGCGGCGCGCGATGCACTCGCCGACTCCGGTGATCCCATCGTCCGTCGTGATCTCGACGAGCGTCGCGGTGAACGTGTCGTAGGTTCCCGCGCCGAAGTGGATGGTCTTGTCCGCTTTGGCCGAGAGCGCCCAGGTCGCGAGCTTGGAGATCTTCAGGCTTGCGTATCCCCTCAGAGGGCGACAGGCTAGCCGAGTTGGCCCACCACGTCCGCGAAATGGCGGTGGGAGACCCGCGGGCGCGGGCCTCGTACGAACGCCGCGTGCGCATCGCGTCCGAGGTCGCCTCCTGGGGCATCGGCGCCGCACTCCTCGGTACCGCGGCGCTGCCGACGACCGACCAGCCGTCACGCATCGGCCTCGTCGCCAGCTCGCTGCTGCTTTTCCTCTTCGCGACGCTCTGGTTCCACGTCTTCCCGGACTCCTGGCTCGGCCGCAGCAGGTTCGCCATCGGGACGGCGATCACCCAGATCATCGCCGCGATCCTGCTCGTGCTCACGGGCGGCGTGGCGTCGCGTTACTTCCCGTACTACTTCCTTCCGATCCTCGCGACCGTGTTCGGCATGCGCATCTCCGGAACGCTCTTTACCGGCACCATCGCGACCGTCGCGTACGTCGCCACGTTCGTCGCCGAGATGTTCGTCGTGAGCGATCGCGCTGAGCTCGACGACGGGGTGATCCGCTTCTTCTCACTGCTGTCCGTCATCGCGATGACTGCCCTCATTTCGCGGACCATCCAGGAGACGCGCTTCACGCTGCGGCAACGGACCGACGAGCTCGCCACGCAGAACGCGGAGCTCTCGGTCGCCCGCAACACGGCCGTTGCTCTCGCGCGCGTCCGCGAGCTGCACGAGCTCGTTCGCGTCGTCTACGAATCGGCCAAGAACTCGCTCGCGGTCGAGCGGCTCTACCTGTTCGCGTCGAAGCCCGACTTCACCGACGGATACACGATCGGTCCTGACGGATCGATCGAGGAGTTTCACACCGATCCCACGCTCCCTGAGGACACGCCACGCCGCCGCGCGGTCCGCGAGAAGCGGACCGTCGCGGTGAGTGACTCGAAGGACGAGACCATCTCGGAGCCAGCGGGCGAGCACCAACATTTCGCCGCCGGCCTGTTCGTACCGCTCATCCACCGCGGCGACGTGATCGGACTTATCGCCGTCTCGAGCCACCAGACCCGGGAATGGTCCGCGCACGAGATCCGTATCGCCGAGGTGATCGCCGATGCCTCGGCGTCGGCTGTTGCGTCCTTCCTCACGCTCGAGGAGGTCCGCGGGCAGAGCGATCGGCTCGAGGCACGGATGAAAGTTCTCGAGAGCATGGACGACCTCGTGGACGCGCTCGCTCTGACGACCGACGAGGCGAGCCTCGCGCAGACCGCCGCCCGCAGCCTCTCGCAGGGTTTTCATCTACCCGCGGCGACCGTCCTCTTCACCGACCCGTCCGTCGCCATTCTCGAGCCGATCGGCACGGCGGGCCGTGCGACGCCCCACCCGGTCGTGAACGGTCCGACGAGCTGCCCGGCGATCCGAAGTGGGCGGTTCTTCGAGGTCAAGTCAGCCGAGGACCCCGTCGTATGCCCGTATATGCCGTTCCGCTCTCACTACTCGTGCCTGCCTCTCGTCGCGGGCGGCGACACAGTCGGTGCGCTCTTCCTCGAGCCCGATGTGGACTCGATCGTCGACGTCACCGTGATGCGCGCAGCGGCCGACCGCGTCGCGCTCAGCCTCGCCACGCGCCGCGTTCTCGAGACGGCGCAGCGCCAGGCCACCACGGACGGCCTAACCGGCCTTCACAACCGTCACTTCCTGACCGAACAGCTGCGGCTCATGCACTCGCTCGCGGCGCGCCACGGCCAGCCCTACAGCGTGATCGCGCTCGACGTCGACGGGCTCAAGAACGTCAACGACACCCACGGGCACGAGCAGGGGGACCTCGCTCTCCGCGGACTGGCGAACACGGTACGGAAGACGGTCCGCGCGTCCGACATCAGCGTCCGCACCGGCGGCGACGAATTCCTGATCCTCATGCCGCAGTCGGGTCTCGAGGAGGCCAGGATCGGGGCCGAACGCGTGCGGGAGGCGATCGAGCTCCAGGGCCGCGCTGACCCGCGAATCGCCATAACCGTGAGCGCCGGGGTGGCGTCCTGGCGCCCCGCGCGGAGCGCCGAACAGGTCCTCGAAGCGGCTGACCTGATGCTTTATGCGGCCAAGCGAGCGGGCAAAGACCGGGTCGTGGCCGAGACGGCGGCGGCCTTCGCCGAGCCGGAGGCCGCCTCCGGCGCTTGACACAGTTTGAGGCCCTCCCTAGAGTCTTAGCAGTCAAGCCCGGCGAGTGCTAATCCAGATACGTCCGCCTCCGGCGGGCCTCGCCGCGCCCAAAAACCCATAAAACGGAGGGGGAGAACAAGTGGCAGTCGCAACAGCGCCCAAGCCCTCGCAGAAGCTCAAGCTCAAGCCGCTCGGCTCCCGCGTCGTGGTCAAGGCCCTCGAGCGCGAGGAGATCACGAAGAGCGGGATCGTCCTGCCGGACACGGCCAAGGAGAAGCCCCAGGAGGGCAAGGTCCTCGCGGTGGGACCCGGGGATCGGCATCCCGACACCGGTCAGCGGATCCCGGTCGAGCTCAAGGAGGGCGATCGCGTCCTCTTCCAGAAGTACGCCGGCACCGAATTCAAGCTCGACGACGAGGAGCTTCTCATCCTGAGTGAGAAAGACATCCTCGCCAAGATCGACAACTAACGGGAGGTAAGGATGGCCAAGCAGCTCGCATTCACCGAAGAGGCACGCAAGAAGCTCAAGAACGGCATCGACCAGATGGCCAACGCCGTCAAGACCACGCTCGGCCCGAAGGGCCGAAACGTCGCGGTCGACAAGAAATTCGGCGCGCCGACCGTCACCCACGACGGTGTGACCGTAGCCCGCGAGGTCGAGCTCGAGGATCCCTTTGAGAACATGGGCGCGCAGCTTCTCAAGGAGGCCGCGACCAAGACGAACGACATCGCCGGTGACGGGACGACCACCTCGGTCGTGCTCGCCCAGGCCATCGTTCACGAAGGTCTCAAGAACATCGCCGCCGGCGCGAACCCGATGCTCCTGAAGCGCGGTCTGGAGAAGGGCGTTGCGGCCGTGATCGAAGAGATCAAGGCCCAGTCCACCAAGGTCGAGGGCAAAGAGCAGATCGCGCAGATCGCCACCATCTCCGCGGCCGACAAGCAGATCGGCGACCTCATCGCCGAGGTCATGGAGAAGGTCGGCCGGGAGGGCGTGATCACGGTCGAGGAGTCCAAGGGCCTGCAGTTCGAGACGGAGTACGTCGAAGGAATGCAGATCGACCGCGGCTACATCTCGGCCTACTTCGTCACCAACGCTGACCGCATGGAAGCGGTGATCGAAGAGCCGTACATCCTCATCACCGACAAGAAGATCTCGGCGATCACCGACATCCTGCCCGTGCTCGAGAAGCTCGTGCAGGTCACCAAGAACCTCGTGATCATTGCCGAGGACATCGACGGCGAGGCGCTCGCGACGCTCGTCGTGAACAAGCTGCGCGGCACGCTCAACGTGCTCGGCGTGAAGGCGCCGGGCTTCGGCGACCGCCGCAAGGCCATGCTCGAAGACATCGCGATCCTCACCGGCGGTCAAGTCATCACCGAAGAGGCCGGCCGCAAGCTCGACGCGACGACGATCCAGGACCTGGGCCGCGCACGCCGCGTCACGGCGAACAAGGACGAGACGACGTTCGTCGAGGGCCACGGGAAGCAGGACCAGATCATGGGCCGCGTCAAGCAGATCAAGGCGCAGATCGAGGAGACCACCAGCGACTTCGACAAGGAGAAGCTCCAGGAGCGTCTCGCGAAGCTCGCCGGCGGCGTGGCAGTCGTCAAGGTTGGCGCGGCCACCGAGGTGGAGCTCAAGGAGAAGAAGCACCGCGTCGAGGACGCGCTCTCAGCCGCCCGCGCGGGTGTCGAAGAGGGCATGGTCCCAGGCGGTGAAATCACCCTCATCAACGCGATCAAGGCGCTCGACAAGGTCAAGGCCGAAGGCGACGAGAAGACAGGCGTGAACATCCTTCGGCGCGCTCTCGAGGAGCCCTTCCGCCAGCTCGTCGTGAACGCCGGCGAGGGTGGCGAGGTCGTGCTCGACGCGGTCCGCCGCAAGCAGGCCGAGATGAAGTCCACGAGCTGGGGCTACGAGGTCATCTCGGGGCAGATCGTCGATCTACCCAAGGCCGGAATCATCGACCCGGTCAAGGTCGTCCGGTCAGCGGTCGAGAACGGCGCTTCGATCGCCGCGATGATCCTCACGACCGAGGCGCTCATCACTGACCTGCCCGAGAAGGACAAGGCTCCCGCGATGCCCGGTGGCGGCGGGATGGACTATTAGACCTCGTCGCTAGCCACGCTTTCGCGAGGAGGCCCGCTGTGAAGCAGCGGGCCTCCTCTTTTCGTATCCCCTCGCCGACAGGAGGGAGCTCTTCTTCGGGGTATGGCTTCATGGTCGCGGGCAACGCGCCGCCGAATACGTTTGGCATCTCGAATCTCGAGAGCCCGGCGGACGACGTGCTCCACATAGTCGTCGCGATCTGGGCCCTCGCCGTCGCGTTCCTGCCGCGAGGCTCCATGCAGACCGAAACGAACTAGTCGTCCCCACTCCCTGCGTTCGGATCGGCCGCTCCATGCGAGCGGTCGATCACCTTCTAAGGAGCGCTCGTCGGCGAGGCGATGCGCGACTCCATGACGATCGTCCCATGCCGGCCCCATGGCGAGTCATCGAGTGTGACCGCGCACCGGTCGAAGCCCGCGATCTCCGCGGTGATCTGCACCCACTGAAGGTCGCGGCCGTTCGGTCGGAAGGTCGCCGCGCGGGCCCAGGTGCTGTCCGGGCTGACCAACCAGATCGTCAGGACCTTGCCTTGCGGGATCGCCGGCAGGTCGTGGAAGAGCACGAATGGCTGCTTGCCGTCCGCTCGCGGATCGAACAGGGTGCCGCCCGACCCGGCGAAGTCGCCCTTGCCTGTCATGTACCACACGCGGGCACCCTGCCGCAGCGATTCCACGATCGCGCTGTATTCGTTGCGCTCCGCAGTTGTGCTCGAGACGCGACGGTAAGCGTCCACGTCGACCGCGCCGAGAACGATCACCGCGGCGATCAAGCCCGCGAAGGCGACGCGCGCCGGCCGGATCGATCCGAGCGACCAGCGACGCGAATCGCCGGCCGTCGTCGGCTGGAGATCAGCGCGGGCGGCACCGAGAACGCGCTCGCGGAGAGTCGCCCGCGGTTCCCGGAGCGCCACAGCGTCGGGCAGAGTGCCGACCACCTCGGCGAGGGCCGCGGCCTCGGTGCGGCACGATCCGCATGTCACGAGGTGTGCGGCGATGTGCTGCGCGTCGGCCTGACCCAGCGCACCGAGCGCGTAGGCCTCGAGGTCGTCGAGGACGTGGTCGTTCATCGCGAACGCTCCAGCGCACGGCGCATCTTCTGAAGGCCGATACGCATCCGACCCTTCACGGTTCCGAGCGGGACGCCCATGAGCTCGGACAGCTCGACGTGCGTGTATCCACCGAAATACGCGAGCTCGATCGTGCGCCTTTGTGCCTGCGGGAGCGACTCAAGGGCCGCACGGACCGTGCGGTGCTCGACGTTCCTCTCGGCCGCGAGCGCGGTGTCCTCGTCGCCGGGCTGCAGCTCCGCGACCTCGAGTGGCGCCGGACGGAAGGTCGTTTTGCGACGAAGGATGTCGACAGCACGGTGATGGACGATCGAGAGGAGCCAGGCCCTTGGGTTCCCGCGCTCGCGCCTGTAGCCCGGCGCGCCGCGCCACGCCGAGAGGAAGGCGTCCTGCACGACGTCCTCGGCGCCTTCGCTCTCGCCGAGGATCCGGTAGGCGAGGGAGTACGCCAGGCGTCCGTAGCGGTCATAGAGGGATGCGAGCGCGCCCAGGTCCCGGGCGGCCAGGGAGCTCAGGAGGGCGTCGTCGGACGGCTGCTGGTCAGACACTCCGAAAACTGTACGGTCGGAGGACAGGGGTGGATGAAGCTGAGAAAAGAAGCGTCCCGAGCGACCTGCCTCCGTGCCCTACCGCAGCTTCGAAGTTCTGCGGCCTGGCCGTGGAGCCGATCCTCGATATCCTCTCGGACCGCCTTTGATGCTATCTCCGGTTGCGCTCCCGGGGACCGGTGCCCTTGATGGAATCTCGGACCCGTTCCCTTTAGCAGACCCCTCGGGACGGGTGGAAATCTAGCGGCCGGAGCTTCGCCGCGGCAATGCATTTATCCACAGAATTGCCACCCGCAGAGTCGACTCTTTCCACGACTTGCGGCGTTTTTCCACCGCCCGTCCACGTTTCGTCAACAAGCCCTTACCGTCCGTAGCATCGGAACGTTGGCCGATCCGATCCTCGACCCCCTAAATCCGGAGCAGCGCGCCGCCGTCACCCACGGCGACGGACCGCTCTTGATCCTCGCCGGCGCTGGATCCGGCAAGACCCGCGTCCTCACCCACCGGATCGCGTACCTGATCAGAGATCTCGGGGTGCCGGCGAGCGCGATCCTGGCCGTCACTTTCACCAACAAGGCGGCTCGGGAAATGCGGGAGCGGCTCGACCGGCTCGTCGGCAAGGAGCGTCTCGCAGAGCTCACGGTCGGGACGTTCCACGCCTTCTGCGCGCGGCTTCTCCGCCGTGAAGGGCCGACCGTGGGTATCGACCGTTCGTTCGCCATCTACGACGAGGCCGACCAGCGCGCCGTCCTCCGCCAGGCGATGACCGACACGAACGCGAGCGAGCGCATCTTCCACCCCGGCGCCATCAGCGCGGTCATCTCGGGCGCCAAGAACGAGCTCAAAGGACCGGCGGATCTCGCCGCGAGCCCGAAGGGACAGCTCGACCGGATCGCCGCGATCGTCTGGAAGCGCTACGACGAGCTCCTCCGTGAGAACAACGCCGTCGACTTCGACGACCTGCTGCTCCTCGCCTGTCGCCTGTTCGAAACCAGCGATCGCGCGCTCGAGAAGTGGCAGGACCGCTATCAGCACATCCTGGTCGACGAGTACCAGGACACCAATCGCGCGCAATACGTGCTGCTCCGGTACCTCGCGGGGTTCAGGCAGAACCTCGCCGTGGTCGGCGACGACGATCAATCGGTCTTCAGCTGGCGCGGCGCCGACGTGCGTAACATCCTCGACTTCGAGCGCGACTACCCGAACGCCAAGGTTGTGAAGCTCGAGCAGAACTACCGCTCGACGCAACGGATCCTCGACGCAGCGCACTCCGTGGTGCGGAACAACGCGGCGCGCAAAGAGAAGAAGCTCTGGACCGATCGGCAGGGCGGCGCCGATGTGGTCGTCATGCAGGCGTACGACGAGTCGCACGAGGCCGAGCTCGTCGCGCGGGAGATCGAACGGTTACAGCGTGAGGGCGAGGCTCACGGAACGCGGGATGTCGCCGTCCTCTACCGGACGAACGCGCAATCGCGCGCGATCGAAGACAAATTCCGCGCGTTCGGGCTCGCATACCAGATCGTCGGCGGCGTGTCGTTCTATCAGCGCCGCGAGGTGAAGGACACGCTCGCGTACCTGAGGCTGATCCGGAATCCCCACGATGCGTTCGCGCTCGCGCGCGTCCTCAATACCCCGCCGCGCGGTCTCGGCGACAAGACGCGCGCCGCGCTCCTCGCTGCCGCGCGTGAGCACGAGCTGAGTGTGGGCGACGCGCTCGCGAAGGCCGAGATCATCACGTCGATCCCCAAACGGCAGCAGGAGGCGCTCGCCGCCTTCGGAAAGGTGATGACGAAGCTTCGCGGCGCTGGCGAGCAGGTCGCCCTTCCTCAGCTGCTCGACGAGGTCACGGCGCTCACGGGGTATGAGGCTTACCTCAAGGACGGGACCGAAGAGGGGGAGGAGCGCTGGGCGAACGTCCAGGAACTCCGGACTCTCGCCGAAGAGTTCACCACCCTTCCACAGGACGAGCAGCTGCCGAGCTTCCTCGAGCAGATCGCGCTCGTGTCCGACGTCGACGAGTACAAGGACGCGAAGCCCTCGGCGACGCTCATCACGATGCACGCCGTAAAGGGGCTCGAATTCCCCATCGTTTTCATGACCGGGATGGAGGAAGGGGTCTTTCCGCACGCTCGCGCGATCGAGAGCGGAAGCGAAGCCGAGCTCGAGGAGGAGCGTCGGCTCTGCTACGTCGGTATCACGCGGGCCAAGGACCGCGCGTATCTCACGTACGCCCGCCGCCGATCGCTCTTCGGCCATACCAACATGAATCCGCCCTCGCGATTCCTCATGGAGCTCCCGAGCGAGGGCGTCGAGCTGCGCGGCGGCATCGAGACCGAAGAGCGCGACACGTGGGCGGAGCTCGATTGGGAGCGCGACCGCGCGCGATACGAGGAGCGAAAGCAGGCGCGGCGCGACGAGATGCTCGCCGGGCTTCCTTCGGCGTGGACCGGTCGCCCGACGCGGGCACGTACCAGAGGTCACTGTCGCGTTCCCCGACAAAGGTGTGAAGAGGCTGATGGCGAGCTTCGCGAAACTCGCGCGCGCCTAGGCGATTTCCCTAGGGCGCAAGCTCGGCAGGCCGGTCGGGTCACGACCGGCACGCCGGTTGCCAGTAGAGCGCACGTGCAGGCGGAGGGAGCGAGGCGAGGAGCGCGTCGCCGGGTTGAGGTTCGGCTGCCTCTGACGGCGACGACCGATATCGCTTTCGGTATCGCGCTGCGTGCCCCACGTAGGCGCCGGCGTCCATCGGGGACGACGCGATCCTGGGCGCGGGCCACCATGATCGCCAGCTGCTGCGTCCTCGCCGTCGTGGCGCCCATCGCGATCGCGACGTCGGCTTCAGAGCTCGAGCGCATCGGCGCGCTCGCCGTTCCCCTCCCGCATCCCAGGGCGTTGGGCGCGTCGAGCTACGTGCCCGTCCCCCGATCGGTGGTCCGCGCCCGCCGCGACCTCGTCACGGAGGTCCGTCAGGACCCGCCCGCACTTCGCGCACACGTGGTCGCGCCCGGCGAAACGCTCTTCTCGATCGCCGCGCAGTACGGCATCACCCCGCAGACGCTCGCGTACAACAACGCCCTCGCCGACACGGCGGAGCTTCGTCCGGGACAGCCTCTCGTCGTGCCCCCGCTCGACGCCGCGATACACGTGGTGCAGGACGGCGAGACGCTCGCGCAGGTCGCGTCGCGCTTCAATGTCGACCCGGATGCGGTCCGAGCGCTGAACCGCGTTGCGTACGAGCCGGCCGACGTCACCCCTGGCCGTGTGCTCCTTCTGCCCGTTCCCGACGGCCGCTATCCGGGGTTCCGGCTTCGCGTGAGTGACGCGCCGCGCGTGTTCGCGCCGAGGCTGCGCTGGCCGACGGAAGGCATCGTCACCCAGCTCTTCTCCCCAGGCCACACCGGCATCGACATCGCGGCGCCATACGGCTCGCCGATCGTCGCGAGCGATTCAGGAACCGTGAGCGCGGTCGGCGAGCGCGGACCGGGCGGCCTCGCGGTGTGCATCTACCACGACTGGGGACTCGAGACCTGCGACTACCACACCTCGGCCGTCAACGTGGAGCTCGGGGAGCGGGTGGTGGCCGGAGAACGGATCGCGTCAGTCGGCACGAGCGGCGTGGCGAGCGGTCCGCACGTGCACTGGGAAGCGCGAACGAACGGCGTGCTCGTCGACCCGATGACCTACGCTCCGGACAGGGCGGTTGTCATTCGAGTTGGAGGCGCGACCGGCCACCCGTAGCCATCACCGCCCGGCAGTGCTTTCCGCTGCTGCCAGGTTGCGCGGCCGTCGGAGCGAGGATCGCCCTCCGGATATGCCACTTCGGAGACAATCTCAACATGCCTGTGCCGTCCGTCGAAAAGCGCGTCGCCGACCTTCGCCAGAAGATCGAGAAGGCGAACTACGAGTACCACGTCCTCGATCAGCCGACGATCAGCGACCAGGCCTACGACGCGCTCATGCGGGAGCTGCAGTCACTCGAAGAGGCGCATCCCGAGCTCGTGACACCCGAATCGCCGACGCAGCGGGTGGGCGCTCCGGCCGCCGCCCGGTTCGCGCCCGTTCAGCATTCGGCGCCGATGCTTTCGCTCTCGAACGCATTCGACGAGGATGAGCTGCGGGCGTTCGACCAGCGCGTGCGCAAGCTGCTCGGTCGCGAGGATGTCGGCTACGTCTGCGAGCTGAAGATCGACGGCCTGGCGGTCAACCTCACCTACGCCGACGGGAAATTCGTCCAGGGCGCGACCCGAGGCGATGGTCTCATCGGCGAAGATGTCACGGCGAACCTGCGAACGATCCGATCGATCCCGTTGACGTTCCGCACGCCGCTGAAAGGTCGCGTCGACGTGCGCGGCGAGGTCTATCTGCCGACGGCATCCTTTGAAGCGACGAACAGAGAGCGCGCGGAACGCGGCGACGCGCTGTTCGCGAATCCGCGCAACGCGGCCGCGGGCGCCGTACGCCAGCTCGACCCGAAGGCGACCGCGAGCCGGAATCTCGCGATGTGGGCGTACAGCGCGGCAGGCCTTGAGGTGCGATCGCAGCGGGAGCTGTTGGAGCGGCTCCAGGCCCTCGGTGTCCGCGTGAACCCGCACTGGCGGAGCGCGTCAGCCATGGAAGAGGTCCTGGCGTTCATCGATGAGTGGAAGGAGAAGCGCCACTCGCTCGACTACGGGACGGATGGAGTCGTTGTGAAGGTCGATCAGATCGCCGACCAGCAGCGACTCGGCTACGTCGCGCGCAGCCCGCGCTGGGCGGTGGCGTTCAAGTTCCCCGCGGAACAGGCCACGACGACCATCGAAGACATCCTCGTCTATGTCGGCCGGATGGGGACACTCACGCCGGTGGCCGCACTCGCGCCGGTGCTCGTGGGAGGGACGACGGTCCGTCGCGCGACCCTTCACAACCTCGACGAGGTGCGCCGCCTCGATGTGCGCAAGGGTGATCGCGTCCTCATCCAGCGCGCGGGCGATGTCATCCCCGAGGTCGTCCGCGTCGAGGTCGACGCGCGCGAGAGGGGGACCGACTACCCGGAGTTCGAGATGCCCGAGCGGTGCCCGGTCTGCGCCGGCCAGGTGATCCACCCTGAGGGCGAGGTCGCGTACTACTGCGGCAACCCGTCCTGCCCAGCCAAGAGTGGACAGCGCGTCGGCCATTTCGTGTCCCGCGGGGGCATGGACATCGAAGGCGTGGGCTGGGCGCTCGTCTCACAGCTCCAAGAGCGCGGGCTGGTGAGCGATCCGGCCGACCTCTTCTTTATCACGAAGGAGCAGCTACTCGATCTCGATCGCTTCGCGGAGAAGAGCGCCTCGAACATCTACGAGCGCATCCAGGGCGCGAAGCAGCGTCCGCTCTCGCGCATCCTCTTGGCGCTCGGCATCAGACATGTCGGCGACTCGACCGCCGACGACCTCGCGCGGTGGCTCGCCGGGCGTGTTCCGAACGGCGCCGATCTCGGCGTCGTCTTCGACACGCTTCGCACCGCGGGCGTCGAGGAGCTGCAATCGATCGAAGGGATCGGCCCCGTGGTCGCGGAGAGCGTGGATGAGTACTTCGCCAGCGAGAGCGAGCGGCCTTTCCTCGACAAGCTCGTGCGCGCCGGGATCCGGGCGGTGATGCCGGCACCGCGTGAGGCGAAATACGAGGGTCCATTCGCAGGGAAGACAGTCGTGTTCACGGGGACGCTCGAGCGTCGGTCACGTGAAGAGGCCGAAGGTCTCGTGCGATCTCTCGGCGGAAAGACGACGGCCTCCGTCAGCGCGAAGACCGATCTCCTTGTTGCAGGTCCAGGTGCGGGATCAAAGTTGGAGAAAGCCAAGTCCATGGGTGTCAAAGTGGTAGACGAGGAGACCTTCGACGGTATGCTGCGTTAGCACCCAGGGAAGGGAAGGGGCCACATGTATCAAACGCCGACGCAGACGCGGCCGCCCGTGGCGCAAGTAGGCGCCGCGCAGCCGCCCGCGCCGGAGATCCCGCTCCCACCGGAGCCCGGGTCCATCGATCAGACCGGACTCACGCTCGGATTCCTCTCCGACCTCGCGCTGAAGACCCTCTACCTGCGTGGCCAGATGACGATGGCCGAGATCGCGAGCTCGCTCGGCCTGCCCATCGTCAACGTCACCGATCGCGTCATGGAGTTCCTCAAGAGCGAGCGCCTCGTCGAGATCCGTGGCGGTGCGGGCCTTTCGTCCGCGAACTACCAGTTCGTCATCATCGACCGTGGCTCGGAGAAGGCGCAGGAAGCGCTGGCGAGAAGCCAGTACGTCGGCAAAGCACCGGTGCCGCTCTCCATGTACATCCAGGCCGTGCAGCGTCAATCGATCGCGAACCTGCGCGTGACCCAGGACGACATGATCCGCGCGTTCTCGCACATGGTCATCCCGCGCGAGACCCTCGCGCAGCTCGGCCCCGCTGTGAACTCGGGCAAGTCGATCTTCCTTTTCGGGCCACCGGGCAACGGGAAGACCACGATCGCCGAAGTCCTTGCGTCGCTCATGAAGGGCGACGTGGTGCTCCCGTACGCGGTCGAGGTCGACCAGCAGGTCGTCAAGGTTTACGACCAGGTCTATCACCGCGTCGCGCTTGACCCCGTCGTCGCCGAGCGCCTCCGCTTCGATCACCGCTGGGTCGTTTCGAAGCGGCCCATCGTGATGACGGGCGGCGAGCTCACCCTCGAGACGCTCGACCTTATCTACGATGAGACATCGAAGTTCTACGAGGCGCCATTCCAGATGAAGGCGAACGGCGGCATCTTCATGGTCGATGACTTCGGACGTCAACGCGTGAGCCCCAAGGACCTCCTGAACCGCTGGATCGTCCCGCTCGAAAAGCGCGTCGACTACCTGACGCTTCACACCGGCAAGAAGATCGAGATCCCGTTCGACATGCTGATCATCTTCTCGACGA
>VBIL01000079.1 GCA_005879975.1 Chloroflexota bacterium
CTCGCTGAACTTCGTGTCGGGATTGACGTTGCCCGCGAAGGCCCCCTCACCGGAGCAATACGCGCAGGGACAGGCGCGACGCAGGGGTTCCCAGTCGTATTCGGCGACCTTTCCGTCGTCCCACTGGACCCGAAACGTTCGCTCGTCGGGGACTATTTCCCAGCCCACCGGGCGGTGGAAGACATCGGCCACTGGCTCGATGATACGAACGTGCAGGCCACGATGGACGACTTCCGAAAGATCGAGATGCGTGTCGGCCGCATCGTCGGCGTCGAGGACTTTCCCGAGGCGCGCAACCCTTCGTTCAAGCTCACGATCGATTTCGGACCCCACGGCACCCGCAAGTCCTCCGCGGCTCTGCGACGCTGGTATGACAAAGCCGACCTTGAAGGTCGCCTGGTGGTCTGTGTGACGAACTTTCCACCGCGGCGCATCGCGACGTTCGAGAGTGAGGTCCTGACGTTGGGTGCGATGCAGGAGGACGGCCGGGTGGTGCTGCTGGAGCCGGATCGCGATGCCGAGCTCGGGAGCCCGATCGGCTAGCCTGGGTTCACCACTCGAAGAAAACGAGGCGGTCGAACGGCCAGAACCGCAGGATCACCTTGCCGATGATGTTCGGCACCGGGACGGAACCGAACGTACGCGAGTCCGACGACGATTGCCGGTTGTCGCCAAGCACGAAGATGGCGCCCTGCGGCACGGTGAACGGGTACGTGATGCTCGCCGCCTGCGGCGTCGTACGCTGCCCGCGCGTCTCCGCATACTCGATGGGCTTCCCGTTGACGTACACGTTGCCGTCGCGGAGGTCGATCGTCTCTCCGCCAACGGCGATGACGCGTTTCACGTAAGGGATAGTCGAATCGGTCGGCGGATTGAACACGACGATATCCCCACGCTGCGGACCGCCGAACCTGTAATCGAGCTTGCTCACGAGTACGCGGTCGTTCTGCTCCAGCGTGAGCTCCATCGATCGCTGGCGGACCTCGGTGACCTGTACGACGAACAGGTTGAGAACGACCGAGATGACGACCGCAAGAGCGAGCGCTTGCACGATCTCGAGGATCGCGCGCCACGAAAAGGGCGCTCCGCCGATGGGTTCCTCGTATTCGGGACGTGAGACGGTCTGGGGAGTGGCCACCTGAAAACAGTGTACGGACGCGCCCGGGCCGTGGATGGAACAGGCCGAGATCAGCTAGCTGAAAGCGGGGATCAGTCGGGCGCGCGAGCGCTCGATCATCTCGGCGGCGCGGTCCTTGGGGAATCCACAGAGGTACTGATCGAGCCCGGCGCCCGCATATCCGCGGATCTTTTCGACCAGAGCGGTGCCGTCTCCCTCGAGCGTGCTCGATGACCAGTGCGAACGCAGCAGAGGCTTTTCGCGCTTCGCAGCCCGCTCCGTCGATCCCAGGTCGTTGAACGCGGCGGCCATCTCCTCGTTCGTCAGGTCGGCCCCGCCGGGCCCGTGCTTGCCCAGGTCGAATCCGTCGGCGTACCGGGCCGCGAGGCGCATCACACGCGGTCCTTCGCCACCGACCCAGATCGGCGGCCGCGGGCGCTGCGTAGGCTTCGGCGCGCAGACCGCGTCGTCGATGCGGTAGTGCTTCCCGTGATACGTCGCGCGCTCCTCGCTCCAGAGGCGTCTGGTGATCTCGAGTCCCTCCTTCAGCTGATCGACGCGATCCCCGGGTGGCGGACAGTCGTACCCGAATGCCCGGTACTTCTCCTCTTTCCATCCCGCGCCGACGCCGAACTCGAGTCGGCCGCCTGACATGTGGTCGACGCCGGCCGCGATCTTGGCCTGTAGAGCCGGGTTTCGGTATTGGACCGCCGCGACGAGGACGCCAAGGCGGATCCGCTGCGTATCCCGCGCCAGCGCGGCGAGCAGCGTCCATGCCTCGAGACAGTTTCGGTCTGGCATGCCGCGGGGACCGCCGAAGAAGTGGTCGCTGACCCAGAACGAGCTGAACCCCGATATCTCGGATTTCACGGCGAGCTCGCGGATCTCCTCGTAACTGAACCCGGCCGCGGGCGAAACGATGACTCCGAGGCGCATCGATCGGATGCTAGCCGTGGCGCTTCGCGATCACTTCCGCAACATCACGGCCGAGCCGCACGCTGTAGTTGGTGCCGCGGTCCTCCGGATAGATCTGTGTCGTATTCGCCACGAACACGCCCGGTCGCGGCGTCTCGAACGAAAGTAGGCGTTGCCGGTTACCCACACGCGGCACCGGCTGCGCGGCGTCCTCGCGGAAGGCCCAGTAACGGAGCACGTCGTCCGGACGGAACGACGGGTTCATGAGCTTGAGCGCGGCGAGGTAGTGCTGCAGCAGCGCTTCGGGTCCGAGGCGCGTCAGCGGATCGTCCGGCGCGACGTAGTTGGACACGTAGAGGTAGCGGGCCGGGTACCGATCCGCGGGGACGAGGTTGGTGTGCTCGACCATCCCAAGAAAGGGGACGTCCAAGTCGGCGACGTTCATCCAGTACACGTCGAGATACGCGCGGCGCATCTCGAGAAGGAGGACGACCGCAGCGCGATAGGTCCACGCCTCCAGGCGAGCGCGGTACTCGGCGGGCCATTCGTACACCGCGGCGGTGGACGTGGTCGGAGTCGTGAGCAACACGATGTCCGCGCGAAGGTCGCGACCGCTATCGGGCTCTCCGCTGCCGAGAGGCCGGCGGTATGCGCCGGGCGCCGCGCAATGGAGCACGAAGCCATCTCCCTCCGGCCGGACGGCGACGACCTCGCGATCGAGCTCGATCGCGCCGCCACGCTTGCGCAGATCGTCGGCAAGCGCGACGCAGATGGCGCGGAACGACCCCCGCGGATATCCGAGCCGTTCGCGTCCGGCGCTCGCGCCCTTCCCGCGGCGGAGCACGAACTTCGACCAGAGCCAGGCGAGCGGGATCCGCTCCGCGTCGTCGCCGAACTTGCCGAGCAGGAGCGGCAGCCACACCAAACGGACAGCGCGCTCGCCGCACGTGCGTCGAAGCCAGTCGAGCGCGCCGATGTCGTCCATGCGCTCCCAGTCAGTGCGACCGACGAGCCGCAGCACGACGAAGCCGAGCCGCACGCGGTCCGCGAGCGGGAGCGGCGCGTATGTGAGCAAATCCCTGGGAGTGACAAATGGATAGACGCGACCCCGGGTGAAGATCCCGACCGACGACGGGTGCCACTCGAGCTCGCCCGGAAGGAGCTCCTCGTGCAGCTCGATCATCGCGCGGTCGCTCGGAAACAGATGGTGGTAGTAGCGCTCGAGCCAGACACCGGGCGCGACCTCGAACGCGCTCGCCTGACCCGCGACATCCGGCCAGCGCTCGACGAGCGTCACCGCGAACCCGCGCCGGGCCAGCTCCCTGCCCGCGACGAGACCGGTGACGCCGGCTCCGACGATGGCGATCCGTCGCGGCATCGCACCTAGGATGCGCGAGATGGGGCGCCGTCCGCAGATCTCGATGGCGGCCGCGCTTGTCGTCGGGGCGCTCCTCGTCCTCTCTCCGAATCTCCCAGCCAATCGCGTCCCGAGCGAGGACGAGGGCGTCTTCCTCTATGTCGCGCGCACGATCGCCGCGGGCGGTATGCCCTATCGCGATGTCTGGGATCACAAGCCTCCGGGCGTGTATCTCCTGGACCTCGTCGCCGGGGCGAACGTGTGGGGCGTGTTCGTGCTGCAGGCCATCACGCTCGCGACCGCGATCTGGCTCTCGTATCGAGCGCTCGCGCGCGGCGGGTTCGGTCCATACGGTGCGGTGTTCGGCACCATCGCCTGGGTCGTGGCGGTCCCGCGGCTCTTTCTCGAGGATGGCCTGCAGACGAACTTCCCCGAGTTCTACGCGCTGCCGCTGCAGTTCGGAGCGCTCGGCCTATTCGCCGAAGAAGAGGCCCGGCATATGCCGACCTGGCGGACTGCGGCGCTGGGCGGGCTCGGAGCGGCCGCCGCGATCCTGAAGCCGACCGTCCTCGGCATCTGGCTGGCGATCGCGCTCGTGCTCTTGTTCACCAGCGCGACTTCGGGTAGGTGGCGGGACCTCGTTCGGCGGGCGCTCTACATCGCCGTGCCCTTCCTCGGTGTCGCTCTCGTGGTGATCGCCTGGCTCGCCATCGCGGGAGCCCTCCCCGAGGCGGTTGAACAGGTGCTCCGGTACAACGCGGCGTACTCGGTATTCGCGACCCCGCTGGGCCGCGCGGAGGCGATCGCCCTCGGCCTGCGGCTCACTCTTCCGTCGGGCCTCGTTCTCCTCGCGCTCGCCGGGTGGGTGGCCGCGGTGTCCGCGCCGCGACCGCCGATCGTCCTCCTGGCCGCAGCGGCGCTGCCGATCGAGCTGGTCCTCGCTTCGACCGGGCGCGCCTACCACTACTACTTCTTGCCGTGGCTCCCGGCCATGGGAGTGCTTGCGGGATATCTGTGCTGGAAGCTTTTCACTCGCTTCGGGTCCCGGTTCTCCTTTGTCGTGCTCGTCGCCTGCGTCTCGATGGCGATCGTTCCCTCGTTGCTCATCGGCAGGCTCGTCGCGGTCCGCGACGACGGTGCCGCGAGGGAGGCCGCCACGTACATCGACTCCGTCACGACGAGCGCGGATCCGGTGCTGGTCTGGGGCTCGCGCGCCGAAATCCTCGTGCTCGCGGAGCGCCGCTCGCCGACGCGCCTGGTGTACCAGTACGCGGCGCTCGCGACGCGTGGCTACGCGTCGCCGGCGCGCATCGACGAGCTGGTCGCCGACCTCGCACGCGAGAGGCCGCTCCTCATCATCGACGCATCGAAGGACAGCTTCGTCACGCCGCCGCTCGATCGCACCGGGTTCGCCGCGTGGACATCGCCCGAGCCGCAGTACGCGTGGCTTCCCGAGACCTCACGCATCATCGATTTCGTCGACGCGAATTACGAACAGGTCGGGGTGCTCCGGCAGAGCGGATGGCCGGTCTGGCGCCTCCGCTCGCGCTAGACGCGGCGAAGAGCGATGCGGCGCTGCGCCGCGAAGAAACGCGGGGCGACCGCGACGAGGACGTCGTCGATCGTGTCCATCACACGGAGGGCGGCCTCAGGCAGGGGAAGGTACGGAACGCGCGCGCTTATGCCGCCGTTGTTGAAGTGGATGAAGAACTCCGAGAGGCCCGCCTCGGTCACCTCGAACATCGGGTAGCGCTGCGTGAATTTTGCGAGGTCGTCGAAAAGCAGATTCGGGATCGCGCAGTTCGCGCTCCAGGGATCCTTCGGATCGTTGCACGGACGGCTCGCGTCGTATGGATCGGCGGACCAGTCGTAGCCTTCATGCCCGGTGAGCCGCAGCGCCCATTCGGTGGTCTTACCGAGGTTGCACTCCTGCACCAGGAGATATCCGTCCGGTCGGAGCACCCGCCCGGCCTCGCGCAGGAAGCGATCCGGGAACGCCAGGTGGTGGATCACGTTGTTCGCGATCAGCACATCGACGCTCGCGTCGGCGTAAGGCAGGTCCGTCGCGTCGACCACGCGCGCCACCCAGGGATGCGGCTCGGCGTCGGTGAGCTCGAGGCGGCCGACCTTGAGGAACCGCTCGCTGAAGCCCGCGCCGCATCCCACCTCGACCGCGAATGCCGTCGGACCGAGGTAGCGCTGCATCCAGGAGAAGCGCTTCCGCAGCGCGTAGCGGAGATTGGCGCCCGATCGGCGGTCGTATTCGGCGCGCGCCAGCGCGACGTCGCCGGTATGCGTGACGACCGGCATCAGGCGGGAAGCCGGCCCCAGAGAAGCCGCGCCATGCCGAAGATCGCGAGCGCGAGCGCGGACGACCACGCGATGGCCGACACGAGCGGCGCTCCAAAGTCCGTCCCCGAAAAGAACGCGTGGAAGAAGATCGCGGCGAACGCGATGTAGCTCGTGCGATGGATCCATTGCCAGAGCGTGTTGTTCATGTACTTCCGCAGCCAGCTCGTCACCGTGACCACGATGAGGATGTCGAACGCGAGGGTCCCGAGGCCGATCTGCCACCAGCCGTAGTCGACCTGGAAGGGCACGATCGCGTCACGGAGCGCGATCCGTGCGGTCTTGTCGAGGACGAGTGTGACGATGTGCGCGAGTACGAGCGGGATCCAGAGCGGCGTGGTGAAGTCGTGCAGCTTCCGGATGGCGCGGTTCGACGCGAGGAAGTCGAGCACCGAGGTGCGCAGCGCCTCTCCGGACACGACCGAGATGCAGATGGCCGCGAAAGCCGTGAGTCCGGTCGCGCGGGCCGCGAACCAGAAGGTCAGATCGTCCAACGCTACGAACTATGCGTGAGCGTCACCTTCGGCACAGCAGTCATTTTCACTCCTGAGTTGAGCACGAGCGTCGGCCGGGGGGTGGGGACGGGTGTTCGCGGGGCGGGTGTCGCCGTCCGCACCGTCGGCACGACCGTTGCCGTGGCCTTCGCGACCGCCAGGGCGGTCTTCGTCGGCGCGGCGGTCTTCGTGGGCGTGGGTGACGGCGTCTGACTCGGCGTGGGAGATGGGGTCGGCGTCGGAGTCGGCTGGAGTGTCGCCCGGGCTTCGGGATCCTTCGCCACCGGCGGACGAAGCGGCGCGGCCGAGTTGAACGGGTGCGCCAGCACATAGCTAGACGATCCAAGCATCGTCAGCCCGGAGATCGCGATGGCCAGGATGCGGAGAGCCCAGGCGGGCATCGGCTCAGGCCGTCTTGACGAACGGGAGGCGCTCGAAGGTCTGATCGAGCACCTCACGCGGGTCGACGAGGAGGTGGGACGCGAGGATCTCCTGGTAGACGGAGCGGAAGTCGACCGTGTGCTGGAGATTCCCGCCCCGATCGAGCGCGGCGAGGCTCGGCATCTGCCCGTACACGCCGCCCCGGACACCGTCGCCCACGATGAACATGCTCGACGCGGTCCCGTGATCGGTCCCGGCGCTCGCGGACTCCTGCGGACGGCGGCCGAACTCGGACCACGTCGCGACGAGAACACGGTCGGCCATCCCGTACGCGGCGATGTCCTCGTGGAAGGCGGTGACCGCCTGGTCGACATATGCCATCAGCTGGTCGTGCCGGTTGAGCTGCTGGTCGTGCGTGTCCCATCCGCCGAGCGTGACGTGGAGGATCTTTGCGCCGACGCCCGAGATGACGAGCTCCGCCGCGAGCTGCAGCGCCGCACCGAGCTGGTTCTTGGAGCTGTAGACGAGGCCGACGTTGTCGTTGTACTTCGCCTTCGGGACATAGCGCTCGTGCGCGGTGCGGAGGCGCGCGACGGTGTCGCGCGCTGTGAACACGGAGGTGTCGAAAAGCGCCCCGTAGATGCCCGGGGTGCCGTTGTAGACCGCGCCCATGACCCGGTCAGCATCCTGGCCGTTGAACTTGAAGCTGTTCTCGCCATTCACCACGCTGAGCGTGGCCTGGAGGTCGCGGAGCGCGCCGGGCGTCTCGCTCGTGCCGCAGGCGCAGCCCACCAGCGGGTGGCCCTGTGAGTCGTAGTTCTTCGCGATCGTCTTGCCCAGCCACCCATCCATCTGCTTACGTGTCGGGTCCGCGGTCTCCCACACGCGGATCGAGTCGAAGTGCGAGAGCGATGGCTTGGGATAGCCGACGCCATTGACGATGGCGACCTTGCCCTGGTCGTAAAGACCCTTGATCCCGCGAAGGTTGCGGTTGAGACCGAGCGTGGTGTTCGCGAGCGGGAGCGCTTGATCGACGGCCGCCGAGAGGCGCGGGCGGAGCGTGCGGATCCGCGGATCCTGAAGGGGCATCACCGTCTGCAGGCCATCCGCCCCGCCGGCGAGCTGGATCATCACGAGGACTTTGTCGTTCATGACGCCGTCTTTCTTCGCGCTGTAGACGGCGCGCGCGAAGACATCCGGCACCGCGGCATATCCGGCCGCAAGACCCGCCGCCCCCGCGGCGAAGACGAGCCCGTTCTTCATGAACTCTCGCCGCGAGATCTTGTTGATGCCGGTCTCGAATGCCATCACTGCACCTATTTCAGGTTGAATTCCGGACTCGCAAGCAGCACGTACCAGCGCTTGCGCTCGTCCTTGGTCGCCGCGAGCTCTGCGGCCGTCCGCGGACCGAGGACCCCCTCGAGCAGGCGCTGATCAGCGCCGGCCGTGAGTGGCAGCGTTTTCGTCTGGCCGAGCGCGGTGGTGATGAAGTTCGCGCGCTGCAGCATCGTGTTCGACGAGATCCAGTAGTCGTTGTCGCCCCAGCCCCCCACGCTCGGCGGGTCGAAGAGGGTCTGGCCAAGACCGTTCGCGTTCACGAGGATCGTCCGCGTGAGCGTCTGTGAGCCCACGGCCTTGGCCGCGGAGACCATGTATTCGGTCGGTGACTTCACGAGCGCGCGATAGGTTTCCGGCGCTGTGAACTCGGGGCTGAGGAGCATGTCGCGCACGAGCGCGCGCGTGTCGTACCCCGACCTGCGGTAGCTCCCGGAGAGTCGCGCCACCCACGAGGGAGAAGGCGCCGGTGCCGCGAAATAGGTGAGGAGCTTCCTGGTGATGAAGGTCGCGGTCGCGTCCTGCTCGAGGACGCGCTGGATCACACCCTTCGTGTCGAATGCACCCGTCCGGCCGAGCATCGTCAGCGTCCCGGTGTACGCGCGCGTCGCATCGAAGATGCCGGTCTTGACCGGGTCCGCCTTCGGCGGGTTCGACGGCAGCGGCTTGTTCTGCTTCGCGAGCGCCGCGAGCCTCGCGTCCACCATCGCCTGCGTCTGCGGCTGGCGCCATCCGGCGAGCGCTTTCGCCGCAGCCTTGACGTCGTCCTCGATGTAGTTCCCGACTCCCATCGTGAAGAGCTCCAGGAATTCGCGGGCAAAGTTCTCGTTCGGGGACTTCCCTGTGCTCGTCAGGAGGTCGAGGTAGCGGAGCATCGCGGGATCCGTCGTGGCCTGGAAGAGCATGTCGCCGAGCTTGCCGAGCGACATACGTCGCCAGGTGAGGTTCTGCCAGTACATGAATGGCGAGCCCAGCCCGACCTTGCGGTAGTCGCTCGTGAAGTGGCCGTGCCAGAAGAGCGTGAGCGCCTCGGCGAACGGCGTCGGTGACTTGACCATCCAGTCGACCCACCAGGTCTGGAGGTCGCCGAGCTTCACGTAGGCCGCGCTCGTCGCGTTCTCCGCGCTCGGCAAGGCGGGCGGCTCGGCCACCGGCGTGTCCACGAGCCGCGCGACCGTCTTCTGGTAACCCTCGGTCATCGCCCGATCGAGCTCCGCGGCGCTTACGCCGATCGTCGTTCGGCGGAGGAGGTGCCCGACCTTCGCGCTCTCTCTGTCCAGCGGCGCGACCCAGTCGAGGCCCGACGCGAGGTCGGGCGGAGCGATGCCGGTGACCAGCTCTTGCCGTGTGATCGGCGCCCTTGTCGGCGCGACCGCCGGTGCGGCTCTGGGAGCGGACGTCGGGGCGGCCTCGGGCATCGGCTCGGGCGATGACATGTCCATCGGATCGGTGGGATCCATGGTCGTCGTGCCCATGTCCATCTCGTCGCGCCACGCCGGCGGCCGCGGTGAGCGCGGTCACGAGCACCGTCCGGCGGGTCGGACCCGCGGCGGACGGGGCGTTCTTCCCCACGAACTACACAACGAGGAGTAGAGCGGAACGCTACAGCGTTCGAAGGGGCATACCCCCTCGGACCCCCACGTAGTCCTCTCAATAGGGTGTCTTCGCGACAAGCCGTTCGCTTTGGCGACACGCCGACTTTCTGAAGCTCTGGGTCGGACGACGATCTCGGAGCTCGGCTCCGTCGATAGGCGAACTGCCTGTAAGGTCTTTTCCGATCGTGAAGAGAGCGATCGCGGGCCTCGTTCTTGTCGGCGCCGCTTGCACTTCACCCGCGTCGAAGCCTCCGGCGACCGAAGCGGCTACCGCGATCGCATCGGCGAGTTCGAGTGCGACCGCGGCCACGGCGGTGCTGCTGATCGCGGACGAGGAGCAGATCTGGACTCGCGTCCGCGCCCAATTGCCGAGCGCTGCTCCGCTCACGCGTCCGACGTGGATGCCCTCATCCATCGATCGGTCGAAGGTGCAGTTGCGCGTCCTGAGCGCGGATGCGCAGGATCCGCGTTACGCGGTCGCCTATACCGCGTCGAGCGGGGGCGAGATCGTCCTCGCGCTCGGGCCGGCGCCGGACGTCAAGCTCGGCGAGGAGTCCGGCCTCGGCGTACGCGTCCGGGGTGTGGCGGCTGTCGTCGCCTTCCCATACTCGGTCAATACCGACCCGGCCAAACCTGCGCTTCGCCGCGTTCGCTGGCAGGAGAGCAGATACACGCTGCAGATCGCGTCGGAGCGGTTTAGCGGCGACGACCTCCTGCATATCGCGTGGTCGCTCGATCCGACCGGTGCTCCGTCACCGGCGTATCCACTCACGCGGACGAAAGCCGGCGCATGCGCGAAGCCGGAGACGCGGCCCGAGGACACGGTCCGGAGCCTTGTGGCGCTCATCGGCAGCCGTGACCGCGATGCGGTACTCGACTGCTTCGCGTCGGACGCGCTCGGCGCCGAGGGAACGGGCTGGGGTGGTTGGGCGGATCTGCCACACGCCACGGGTTTCCGGCTGGATCGGGTCTCGGAGTTCGGCGGTCGGATGCAGATCCAGGCCGGATGGTCGTTTGAGTCACCGCCCGGCGGCGCGTGGGGTCCGGCGCCGGTGAACTTCTTCGTGGTGGGTCTCGATGATGGACGATGGCGAATCTTCTACGTTTGGACCGCGGGCTTGGATCCGCTCCGTTAGGAGCTCGTGATCTCCCAGCCGTTCGGGACGACGTGGACCCACGTCTGGCCCTGATCGAAGAGGATCCGCTCGCCGGCCGCGTTCTTAAAGGTGAAGAGGTCGCTGTCGGTCGCCCGCGACCATGTGCCTTCCTGGCGGAGCCCGTCGCGGAAGATCGTGGCCGTCCCGGTGCCGGTGAGACGCATGTCGTGCGCGTGCGCGCCCGCGGCGTCGACGATCTGCGGGACCTCCCAGATCTCGGTGTGGACGATCACCACGTTGGAGGCGGCCACCGGCTGGTTGTTGACGCCGTCGACGTCGCGCACCGCCTTGCTCGCGCTGTTCTGCCAGCGCGCATACGTCCGCGTCTTCGGGTCGTACTTGTATTCGACGCGCGAGCTGTCCTCGCGGTACGGGATGGTGACATCCGTCGCCGCCGTTGCGGCGCTCATTCCGGCGATCGTCGACGCGTGATCGGGATCCGCGAGAAAGCCCCACGACGGGACCTGTTGCGGACCGTCGCCGCCCTTGGCGGCGATCGCCTGGCGCATCGCGGTGGCGCTCGTGAACATGTCGTAGGGACCCGGGCGGAAGTTCACCCGGTAATAACCGCTCGTGTAGTCGGCGGAGAGGTCGAGGTACTTCCCATCCGAGGCATCACCCTGGATGAGCGGCTTCTCGTATGTGGACGTCCCTGAGTACACGAGTGCGCCGCGGACCATCGGCGTGAGCGAGCGATCCGCGAGGCGCGCGCTACGGATGTTCCCGATCGTTTGCGGGTCCTGCGACTGGTAGACGGCCGCGAGCCGGGTGACGAATCCTTCGACCAGGATCTCGAAGACCATGTCGGCCTGTGTGATCCCGTAATGCGGCCGCGCGAGCGGAACGTTGTCGATCTTCACCACGAGGGGACGCTTGTCGACCGCGCCGAGCTTCGCCGGCTTCCCGGTCAGCGGCCAGCAGTCCTTGCAGGGGGAGGCGGGATCTGTGGTCGCGTCCGGCGTGGGGATCGCCGTGGCTGTCGCGGCCGCGAGCGAAGGTTCGGGCGACGGACTTGGGGCGGCCGCCGGTGCGGTGCATCCGACGAGGAGCACGACGATCGCCGTGATGACGATCAACGGCGCGCTCCGATGGCCCATCCTCATCCGTTATCACTCTACCGGTCGAGGCAGCGTTCTCCTAGGTGCGACCGACGCCAAGCTCGTCCGGCCTCTCGTGATCCCGAGCCACCGCTCGAGCTGTCGCAGTGCCTGAGTCAGTCGCTCCTGCCGGAGAGATCCCGCGGGCAGGAGATACACGCCCTTGAGCGTCGCCACGATGAGGGCCGCAGCGTCACTCGGGTCGATCTTCTTGTCGAGCGCGCCGTCCTTCTGAGCACGGCGCAAGAGACCGCGCAGCGTCGCGTGCCAGGTCTCGTCGATCTCTCTCATGATCGCGGCGATCCCCGGATCGCGTACGGCCCGCAGCGCCAGCTCACCCATGACCGCGAAGAGCTGCGGCTCCTCGCGGCCGAGCCGACGCAGGCCTTCGAAGTGCGATCGCACTAGATCGGTCGCGCCGCCTTCGGCAGTGAGCGTGGTCCGAAATCGCCCGAGCGCATGGTGGACGACGCCTTTCACCAACGCTTCCTTCGTGGGGAAGTAGTAGTGCAGTGTCGCGATATTCACGCCGACAGCTCCTGCAATCTCACGGGTGCGAAGCCCTTCAAACCCACGCTCCGCGAGGAGCCCGTAGGCAGCGCGAACCAGCTCGTCGCGTCGGGGCTCGGCGGTCTTTCGCCGGCGTCCTTGACTTTCCATCAATCAGATGATTGAATCATACACGAACTCTTTTTTGGGGAGACTTGTGATGGCGAACTCAGAGGCCGCAACTCGCTCGCACGATCGGCAGGCGCCGATCGCGAGGGTGTTCGGTCCGCTCGCTCAGATCTTCAATCCGCTGGTCGTGCGATTCGCAGGAAGTAGGTATCTGCCGCTCTGGGCGATCATCCGCCACCGCGGCCGCCGCTCAGGCCGGCTCTACGCGACACCGGTGGCAGTCACACACACCGCTGACGCGCTCATCGTCCCATTGCCCTTCGGCGCGGACGCGGACTGGTGCCGCAACGTGCGCGCCGCGGGTGCGTGCGTGATCCGCTGGAAGGGCCGTGAGCATCAGATGATCGAGCCCGAGATCATCGAGGACTCAGCACTCCCGGCGTTCGCGATGTGGGAGCGCGCAGCCTTGAGCGCGCTCGGCATCAAACGGTTCCTGCGCTTGCGCTTTGCATAGGGCGACCCCGCCAGTTCTGTGATCTTCGCAACAGAACACGTTTGCGTGGGTTGACCTGGTCGAAATAGCGGCCGCATCTTCGTTGTTTCCATACGCGACCACAGGAGGTTCAGAGTTGCCCCAACCCCTTCGTAACCCATGGCCGGCGCTGCTCATCGTCTGTCTCGGCTTCTTCATGATCATGCTCGACACGACGATCGTGTACGTGGCGACGCCGAGCATCCTGACCAGCCTGCAGACCTCGCTCGACTCGGTCCTCTGGGTGTTCAACGGATACCTCCTTGCCTACGCCGTTCTCCTCATCACCGCGGGCCGCCTGGGCGATCTCTTCGGTCCGCGCAACCTGTTCGCGGCCGGGCTCGTCGTGTTCACCGGCGCGTCGGCGCTCTGCGGTCTCTCGCAGGATGTCGGTCAGCTCATCGCCGCCCGGGTCGTCCAGGGCGTCGGCGGTGCGCTGCTCGCGCCGCAGTCGCTCGCGATCCTGACCTCGATCTTCCCGCGCGAGCGCATGGGCGCCGCGCTCGGCTTCTGGGGCGCGGTCATCGGCGTTTCCACGATCGCCGGCCCGACCCTTGGTGGGCTCATCGTCACGAACTTCGACTGGCGCTGGATCTTCTTCGTGAACGTTCCGATCGGCATCGTCGCGCTCGTTGGCGCATTCCTCATCGTCCCGGACGTTCGTCCCGGCCGGATGCACCGCTTCGACGTGGTCGGCGTCGTACTCTCGGGAGCCTCGCTTCTCGCGATCGTGTACGGGCTCATCGAAGGCCAGCGCTACGAGTGGGGGACCATCAGCGGCGTCATCTCCATCCCGCTGATCCTCGCGGTCGGCGTGGTGCTGTTCGTCGCGTTCCTGGCCTGGGAGCGTTCGCAGGCCGAGCCGCTCGTGCCGCTGCGCCTCTTCAACCATCGCAACTACACGCTCATGAACGGGACCTCACTCGCCGTCGCGTTCGCGATGCAGGGCATCTTCCTGCCGTTCACGATCTACCTGCAATCGGTCCGTGGCATGTCCGCCCTCGAGGCGGGCCTCGCGGTCGCACCGATGTCGCTCGTCTCGATGTTCGTCGCACCCTTCTCCGGCCGGCTGGCCGACCGTTTCGGTGGGAAGTACTTCCTGATGGCCGGGCTCATCCTCTTTGCCACGGGCACGGGCGTCCTTTTCGTGTTCGCGTCTCTTGACTCCACCTGGCAGACCTTCGCCGCGCCGCTGATGGTCGCCGGCCTGGGCATGGGCTGCGTATTCGCGCCGATGACCACCCTGGCGATGAAAGACGTCGCGACGCGTGACACCGGTGCCGCGTCAGGAGTCTTCAACACGATGCGCCAGCTCGGCGCCGTCGTCGGCAGCGCGGTCATCGGCGCGGTGCTGCAGGCGCAGCTCGCGATCGATCTTCCGGCGCAGGCCGCCGCGAGGTCAGGGCAGCTGCCGCCGCAGTTCCGCGATCAGTTCGTAAGCGGATTCGCTCAGGCCTCGCGCTCAGGCTTTCAGGTCGGCGTGGGCCAGAGCGGGGGTGCGCAGCTGCCGCCTAACGTTCCTGCGCAGTCGGTCGCGCAGATCCAGCAGATCGCGCGCGACGTCTTCGAGAACGCGTTCATCCTGGCGATGCACCCGACCGCGGTCGTCGCGATCATCGTTCTGCTCCTTGCCGCCGCGGGCTGCGTGTTCATCGTCGGCAGGCGGGTCCCGGCGGAGTCGCGGGAGCCCGTGCTGGTCGCCGCGGCCGACTAAGCCGAGGCCACCCTTTCGCGGGCGCGCGGAAGATACGCGGACGCCTGGAGCGTGAAGAGCTCGGCGTAGCGCCCTCCGAGCTGCATGAGCTCGTCGTGCGACCCGCTCTCGACGACCCGGCCTTCGTGGAGGACGTAGATCCGGTCCGCCGAGCGGACGCTCGAGAAGCGGTGCGAGATGAGCAGCACCGAGCGTTCGCTGAAGAGATCGCGCATCCGCGTGAAGAGGTCGTGCTCGGCCCGCGCGTCGAGCGCCGCCGTGGGCTCGTCGAGGATCACGAGCGGCGCATCGCGAAAGAACGCCCGCGCGAGCGCGATCCGCTGCCACTGACCGATCGAGACATCTTTGCCGCCCATGAAGTAGGGCCCGAGGATCGTGTCGTAGCGGTCCGGCCAGTTGTTGACGAAGCCGTCCACGCCCGCACGCTCGGCCGCACGGATGATCTCGTGCAGCTGATCGAGGCGCTCGACGCGACCGAGCCCGATGTTCTCTCGGGCCGTCAGCATGAAGCGCGCGAAGTCCTGAAAGAGGACCGCAACTCGTTCGAAGATCCAGCTCTGGTCGCGCGCCGTCACGTCGACGCCATCCCAGCGGACGTGACCAGAGTCGGGGCGGTAGAGACCTGAGAGAACCTTGGCGAGGGTCGTCTTACCGGATCCGTTCTCACCCACGAGCGCGATCACCTCGCCCGCGCGAATCTCGAGCGAGACGTCGTCGAGCGCGAGACGTGAGGGCTGCGGGGGCGACCCGTCGCTCGATGCGGATGCGGGATAACGGAACGACACGTGGTCGACCTCGATCCGCTCGAACGGCGTGGCCCGCTCGAGCGCCTGCTCCGGACGCGTCGGCGCGAGCCCGCTGAACTCCTCCCAGTCCTCGAGAAAGAGGCTCGCCTCGTACAGCTGTGTCATGTTGTTCACGAGGCTCGAGAGCTGCCCGGAGAGCTGCTGGCTCGCGGCGACGGCGGCGCCAGCCTCCGCCACCCCGATCCGGCGCTCGATGACGAGGTAGGCGAGCGCGCCGTAGGTGAGTGCGGTGACGACCGAAGACGCACCGGTGCTCAGGATCGAGTAGCGAGCGCGCTTGCGCAGGTTCGCTGCGAGCTCCTTGAGCCGCTCGTTCGAGAGCCTCTCGTACAGGGCGCGCATGTACGGGGCGAGGGCGAACGACCGAAGCTCCTTCGCGTACTCCCGGCTCGTGAACAGGCCGAAGATGTAGCTGCGCTTGCGCTCGTTGGGCGTCATCGACTTCCAGAAGCTGTACGTCTGGCGGCTGGTCGCCGCGCTCGCGAGCCACATCGGTACGAAGCCGACGATCGCGAGGACCAGGAGGATCGGCTGAAGCACGTAGAGCGCGGCAGCGACGCCGACGATCAAGAAGAGGCTGCGCGCAAGGCCGATGGCCGAGCCGGTCACGCCCATCATCCGCCCCATCGCGTTCATCGCGCGCCGGAGCAGGTCCTGGAACTCGGGTGTCTCGAAGCGTTTCAGGTCGATCGCGATGATCCGGTCGAGGAGGACCGAGTTCGTGTGCCTCTCCACGATCGCGCCCAGCATCGATTGCTGCTGGCCCTGGATGAGTCCCGCGGCGCTCGAGACCAGGCTCAGGCCGATCATCGCGCCGAGCAGATAACCGACTCGACCGAGATCGCCGCCGCTGCCGGTCGCGAGGACCGCGGCGATGAGGTCGCGCGTTATGATGAGCTGGAGGCCGGTAACGACGGCGCTCACCGCCTGCGGCGCGAGCGACGCCAAAAAGCGGCCTGGCGCGGCTTCCCAGACCAGCTTGAACGACGAGGCGAGGACGCGCGGGACCCGCCGGAGCTGCCGCCGTTCCGGCGGAGCCTCGACGCGACCGGGTCCGCGACCCCAGAAGATCAGGGTCTAAGGCTATCGCGCGAAGGTGTTAAAGGGCGCGATATGAGACGAGCTTGCTGATGCCGTCGTAGCCAAGCTCACGGAGCAATTCGTGTTTCGGTCTCGGACCGCCACGAGCGGCGGCCATTTCTTCGCGCAGCGCGGCGGCGAGCGCCCCCGCGAACTTCGCGCCGCGTCCCGCCCGCGCGTCGAGACGGGCCACAAGCGGTTCGAGCTCTTTCCATTGTTCGCGCACGACATGAGCGATGGCCCAATACGTCTCTGTGAGATCCCAGATCGATTGGCGGTCGAAGATCGGCGTGTCGCGCGCGTACGCGCGATGGGCCTCGTCCTCGGCCACCTCTCGCGCTGACATGACGAGCGGGACGAGAAGAGTTGCCGCGCGGATCGCGGGCGACTCGGGCACCAACCGCAGCACCAGAGCGGCGAGGTCCTCCGAGGCTCGTCTGCCTTCAAGAATTTCGGCGACCGCGCCGTCCGCAACGCCACTCGCGCCGATGAGACAGAAGCTATCGTCCGGGTACTCCCGTACGAGAGCGCGCAGGTTCTCGGCTTGCTCGATAACGCCTTGCCAGTCGCCTCTGCCGAGGAGGACCCGTGCTTTGGTACCCATTGCATGCTGACGCGTGTGGGGACTCAGCGTGCGGCTTATCTCCAGCAGCCGATCGGCATCGGCACCTGCGCGTGCGAGATCCCCCGCGTGGAAGTAGGCGTTTGACCGCCACATGAGCGCTTCAGGAAGGTTGAAGCCCGCGCCCGTCGACGCCAAGGTGAAGGCGCGGTCGAGTGCACCAAGCGCCTGATCCAGATCTTCAGTAACGGTGAAGTGAACGAGAGCGAGTCGCCACAGCGCATCCGCTCTCGTTGAGAAGTCAGCACCGCTCTCGAGCAGCTGCGAGATTTCCGGCAGCGCTTCCCCGCTGTTGAAGAAGACGCTTCGCTGTACTAGGAGCCGGAGAAGGCTGGCCGGATCCGAGCGTTCTCGAGCGTTCGAGATGCCTTCGTCGATCAGGCGAGCGACCTCTTCGAACGTCCGCATGCGCTGGAAGTACCCCCAATTGAAGACGGGCAGATCGAGGGTGTCGGCGTAGAGCCTGACGGGGGGCTGCGCTCCAGCCTCTCGGTAGAGCTCGATCGCGCGCAGCCGATGCTCCGTCGCCTCGTCGCCCTTCGCGTTCCTCGCGCACGCCAGGCCGAAGGCCTCCTCCACCTGTGCAGCCTCGACCGGATTCGCCGCGAGCTTGGCCGCGCGGCTGAAGATCTCGCTCGTTCGATCGAATGAGAGACGATCCGCAAGATTGGCCCCGGCCGCCAGATGGGCGCGAAAGGCGTCCGACCGCATAGCCTCGCGCCCAGGATCGCCTTCCCAGACCCATGCGGCGTCATCCGGACCGAGCGCCTGCCACCAGTGGTGCGCCAGGGTCTCGACGTCATCGGGACGCAAACCCTCGCGCGCGTACTGCGCGTGCAGGTGCAGACGCGTGCCGATCGGCAAACGACCGTACGCGATCTCGTGTACGAGGGCGTGATCGAAGCGGAAGTGGCCGTCGACCGGGTGGACATATCGGAGGTGGGCGAGCCGGCCGAGGGCCCCGGCGACCTCCGGGGGATCACGCTGCGCAAGGAGCGCGGCGCCCTGGACGTCGAAGGTCTCGCCAATGACCGACGAGCTCTGCAGGAGCTCCCGGTCGGCGGGGAGGAGCTCGTCGAGGCGAGCGCTGATCGCCGCCTGTACGGTGACCGGAAGCGGCGCCCCCGCGGGGCCGCGTGCCCGTGCCAGCTCGACGATGAAGAGCGGATGCCCTTCAGCGCGGCCGACGTCGACATCCCGAGCCCCGGCCGCTCGCGCCAGCGCGCTGGCCGACCATTGGTCGAGCGGCTGCAGCTCGATGAACAGGCGGTCGTCACTCGGCCGCAGCAGGGGCATGCCTGGGAACTCCGGCCGCGCGGTCGCAAGCACCATCAGCCGGAGGCCGGACGCCAGGGTCAGACGATCGATGAGGCGAACGAGCTCACTTTCCCCCCAGTGCAGGTCCTCGAGGCAGATGACCACGGGGCGCTCGCGCGACAGGTCCGCGAAGTAGTCGTGCCACGCGTTCTGGATCTCGGTGCGCCGGTCTAAGGTCGGGAGCGCGAGAAGCCGCGGATCCGATCGCAATCCAGCGCTGTGGGCGATGGCCGGGGGGACGTGGTCCGACTCAGTGTTCGCAAGCAGCTGACGCAGAGGCGACGAACCCACTTCGGTCCCAGGACGGCAGCGGGCTTCGCGAACTGTTGCATCGTTCGCCACGGACCGACCGAACTCCTCGACGATCCTGCTTTTGCCGATCCCGGGCGGGCCGGTGACCACGGCGAGCGCCGCGCGGCCACGTGCCGCGCGCTCGAACGCCGCTCGTAGCTTCCCAAGCTCGGGCTCTCGTCCGACCAGAGGAAGCTGTCCCTCGTCGGCCTTCGTCGTACTCCTCAGGCGCCAGGCGGGCATCAGGCCCAGTCCCTTGAGCTCTCGAGATCCGAGGTCGTCGAATTCGGCGGACCGGTTCGCCGCGGCATACGTGGTCGGACCAACGACGATTGTGTTGGGATCGGCCTGCGCCTTAAGGCGCGCGGCGATGTTCACGC
>VBIL01000193.1 GCA_005879975.1 Chloroflexota bacterium
CGGTGTCGCCCCTGGGCGTCTAGTTTGTGCGGTCCTCGAGGGTGACTTGGTAGACCACTTGCTGACCAGACCGCAGAACGAATTGACGACGGACCCCTAGGTAGCCTGGCTTGCTCAGCGAGATATCCCAGACGAGGGTTGGGCTGCCCATCGGCACGTCGGCGGTCCACCGGCCGGTCGCGTCGGTGTGCGGTTTGTCGGCGCCGCAACTCGCCGTTCCAACGATCACACAGACCCCAGGGAGCGCCTGCCCCCGTGCATCGACCACGAGGATGGTGAAACGTCCGACCGTCGGATCGAGTGACGGTTGCGGTGTTGGCGTCGGGGCCGGCGTTGCCGTACCTGAGCCCGAGCCCGAGCCGGACCCAGAACCTGAGCCAGAGCCCGACCCGCTCCCCGATCCCGATCCAGTCCCGCCGGTGCCCGATCCACCGGGCGCACCTGTACGAGCGACCGATGCGACCGGCCGCGAGGCGGCGCTCGGCTCCGCGGTCGGCGCCGGAGTCTCGACCGGAGGCGCGGTCACGACGGCGACTGGTGGCGGTGTCGCGACGTATGAGGTCCGACCGCGAAGGGCGAGGTTTATCGCGATCTGGTCCCGCGTCACGGCCACACCTCCTCCGCCGCCTTCTTCAGCGGGTGGCGCGGGGATCAGCTGAAGAAGAAGGATCGCGATCACGCCTAGCGCGGCGACGAGCGCCCACTTCCGTGCCGTCGATCCTCGACTCCGCACCGCGCGAATCGGTCCGGCGACGACAGAGACGGCGGGGATCGGTCCGATCGCGCGCCGTTGTCGTGCGAGACGGAGTCCATGGCCGAGCCGGGTACGCGCGTTACGGATGCGGTGCCCGGTCGCCGGGTCAAGCGCATTCGCTACGACGAGCAGGCGCGAGGCGGCGCGTGCCGCGCCCACAGCGTCGCCGAGCCGCAGCGCGTAACGGAAATCCGCTCGGCGCGCGGCCACGCGGGAGATGAACTGACTCGGTACATCCATATGTAGTAATTAAGGCTATCTGGTGTGGATAAGCCCCATCTGTGAAACGCGTGAGTGACCGGAATTGACACGAAGCCGCCAAGCGGTCTTTTGTTGTGCCCCTACCATGACGTCATGGCTCAAGCTGTAACGAACGTCACCGCGCTGTCCAGCGCCGCAAAAACCCGCCTTGAGGAACGTGGTCGTACCGCCTCGGAGATCGAGGTCCTCGCCTCGGACACCCGGAGGCTAGACCCGGCCCTAGGGACCCTGATGACCCGGCTCGCCGACGCCGTGCGCCGAGGCGATCGCGACGAAATCCATGGTTACGCCGACGCGGTCGATCCCCGAGCCATCGCCGAGGTGCTCACCTCGAAGCGTTCGGGCATCTGGGGCATCTTCGAAGTGGCCCGCAACGTCCTGGTCTTCGCGCCTATCGCGGTCACCTGGTTCGGTCTCTCGCGCGCTACTGACGCATACGCAGCGGAGCTCACCGCAAAGCCGGAGCTCACGAGCAAGCCGTTCCTCCTTCTGTGGGAGCAAGGCTTCAACGGCGCGCCAGGCGTGCTCACCTTTAGCACCGTCGCCATCATCGACGCGAGCCTCATCGCCTTGCTCATCGTCCTCTCGCTCATGATCCACGTGCGTGCCGATGTCCGTGATGTCGCAACGCGTACTCGCGCGCTGCTGAAAGAGTCGGAGATTCGTGGACTGCTCGGCCACGCGACGAGCCTCGCGACGAGCGAGCTCCCCGACACCGAGGCCGACGCCATCCTCGACGAGATGGCCGCCGAAGAGCGCCGGATCTACGAGCGCGCGATGGAGCGTGAGCAGCAGCTCTTCGACATGGAAGCGGCTGTCGGCGAGCTACGCGATGCCGCGCGCACGCTCGCGCGTGCCGCCGAGTCGATCGCCAACCGGGAGGAGGCGAAACGCTAAATGTTTGGCTTCGGTGGCCGAACAGTCACGATGGCGCTGGTCGGCTGGTTATGGGCCGACCTCCTGCTCGGCATGTTCGCGATCTTCCTCGCCGCTAACACCGCGAGCGCCGCGGCGGTGCAGACGCCGCAGAACGCGGTAGACCCGCAGGTCGTTCAGTTCCAGATCACCATTGACGGCCCGACGCTCCTCAGCTCGAACACCTCGGCGGTACAGCAGGAGCAGCAGCGGATCGCGAAGGCCGTGATCGAGCAGCTCAATTCGCTGAAAGGCCCGCGCCGCGTTGCGGTTGCGCTCGCGTTCGCGTCTGAAGAGAACCCGCTCGACGGGGACAAGATCGCAAAGGCCGCGACCGCTCAGCTCAATACCGGACCGTTCGCCGGATCCGTCATGAAGCCATATCACGAGCTCGTCACCGGAGATCAGGGAAGGACGCTTTCACTTGAGCTCTATCTCTATTACTAGCGAGTCCAAGGCGAGGCAGGTCGAGCACCTCTCGCGGTTGCTCGCCCGGCGCGTCGCGCTTGGACTCGCGCTGTCGCGCGGCGAGATGAAGGATGCCGCGCGCGCGGCCGGACGGACTCGCCTCCCCGAGCTCGGGCTAAGTCAGGAAGAGCGGCATGGGGCACGCTTCGCTCGAGCCACGCTAGGGCGCGCGATACGCGACGCACGCGCGCGGACGCTCCGCGCCCCGGTGCTCAGGCCCGTCGTGC
>VBIL01000194.1 GCA_005879975.1 Chloroflexota bacterium
CCGGTACATCACCGACGCGATCACGCCCGATGAAGCGCTCGCGCTGCTGCGGCGTCTCGAGCCGACGAAGGCGGAGCGCGAGGCCGAGATGCGGCGCGACGGCTTTCCCGCGTACACGACCTCCGCCGGCTGGCTCGGCTACTCGGACGAGAAGCTCCGCGCGCTTTGCCGCGAGGCCGTGAACGCGGGGTGGACGCACGTGAAGATGAAGGTCGGCCGTGACCTCGCGGACGACGTGCGCCGCGCGCGGATCGCGCGCGAGGAGCTCGGACGCGAGCGGAAACTCATGATGGACGCGAACCAGGTCTGGGATGTCGGCGAGGCGATCGCGAACATGAAAGAGCTCGCGACGTTCGACCCGTGGTGGATCGAGGAGCCGACGAGCCCCGACGACGTGCTCGGGCACGCCGCCATCGCGAAGGCGATCGCGCCCATCCGCGTCGCGACCGGCGAGCATTGCCAGAACCGCGTGATCTTCAAGCAGCTCCTGCAGGCGAAGGCGATCGGCTTCTGCCAGGTCGACGCGTGCCGTCTCGGCGGCGTGAACGAGGTGCTCGCGGTGCTGCTCATGGCCGCGAAGTTCGGCGTCCCGGTGTGCCCGCACGCCGGCGGCGTCGGCCTCTGCGAGTACGTGCAGCACATCTCGATCTTCGATTACATCGCGGTCTCGGGATCGCTCGAAGATCGCGTGATCGAGTACGTGGATCACCTGCACGAGCACTTCGTCGACCCGGTCGTGATCCGCGGCGGCCGCTACATGCCGCCGACCAAGCCTGGGTACAGCGTGCAGATGAAGCCTGAGTCGCTCCGCGAGTACGAGTTCCCGAAAGGGTCGGCCTGGCGATGACCGTCGTCGACGCGCACCACCATTTCTGGGACCCGGCGCGCGCGTCGTATCCCTGGATGACGGAGGCGCTCGCGCCCATCCGTCGCCGCTTCGGCCCTGAGGACCTGCGCCCTCTCTTGGCCGCGAACGGCGTCGATCAAACCGTCCTCGTCCAGACGAGATCGAGCCTCGACGAAACGCGCGAGTTCCTCGCAACGGCGGCGGAGCACGACTTCATCGCCGGCGTGGTGGGCTGGGTCGACCTCACCGCCGACGTCGCCGCCCAGCTCAAATCGCTGCGCGCAGGGCCGGGCGGCGCAAAGCTCGTGGGCATCCGGCACCAGGTGCACGACGAGGCCGACCCCAAGTTTCTCGAGCGCAAGGACGTGCGGCGCGGCATCGCCGCGGTCGGCAAGGCGGGCCTCGCGTACGACATCCTCGTCCGGACGCGCGAGCTGCCGGCCGCGCTCGCCCTGGTTCGCGAGCTCCCGGACATGAGATTCGTGATCGATCATCTCGCGAAGCCGCCGATCGCCTCGGGCGCGACCACCGCTTGGGCAGCGGGCCTCAAGCCGCTCGCCGCGTATCGCAACGTGTTCTGCAAGCTTTCGGGGATGGTCACCGAGGCCGACTGGAAGCACTGGACGGCGCGCGACATCACGCCGTACGTGACGCGTGTGCTCGAATGGTTCGGTCCCGAGCGCTGCGTGTTCGGGTCGGACTGGCCCGTATGCCTCCTCGCCGCCTCATACGCACACGTCATCGACGTGTGCGGGCAGGCGATCGGCGATCTCCCGGCCGCCGAGCGCGAGCGAATCTTCGGCGGCAACGCCATCAACCTGTACGGGCTCTCGACGCCCGTGCCGGCCGCCGCGGAACGGAGATCCTGACGTGCAGGCCTACGGAATGGCGCTCGACCTCCGCGACGACCCCGCGCTCATCGCGCGATACAAGAAGGAGCACGCCCAGGCGTGGCCCGCGGTGCTCGCGCGCCTGCGCGAGGTGGGCGTCACCGAGATGAAGATCTACCTCCTCGGCCGGCGCATGTTCATGTACTGCGAGACGAAGGACGGCTTCGATCCGGCGAAGGATTTCGCGCGCTCCAACGACGACCCCACGTACAAGAGATGGGACGAGCTCATGCGCACGATGCAGGAGCGCGTTCCCGAAGCGAAGCCCGCCGAGTGGTGGGCGATGATGGAGCTGGTCTTCGACCTCAACTGGCCGCAGCATCGCGCCGGATCCGTGCAGGCATGAGCAGCGTGGTCGTGACGGGCGCGGCGAAGGGCATCGGCGCCGGGATCGTGGAGGCCTTCGCCAAAGCGGGCTGGTCCGTTGTGGCGGTGGATCGCGATAAGGCCCCGCTCGAGCAGACTGTGTCGCGGATCGGCGCCAACATCGTCACGCTCGCCGGCGACGTCGCAGACCGTGGGACGAACGACGCAGCGGTGAAGATGGCCGTCGATCGCTTCGGTGGGCTCGATGCGGCGG
>VBIL01000195.1 GCA_005879975.1 Chloroflexota bacterium
ACGGTTGGCGTGGTCGGCTGCGGGCTGATGGGGTCAGGCATTGCCGAGGTGTGCGCAAAGTCGGGCTACACCACGGTTGTTCGCGAGGTGTCGGACGAGCTGCTCGCAAAAGGTCGGCAGCGGATCGAACGCTCGCTCGGGACTGCCGTCGAGCGCGGCAAGCTCGGCACTTCTGAGCGGGATGCGACGCTGCAGCGCCTGCGCGGGACGACCAGCCTCGACGATCTGTCTGGCTGCGACCTGGTAATCGAGGCCGCCACGGAAAACGTGGACATCAAAAAGACGACGTTCGCCGAGCTTGATCGTGTCTGCCCGACACACGCGATCCTGGCCAGCAACACGTCGTCCATCCCGATCATCCACATGGCGACGGCGACTCGGCGCCCGCACAAAGTGCTCGGCATGCACTTCATGAACCCGGTGCCGGTGATGCCGCTGATCGAGTATGTCCGCACTCTTACCACCTCAGACGAGACGGTCGAGATCGCCCGAGCCTTCGGCGAAAGCCTGGGCAAGCGGATCATCGTCAGCAAAGATCGCGCGGGGTTCATCGTCAACTTCCTGCTGATCCCGTACCTCTGCGAGGCGGTGCGCATGCTCGAGCAGGGCTTCGCCTCGAGAGAAGACATCGACCTCGGCATGATGCTGGGGACGAGCTACCCGATGGGCCCGTTCACCTTGCTCGATTTTGTGGGCCTGGATACGACTCTCTACATTGCCGACATCCTGTTCGACGAATTCAAGGAGTCGCGCTTCGCCGCTCCGACATTGCTGCGTCAGATGGTCACGGCGGGGTACCTGGGCCGTAAAACTGGACGTGGCTTCTACAACTATGACGCAGGCGAGCAGACCCCCAGCCGCTGAGAAGATCCGCGAAGTCGGCATCATCGGCGTGCCCATGGACCTCGGCGCCGGAAGGCGCGGTGTGGACATGGGGCCGTACGCGATCCGCTACGCCGGGCTCGAGCACGGGCTGCTGGAGATGGGCCTGCGCGTGACCGATTACAGCAATATCTCCGTCCCTGTGCCGGAGAGCCGCACGATCGGCAACCCGCGCGCCAAATTCGATGATTTGATCGAGGCCGCGTGCATCGAGCTCCGCAAGCGCGTGGGCGAGATCGCCGGGTTGGGGCACTTCCCGCTGGTCCTGGGCGGCGATCACTCGATCGCGATGGGTACGGTCGCGGGCTTG
>VBIL01000080.1 GCA_005879975.1 Chloroflexota bacterium
CGCTCGTCGCGCTGCTCCTCCTCGGCGCGGCGCTGATCTCCTCTCAGCCACTCGCCGCGCCCTCGGCGAGCCCGTCTCCGTCAGCGTCACCGAGTGCGTCGCGTGCGACCTCGTTCACGCCTGCTCCGCGGACCGCGGCGCCCACCGAGGCGCCCACGACCAGCCCGGCGCCGGCTACGACGCCGACCCCGACTCCGGCCCGGACCACCCCGGCGCCGACCCTACCCCGGCCCTCGCTGCCGATCACCCTCACGCCGCTTCCGACACGGACTCCGTAGAAAGAGGGTTTGGGTTAGCGGCTTCTCTCGCTGGGCGGGTTACCGACGATCGGCTCGCCGCCCTTCTTCCCGATCCCGTGCAGTCGCTCGGTGTGGTCCTGCAGCTCGCTCGGCGACTTGAAGCTCTGTCCGCACTCCTTGCACCTCAGGTCTTGCATTCAGCTCCTCCTTCGCCGCGATTCGCGACGCGAGAGTCGCTGCAGAAGCGGTGCCCGTCGCCTCGTCGTTGCGCGCGCTCACTTGCCACGCAGCTCGGCAACGACCGGCGCGAACGCTCTCATCGCTCCTCCCGGCAACGCGATGTAGCTGATGCCCAGTCGCGCGCGACGCTCAAGCAGGTCTTCGACAAGCGACGCGCGGGAGCCGTACAGGAAGAAGGGCGTCGCCACAATGGCGGTCACCGCCGACTTCAGATGCGCCGCGACCGCCGCGAGCAACGGCTGGCGTGCGTCGGTCACCTGAGCGTCGGTAACGATCACGTTGAGCTCCAGCTCGGCGAACCTCTCCGCCCGGCGCAGACGCGCCACACCTTCGGATACCGAAGCGAGGGTCATCGACCGGATGTGACGCCGCCCACGCGCGTCGACCGGCGGGAGGAGCGAGACGATCTGCGCTTCCCGTGCGGCGATGCGAAGGATCCGCGGTCCACCGCCGCCGATCATGACCGGCGGATGCGGACGCTGGATCGGTCGCGGCAGCACCGTTGCGTCGTGGACGCGGTAGTGCGCCCCCTGATGGCTCACGTGTTCTTCGGTCCAAAGACGCTTGATGAGAACGACCGCCTCCTCCATACGGTCGACGCGCGTCTTCGGCGGGTCGTACGGGATGCCGAGCTGGTCGTAGTCACTCGTCTTCCAGCCGGCGCCGATGCCGAACTCGAACCGGCCGCCGGAAAGAAAGTCGAGGGTCGCCGCCTCCCTCGCGAGCAAAACGGGGTTGCGGTAGTCGTTCGCGAAGACGAAGCTGCCGACTCGCAAGGTCGTGGTCGCTCCCGCCGCCGCGGTGAGCGCCGGGATCAGGGCGAGCTGGTCGGTGATGTGATCGGGCATGAGCAGCGTGTCGTAGCCCAACGCTTCCGCACGCCGCGCGACTTCGCTCCAATGCGTTGCTGAACGACCACGCTCGACCATCGCCGCGAAGCGAAAGGGGCGCACGACGACACGCTAGCGAACGCGGGGCAGCCAGTCCGCGCGCTTGGCCTCGTACGCGGCGATCTCGGCCTCGTGCCGCAGCGTGAGCGCGATGTCGTCGAGACCTTCCAGGAGCCGCGTGCGCGCGAAGTCGTCGATCTCGAACGAGGCGCGAACACCGGGCGCCTCGACGGTTCGCCGTTCGACGTCCACCGCGATCTGCGTCGCGGGATCGGCGCGCACCGCGTCGACGAGCCGGCCGACGGTCGCGTTATCGAGCTCGACGGGGACGAGGCCGTTCCGGAGCGCGTTGTTCTTGAAGATGTCGGCGACGCGCGGCGCGATCACCGCGCGGAAGCCCGACTCCATGAGCGCCCAGACCGCGTGCTCGCGCGACGAGCCAGACCCGAAGTTCGCGCCGGCGAGCAGGATCACGGCGCCGCGGTAGCGATCGTCGTTGAGCACAAAGGCCGGATCGCGGCGCCACGCTTCGAAGAGGCCATCCGCGTACCCCGTGCGCTCGAGACGCTTCAGCCAATGGCTCGGGATGATCTGATCGGTGTCGACGTCGGCGCGCGCGAGCGGCAGCGCGCGCCCGGCGATGCGGCGGACCGGCTCCATCAGCGCAGGTCCGACGGCAGCGCGAAGTGTCCGGCAATCGCTGTCGCCGCGGCCACCGCCGGCGAGACCAGGTGCGTGCGGCCACCGGGACCCTGACGTCCTTCGAAATTGCGATTCGATGTAGAGGCGCAGCGCTCGCCGGGCCGGAGGATGTCCGGATTCATCCCGAGGCACATCGAGCAGCCCGCCTCGCGCCACTCGAAGCCCGCGTCGATGAAGACGCGGTCGAGCCCCATCCGCTCGGCATCGGCTTTCACCCGCATGGACCCGGGCACGGCGAGCGCGCGTATCCCAGGTTTCACCCGTCTGCCCTGAAGGACGTCGGCCGCGGCGCGCAGATCGTCGAGTCGCGCGTTCGCACAGGAGCCGATGAACACCGCATCGATCGCGATGTCGCGCACCGGCGTCCCGGGTCGCAGGTCCTGGTACGCGAGCGCGCGGCGCGCGGTTTCGCGCGCGTCAGCCGGTAGCGCGTCGGGGTCGGGCACGCGGTCTTCGATCGTGACCGACTGCGCCGGATTCGTTCCCCAGGTGACGTATGGACGCAGCCCCGTCGCGTCGATGGCGACATCGCGATCGAATCGCGCATCGGGATCGGTCGCGAGCGACCGCCAGTCCTCGAGCGCCCGCTCCCAGAGCGGACCCTTCGGCGCATACGGTCGCCCTTCGAGCCACGCGAACGTGATGTCGTCCGGTCCCACGATCCCGGCGCGCGCTCCCGCCTCGATCGACATGTTCGAGATCGTGAGGCGCCCCTCCATCGCGAGCGCGCGGATCGTGGAGCCGCGGTACTCGATCACCTTACCGACCCCGCCGGACGTGCCGATGCGAGCGATGATCGCCAGGATCACGTCCTTCGCCGCGCAGTCCGCCGGCAGGGCGCCGTCAACGGTCACGGCCATCGTCCCCGGCCTTGCCTGAGCGATCGTCTGCGTCGCGAGGACGTGCTCGATCTCGCTCGTGCCGATGCCCCACGCGAGCGCGCCGAGCGCCCCGTGCGTCGACGTATGGCTGTCGCCGCAGACGATGGTCATCCCCGGCTGGGTGAGGCCAAGCTGCGGCGAGATGACGTGGACGATCCCCTGATCGGGGCTGCCCATGGGAAAGCACCGGATGCCGAACTCGCGCGCGTTGCGGGCCATGGCCTCGATCTGCCTCGCGGAGATCGGCTCGGGCGGCTCGTCGTTCGTCGGGACGTTGTGGTCCATGGTCGCGAGCGTGAGGTCGGGCCGGTGCACACGCCGCTTCAGAAGGCGCAGGCCCTCGAAGGCCTGCGGGCTGGTCACCTCATGGACGAGGTGCAGGTCGATGTAGAGGAGGTCGGGCTCGCCGGGGGCGCGGCGCACGACGTGCCGCTCCCAGATCTTCTCCGAGAGGGTGTTCGCCATCGTTCAAGTATGGGTGGGTGCGGTCGCGAAGAGCTCTTCCGCGGCGAAGCCGTGTGTGCGAAGAAGAGCGAGTACCGCGTCCGCATGCGCGCGGTCCCGCGTGTCCACGATGACGTCGAGACCGACCCGGCCGAGCGAGGCGTACGGACCCAATCGGTGGATACCGACGTGGAGAATGTTGATGTGCTCGCGGGCGAGGAGCCCCGTGAGCTCGTGCAGCATCCCCGGCTTGTCCTCGAGCCACGTGCGGAACGCGAGGTAGCGTCCCGCGGACACCAAACCCTGCTGCAGCGCCTTCCCGAGCAGGTTCGGGTCGATGTTCCCGCCGCTGATGACCACACCCACCCTCTGTCCGTCGCCGACGCGGCCGTCGCGCTCGAGCACCGCCGCGAGCGCCGCGGCGCCTGCTCCTTCGGCGAGGAGCTTCGTGCGTTCGAGGAGCACGACGATCGCGCGCGCGATCGCTTCGTCGCTCACCGTGATCACGTCGTCGACGAGGCGCTTCACGATCGCGAGCGTCCGCTCCGCGGGACGGCGGACGGCGATGCCGTCGGCGATCGTCGCGGCGGGCCGCTCGACAAGGCCGCCGGTGCGGAATGAGTCGGCGAATGCCGAAGCGCCCGCGGCCTGCACGCCGACGATCCGCGGCCGTGGCGTGCGCGCGGATGCGGCGAGCGCGATGCCGGAGATGAGACCGCCTCCGCCGACGGGGACGACCAGGATGTCGAGATCAGGCACGTCGTGGAGCAGCTCGAGCGCCAGCGTGCCCTGGCCCGCGATGACATCGTCGTCATCGAACGCGTGCACGTATGCGCGCTTGCGCTCGCGCGCGATCTCGACGGCCGCGGCGTGCGCTTCGTCGTAGCTCTCGCCGAGCAGCAATGCCTCGGCGCCGGCGCGCTGGATCGCGGTGAGCTTCGCGAGCGGCACGCCCTGCGGCAACACGACCGTCGCGGGCACGCCAAGAAGCTGCGCGGCATATGCGACGCCCTGCCCGTGGTTGCCGGCGGATGCGGTCACCACGCCGTTGACGCGAGCGCGCTCGTCCTTGCGGAGCAGCGCGTGGAGCGCGCCGCGGATCTTGAAGGCGCCGGTCTTCTGGAGGTTCTCGAGCTTCAGGAAGATCTCCCGCCCCGAGAGCGTCGAGAGCGCCTCCGAGCGCTCGGTCGGCGTCCTCCGGATGTGCGGCGCGATGAGCGCGGCGGCCTCGATCACGGCCGACGCGTCGAGCGGGCGACGCGCGACCACCGCCATCGGGCTACGCGACCCGATCGAACGCCCGCCGCAACCGGCGCACGCCCTCGTCGATACGCTCCGGGCTCGGAGCGCTGATCGAGAAGCGCAGCGCGTTCGAGTGATCGCGGTCGATCGCGAAAGCTTGACCGGGAACGAACGCCACACCTTCCTCGAGCGCGACATCGAGCAGCTTGCGAGCGTCCACGCCACGGGGAAGCCGGACCCAGAAATAGAAGCCGCCGTCAGGATCGTTCCAGGTCACGCCGGTCCCGGCGAACTCGCGCGCAAGCGCGGTGCGCGCGCGCTCCTGCTTGTGCCGATACAGCTCGCGCAGGCGGCCGACGTGCGCCTCGACGCCACCGCGGCGATGGAACTCCAGGACGATGCGCTGCGCCAGCGTGCCGGTGCTCGAGTCCATCGTCTGCTTCACCTTCGTCATCCGCCGGATCGTGTCCGTCGCGGCGATGGCCCAGCCTACCCGCAGCCCGGGGAGGAACGTCTTCGAAAACGTGCCGATAGAGACGACATCGACACGCGACCCAAGCGATGCGAGCGGTGGGAGATCCGCGCCGCGATAGCGCAGGAGCCCGTATGGATCGTCTTCGACGACGATCGCGTCGTGGCTCGCGGCGAGAGCGAGCAGGGACTCGCGACGCGCAAGCGAGAGCGTCTCGCCAGATGGATTTTGGAAATTCGGGACGACGAAGAACATTCGCGGGCGCGCCCCGCTGCGCCGAATGAGCCGCGAGGCTTCACCCACGTCGAGGCCTTCGCCGTCGACCGGCACCTCGAGCACCGTCGCGCCGTGATTACGGAACGCGGACAGGGCGTTCGCGAAGCCCGGCGATTCGACCACCACCGCGTCGCCGGGGCGGAGATAGACGCGACACGCGAGATCGATGGCCTGAAGCGCACCGGCGCTGATCAGTACCTCGCTCGCGTCCGTCTCGAGGCCCCGTGCCGACGCGCCGGCCGCGACGACCGCGCGGAGCTCGGGCTCGCCCTCGGTGATGCCGTAGCCGAGCGCGCTCGCGCCCTCGCGCTGGAGCACCGTCGCGGTGAGGTCGTCGGCGCCGACGAGCTCCAGCGCCTCGCGGGACGGCGATCCCACCGCGAAAGAGACGGTGTCCCGCGTCTGCCGCGCGACGATGCCGATGGTCTCGTCGATGAACGAGCCGAACACCTCGTGCTCGCGCCGCGCGCTCTGCTCTGGAAGCGGTGCGACCGCACCACCGCTCATGGCGGGGAGGATCTCGACGGTGCGCTTGCCGCTGAGGTCGCCGTCCGCGGAGAAGAAGCGGACGTCCTCGCCGTCGATGAACACGTTGACGAAGCGACCGAACTCGCCGTCGCGGAGCACACGCGCGGCGAGCTCGGGGTACCGATCCGCGATCTCCCGGGTGAGCGTCGCCAGGTCCGGGGCATCGATCGAGAGCGTCGCGTTACCGCCGGCCGCGGCGCGAAGGGGCGTGGCGAGACGAACGATGACGCTCATGCGAGCGCCTCCGCATACGACGAGCGGAACTCGTCGACGTCCGCGGCGATCGCCGGGCCGAGCGGTGGCGAGTCGAGCGTTCCTTTGTAGGCGTTGCCGGTGATGTAGAGGACGACGGTCTCATCGTCGCCGAACGCGCCGCGCCGGGCGAGCGCTCGCGCGGTGGCGACCACCACCCCGCCCGCCGGTTCCGCGAGGACGCCTTCAGTGCTTGCGAGGAGAGCGCAGCCCTCGAGGACGTCGGCATCGCTCACCGACGCGGCCGACCCGCCGCTCGCGCGGATCACCGCGACCGAGCCGTCGCCGTCGGCAGGCGTGCCGATCGCCAGCGACCGGGCGACGGTGACCGGATCGCGGACCGGCCGGACATCGCGATATCCGTCGATTACGGCGTCCGAGACCGGGGCACAGCCTGCGGGCTGGGCGGCGTGAATGCTGCAACGCGTGTCATCGACGAGGCGCGTCGCGCGTAGCTGCGCGACCGCCGTCGCGGTCCGCGTGAGGAGCGCCCCGGATCCGACGGGGACGATCACGTGGTCGGGCAGGCGCCAGCCGAGCTGCTCCGCGGATTCGAAGAGCAGCGTCTTCGAGCCTTCCGCGTAGTACGGACGGAGCGTGAAGTTCACAAAGCCCCAGCGCTCCTCGTCGGCGAGGCGGGCGCAAAGGCGATTGACCTGGTCGTACGTGCCGCGGACGCGGACGACCGTCGCACCGTATGCGGCGGCACCCGCGATCTTGCCCTCATCGGTCGTCGCCGGGACGAATACGAATGCGCGCAGGCCATTGCGCGCGGCGGCGGCCGCGACCGCGCCGGCGAGGTTGCCGGTCGAAGCACACGCGAGCGTGTCGAGCTCGAGCTCCTGTGCGCGCGCCAGCGCGAGCGCGACCGGACGGTCCTTGAAGGAGAGCGACGGGTTGCGCGAATCGTCCTTCACGAAGAGGCGCGATATCCCGATGGCCTCGCCGAGTCGCGGCGCCTCGAGAAGCGGCGTCCAGCCGACGGCGTAATGGGACTTGGGCTCCGCGACCGGAAGCAGCGGCGCATAGCGCCAGAGCGAGCGCGGCCCGCGCTCGATCGCGAGGCGGAGCGTCTCAGTGTCGAGGGAAGCGAGGTCGTACTCGGGCTCGATCGGGCCGTAGCACTCCCCGCAGACGTAGCGCTCGTCGGCCGGCGACAGCACGTGGCATGACCGGCAGCGGAAGCCGCGCAGCGCGGTGCCTCGGATCGTGGTCGCCATTTCAAGCCTCCTCCAATGAACTACGAAGGCCCCCCTTCCGGGAGGCCTCTTTCAAAATGAGCGGTGGTGGAAAGTGGTGCGGCTAGCCTCCCGGACGCGCAGAGAGCCCCGGCATCGGGGCGATCGGCATCGGCGGGATAAGGACAAGACGCATCACTGGGGAGGCTACGGACCCGCTCGCCGCCCGGTCAAACCGGGCGATGCACTCTGCACAGGTGCGTCACCATGCGTCTGTGGACGCGGACGTCATCGTCGCCGGGCTCGGCGCGCACGGTAGCTCGGCTGCTTACGCGCTCGCGTCGCGCGGCGCGTCGGTGCTGGGCATCGATCGTTTCCCTCGCGGCCACACGCTCGGCTCGTCGGGTGGCCTCTCCCGGATCATTCGGCTCTCCTATTACGAGCATCCCGACTACGTGCCACTGCTGCGCAGCGCGTGGGAGCTCTGGCGCGAGCTCGAACGGGCGAGCGGCGAGCGCCTTCTGACGGAGACCGGCGGGCTCTACGCGGGGCCGCCGGACGGCCAGCTCGTCTCGGGCGCGCTCGATAGCGCGCGCGGTCACGGCCTTGATCACGAGGTCCTCGACACCCGAACGCTTCGCGAGCGCTATCCGCTCTTCGCATGGCTCGAAGGCTGGACCGGCGTTTTTGAGCGCCAGGCCGGATGGCTCGCACCCGAGCGGTGCATCGAGACGCATCTCCGCCTCGCCGAGCGCACCGGAGCCGCGCTCCGTTTCGAGGAGCCCATCGAGCGCTGGGAGTCGACATTGGACGGCATCCGCGTGTCCACGCGCAGCGGGATCTACGAGGCGAAGCAGCTCGTCGTCACCGCGGGCGCGTGGACGGCAAAGCTCGTTCCGTCGCTCGCAGCACAGCTCTCGGTCGAGCGCAGCGTGCTCTTCTGGTTCGAGCCGCGCGCCGATCGCGATGCCTTCGCACGCCTTCCGGTCTACATCGTCGAGGACACCGACCGGATCTTCTACGGATTCCCCTACATCGAAGGACAGGGCGTGAAGGTCGCCGGGCTCCACTTCGGCGATCCCGCCGATCCGGACTTGCTGGATCGAACGGCCTCTGCCGACGACGAAGAGCGTGTCCGCGGATGGCTGCGCCGGCGCATGCCGCTCGCCAATGGTGAACGGCGCGACGCAAAGGTGTGCATGTACACCAACACCCCCGACGGACATTTCGTCATCGATCACCTCATCGAGGACAGCAACGTGATCGTGGCGTCGGCCTGCTCGGGCCACGGGTTCAAGTTCGCGAGCGTGATCGGCGAGATCCTCGCCGATCTGGTGCTGGACGGCGAGACCGCGCACCCGATCGGTTTTCTCTCGTCGGAACGGCTTGGTTGGGACCTCGCCTTGTAGCCCGCGGGAGGAGAATGAGGCCTTATCCAGCCGCGCAAAGGAGAGCGACCATGAGGGGCATCCGCTTCTTCGGCCTGACGCTCGCGCTGGTGGGTCTCGTCGCTTCCGCATGCGGTGGGACGACGACTCCGGGGGCGACGACATCCGCGGCCCCGAGCCAGACGACCGTCACCAAGGACCTGATCATCGGCTTCACCGCGTCACAGACCGGCGCGCAGAACGTCACATCGAAGCGTCAGACCGACGGCATCCAGCTCTGGGTCGACGACGTCACGAAGGTCGGCGGCATCAAACTGAAGGACGGCACGGTCCTGATGCCGAAGGTGAAGTTCTACGACGACGAGAGCAAGACCGACCGAGTCCAGGCCCTCTACACGAAGCTCATCAACGATGACAAGGTCGACTTCCTGCTGTCGCCGTACTCCAGCGGCCTCGTGAAGGCGGCCGCGGTCGTCACCGAACAGAACGGCCGGCTCATGATCACCGCCGGCGGCGCGGACGACGTCACCATGGAGCAGGGCTTCAAGGGCGTCTACCAGGTCTACGCCCCGGGCTCGAAGTACCTCGTGGGCGCGATCGACCTCATGCTGAAGCTCGACCCGACCATCAAGAAGGTCGCGATAGTGAACGAGAAGGACAGCTTCTCGGCCTCCGTCGTCGCGGCGGCGAACCCGTACGCGAAGAGCAAGGGCCTCGACGTGGTCGTCGCCGAGGGCTACGACACCGGGACGACCGACTTCAACCCGTTCATCAACAAGATCCAGGCCGCGAGTCCCGACGCGATCATCGGCGGCGGACACTTCGAGGACGGCACGACGTTCGCGAAGCAGCTCTTCGAGAAGCGCGTGAACGCGCGCTTCGTCGCACTCCTCGTGGCGCCGCCCGAGCCAACGTTCAAGGACATCGGCGACGCCGCACAGTTCATCACCGACCGGTACGTGGCGAAGTACAACTCACAACCCTCATACCAGTCGTCCGGTGGCTACGCTGCGGGCCTCGTGCTGCAGAAAGCGCTGGAGGATGCGGGCAGCACCGACCCCGCGAAGATCCAGGCGGCGCTTGACAAGATCGACCTCATGCTCTTCTACGGCCGCGTGAAGTTCTCGCTCGACGCGAAGACGCACGGCAAGCAGGTCGCGCACGACATGGTCTACGTGCAGTGGCAGAAGGGCTCCGACGGCAAGCTTGCGACGCAGATCGTCTGGCCTTCGGACGCGGCGACCGCACCCGCCCAGCTTCGCAAATAGACGCACGCGAACTGCGATAGGTAACGCGACGAGCCGAGCATGAGCCTCGAGGCGCTGCTCCCGTCGGCGATCGACGGGCTCATGCTCGGGTTCGTCTACGGCCTCGCGGCACTCGGCCTCACGCTCATCTTCGGTGTCATGAAGGTGATCAACCTCTCGCACGGGCCGATCATCGCGCTCGGCATGTTCGCAGTCTTCATCCTGTTCTCGAGCTTTGGCGTCAACCCGTACCTCGGCGTTGTCGCGGCGGCGCTCGTCGGGCTACTGCTCGGGATCGCGATCTATTTCGTCGCGGTGGACCGGGTCATCGACGCCACCGAGCTCACGACGCTCCTCGCGACGTTCAGCGTGAACCTCATGATCATCGGAGTCGCGACCGTCATCTTCACGACGAGCCCGCGCTCGATCGACATCGACCTCGGCGCGCTGCGCGCCGGCAACGTCACGATCCTCGGCACGCACGGTGTTGCGGTCGCCGTCGCGGTCCTCGTCGCGGCGGCGCTCTACGGCTTCCTCTTCCGCACCCGCACCGGCAAGTCCATCCGCGCGGTGGCGAACAACCGCGCCGCGGCCGAGCTCATGGGGATCGACTCCCGGCGAATGCTGGCGCTCGCGTTCGGCATCGGCACGGCCCTCGCGATGACGAGCGGCGCGCTCCTCGCGACGCTCTTCAGCTTCACGATCCTCTCGGGCGGAACGTACGAGCTGAAGAGCTTCGTCATCGTCGTGCTCGGCGGGCTCGGTAACCCGACCGGCGCGCTGGTCGGCGGCCTCGTGATCGGCTTCCTCGAGGGCGTCCTCACCGTGTTCCTGCCGGTCGCCTGGGTGCCCGTGGTCGAGTACGTCATCTTCGTAGCCGTGCTGCTCCTGCGGCCGGCCGGGCTCCTCGGAGCCCGTGCGTGAGGGACCTGCGCGCTCCGTTCCTGCCGGCGCTCCTCGTGTTCATCGCCGCTGTCGCCGCGATCCCGATCGTCTCCAATAACCCGAGCCTGCGCGAGGAGCTCTTCCTCGTCCTGATGCTCGTGACGCTCGCCTCGAGCATCAACATCATCATGGGTTACACCGGATACGTCTCCTTCGGGCACATCGTCTTCTTCGGCATCGGTGGCTACATCGCGTTCTGGCTCATGCAGACGTTCAACGTCCACTTCCTCCTTGCGGCGATCGCGAGCGCGATCCCGGCCGCACTCATCGCGGCCCTCATCGGCATCCCGATCCTCCGCCTGCGTGGCGCGTACTTCGCCCTCGCGACCGTCGGCATCAACGAGGCGATGAAATCGTTCATGACGAACTTCGAGCCCTTCGGCGGCGCGATCGGAATGTTCTTCAGCTTCTCGATCTACCTTCAGTACGGCGGCGCGCGCGAGGCCGCGTTCCTGGCCTACTACACGATGGCAGCGATCGCGCTCGCGACGGTCGCCACGTCGTACGTCATCCGCCGCTCGAAGTTCGGCCTCTCGCTCATGGCGATACGCGAGGACCAGGACGTCGCGATGCTCGTGGGCATCGACCCCGCGCGCGCGAAGGTCATGGCGTACGTCATTTCGGCTTTCTTCCCCGCCCTCGCCGGCGCGACGTTCTTTTTCAAGAACGGGATCATCGAGCCAGGACCCGCTTTCGATCTCCTGCGATCCATCGAGTCGCTCGTCATGGTCGTTCTCGGCGGGATCGGCACCGTGGCCGGGCCGATCGTCGGCGCGGCGCTCTACGAATGGCTTCGTGGTTTCCTAATCACGAACCCGACGTTCGCGAACTTCCAGCTCGCGATCGCCGGGCTCTTGTTGCTTCTCACCGTTCTCTTCGTGACCGCCGGGCTCGTCGGGTCGCTGCGCAACCGGTTCCCGCGGCTCCGGGCCTACATCCAGTGATCCTCGACGTCGAGGGCGTCACCGTGAGGTTCGGTGGCCTGGTCGCCTGCGACGCGGCGACCCTTAGCGTCGACCAGGGCCAGATCCTGGGGCTCATCGGTCCGAACGGTGCCGGCAAGACGACCCTCCTCAACGCGATCAACGGCGTGTACCGGCCGCTGGCGGGCCGGGTCGAATTCCGCGGTGAGGACATCACCGGCCTGCGGCCCTTCCAGGTCGCGCGGCGCGGGATCGCGCGCGCGCATCAGGTGGTACGCCCCCTGAGTGACCTCTCCGTGATCGCGAACGTCACCGTCGGCGCGTGTTTCGGTCGCGAGAACCTCGGTCTCGGCGCGGCGCGGAGGGTCGCGCAGGAGGTGATCGCCTCGCTCGGGCTCGCCGACAAGAGCGAGACGCCGGCGGGAAAGCTCAACGTCGCGCAGAAGAAGCGGCTCGAGCTGGCCCGCGCCCTCGCCGCGCGGCCGATGCTCCTCCTGGCCGACGAGGTCCTCGCGGGCCTCAACCCGCAGGAGGTCGCGGAGATGCTCACGGTCTTCCGCACGCTGCGCGAGCAGGGGGTGGCCGTGATCATGATCGAGCACCTCATGCACGCGGTCATGAACGTATGCGACCGCGTCGTCGTGCTCGATTACGGAAAGAAGATCGCCGAGGGCACCCCGCAACAGGTCTCGAGCGACCCGAAGGTGATCGAGGCGTACCTCGGCGATCCCAAGGTCGCCGCGAAGTTCCTCGAAGAGGAAGGCGCATGACCAGCCTCGCGGTGCGATCGATCGAGTCGGGGTACGGCGAGGTGCAGATCCTGTGGGGCGCGAGCGTGGAGCTCGGGCCGGGGAAGCTCACGACGATCCTTGGCTCCAACGGCGCCGGAAAGACCACCCTCCTGCGCACGATCGTGGGACTCCTGCCCGTATGGAAGGGCACTGTCCTGCTCGACGATCGCGACGTGACCAGACTCTCGCCGCACGACAAGGCCAAGCTTGGGCTCGTGCTCGTCCCCGAGGGACGCCAGCTCTTCTCGACCATGAGCGTCCTGGAGAACCTCGAGATGGGGGCGACACCTAAAAACGCGCGCGCCGGGATGCGCGCGACGCTCGATCAGGTCTTCGTGCTCTTCCCGCGTCTGGCGGAGCGGCGAACGCAGCTCGCGGGCACGCTCTCCGGCGGCGAGCAGCAGATGCTGGCGATCGCGCGCGGTCTCATGTCCAAGCCGAAGATCCTCATGTTCGACGAGCCATCGCTCGGGCTCTCGCCGAGCGACAGCAGCCGGTTCGTCGTCACGCCGTAGCCGACTCGGGGCTGGCTACTGGGTCTCAATCGGAGCGCCGATGAAGCTCGACGCGCTGACGACGGCGCTCGCGATCGAAGAGGCTGGGGAGTATGCGAGCGGCCTCGAGGCAAACGGGTTCCACGGACTCTGGGTCGCGGAAACCCAGGTCGATCCACTGCTGCCGCTCGCCGCCGCGGCGGTCCGCACGAGCACGCTGCGGCTCGGCACCGCGGTCGCCATCGCCTTCGCGCGCAGCCCCATGGTCACGGCCATGGACGCATGGGCGTTACAGCGCGCGAGCCGCGGCCGCCTCGACCTCGGACTGGGCACGCAGGTGCGCGCGCACGTCGAGCGCCGCTTCGCGATGTCCTACGACCGCCCGGCCGCGCGCATCCGCGAGTACGTCCTCGCCCTGCGGCACATCTGGGGCGCGTTCCAGAAAGAGCACCGTCTGCGCTTCGCCGGCGAGTTCTACCGGTTCGACCTGATGTCCCCGTTCTTCGATCCTGGCCCGATCGCCCACCCGCGCGTCGCCGTCTATCTCGCGGCCGTGAACGAGGGCATGTTCGCCGTCGCGGGCGAAGTCGCCGACGGGATCGTCGCGCATCCCTTCTCGACCGCCTCATACCTGCGCGAGATCGGCGTGCCCGCGATGGCGCGTGGCCTCACGCGGGCCGGCCGCGCACGCGCCGACGTCACGGTGGCGTGCCCGGTGTTCACCCTCGTCGCGGAATCGTCCACGCTCGCGGCGGACGAGGCCTATGTCCGTCAGCAGATCGCCTTCTACGGCTCGACGCCGACATACCGCGTCGTGCTCGCGCACCACGGATGGGCTCAGGTAGGCGAGCAGTTGAGCGATCTGGTGCGCGCCGGTCGCGTCGACGAGATGCCGCGCTTGGTGACCGACGCGATGCTCGACGCCTTCGTTACGCGCGCCGCGACCTACGAGGACCTGGGGCGACGGCTCCAGGAGCGCTATGGGGGCATGCTCGACCGCGTCGGCCTCTACGGCGACGCGAGCCGCATCAGCCGGTCCGAGATCGGCGCGCTCCGCCGGGGCCTCGAAACTTCGCCGGCCGGACGGCCAAACTCATAGCGATGGCGTAGTACTTACGACGGTCGGCTCGGACGCCAACGGGTCGACCGTCGGCGATTCTTCGGTTATGCGCGCGCAGCTCGCACGCGGCGTCGTCATCGTGCTCGGCTTCGCGTCGCTATCGCTCGCGGGCTACGCGCGCTTCGCTCCTCTCTCCGCACCCGAAACGCAACTCCAGCTTCCGGGCACGGTCGTGCTCGACGCCCACGGCAACGTGCTCGAGCGCGACGGCCGGTCGGGCATGCGGATCCCCATCGGGCTCGGATCGGTCGCGCCGCGGATGCTCCAGGCGACCATTTCTGCCGAAGACCGCCGCTTCCCGCAGCACCCCGGCGTCGATCCGCTGGCGATCGCTCGCGCGGCGCTCACGTCCGGCTCGCAGCCGTCTGGCGCGTCGACGATCACGCAGCAGCTCGCGCGGCGGCTCTACCTGGCGGACGACGCGTCCCCCCTCGCGGTGCGCAAGGCGCACGAGGCCCTGGTCGCGCTCCAGCTCGAAGCGAACCGCAGCAAGCGCGAGATCCTCGAGCTGTATCTGAACGACGTGTACTACGGCCGGGGCGCGTACGGCGTCGAAGCCGCGTCGCGCCTGTACTTCGGGATCGGCTCCGGCAACCTCGACCTCGCACACGCCGCCTATCTCGCGGGTCTCCCGCAGCGGCCGTCGGACTACGACCCGGCGAACGACCCCACTGCCGCGCACACGCGACAGGCCTACGTGCTCGGCCGCATGGTCGAGGACGGCTGGATCTCAAAGGGCGACGCGGACGCCGCGTCCGCCACAGCGATCGACATCCTCCCGGCGGTCGCGCCTCCGATCGCGCATCAGTTCGTCGGCTTGGCCCTCGCCGAGCTCGCTCGCGTCCGGCCCGATCTGGCCGGCCACGACGGCCTCGTCATCGAGACCACGCTCGACGCCGGGCTGCAAAACGAGGCCGAGCGCCTCATCCGCATCCGGCTCGACGAATTCCAGGGTCGGAACGTCACCAACGCCGCGCTCGTCGCGATCGAGCCCGGCACCGGCCGGATCCTCTCGTTCGTCGGGAGCGCGACCGACGGCGATCCCCTCCACGGCGGCGAGATCGACATGGTTCTCACGCCGCGGCAGCCGGGCTCTGCGCTCAAGCCCTTCCTCTATGCCGCGGCGTTCGAGCGAGGGTTCACTCCGGCCACCGCGCTTCTCGACGTCGCGACGAGCTTCCCGACCGAGGACGGTCCGTACGCGCCGCTCGACTTCGACCGCTCGTTCCACGGCGTGGTCCCGCTCCGCGTCGCGCTCGCCTCGTCGCTGAACATCCCGGCGGTGCGCACGCTCGACGCGCTCGGGCTCGACGCGATGCTCGAGATGACGCACCGCTTCGGGCTCGGAACGCTCTCGGAGGTAGAGAGCTACGGCCTGGGTCTGACGCTCGGCGGCGGCGAAGTGCGGCTTCTCGATCTCGCGAACGCGTACGCGGCGCTCGGCGCGGGAGGGCGGCTCGCGCAGCCCTTCGCTGTCGCGCGGGTTCGCGACGCGGCCGGCCGCATTCTCTACGAGCGCTCCGCGTCGCCACCGGTGCGTGTTCTCTCCGATCAGCGCGCGTACCTGCTCGCGGACATCCTGA
>VBIL01000199.1 GCA_005879975.1 Chloroflexota bacterium
CTGCGGTTCAAGATCGTGTACTCCCACCTCGAGGACATTGACGCGCTCTACGACGAGCTCGCGGCGCTGGTCCGTCGCCGCCAGGAGGCGCGTGATCGTCGCGTCGCCGAGCAGATCGTCCTTCCCATCGGCGAGACCGTTGCCGTCGTCCCGCGCCGTCGCCGTCGCTGACCTGCTGCGCGCCGATCACGATGGCCCGCTCCTGTCCCACGCGAGGATGGGCTGCGGCTCGCGAGTCGCAAGCGGGCCATACTCGGCTCCCGTGGTCCTGTCCGATCGTGACATCCGCGCCGCGATCGCCGCGGGACGGATCGGGATCGATCCGTTCGATCCGAAATGCGTGCAACCGGCCTCGGTCGACATCCGCCTGGATCACCGTTTTCGGGTCTTCCGCTCGAGCCGCCACGCGTTCATCGACCTGGCCCGTCCGCTCGACGACGTGACCGAGCTCGTCGAGGTACCCGAGCGCACCCCCTTCATCCTTCACCCCGGCGAGTTCGTGCTCGGCTCAACTCGCGAGCGACTCCGGCTTTCCAACGACCTCGTCTCGCGCGTCGAGGGAAAGAGCTCGCTCGGCCGCCTCGGTCTGCTGATCCACAGCACCGCCGGATTCATCGACCCGGCCTGGGATGGCCACATCACTCTGGAGCTCTCGAATGTCAACACGATCCCGATCACCCTGTATGGAGGCATGCGCATCGGGCAGCTCTCGTTCTTCGAGCTCTCGAGCCCGGCGGAGCGTCCGTATGGGTCGCCCGAGCTCGGGTCCTCCTATCAGGGCCAGACCGGACCCACGCCGTCGCGCTACCGTCTGGACCTGCCCTGACGCATGTGCACGACCTGTCTCTTGATCGTCTTCGTCGAGGCCTTCATCAACGTACTTGCTTGGGCGCTGATGGTCGCGATCTTCGTGCGGGTGATCGTCTCCTGGGTCCCAAATCTCAAGTTGCCGTTCGGCCTGGGCGACTTCGTTTGGAACGTGAGCGAGCCGATCCTCGGGCCGATCCGCCGCGCCATTCCGTTCTTCGGCGGCATCGACTTCTCGCCCTTCATCGCGTTCCTCCTTATCCAGATCGCGACGAGCGTTCTCCTCAGGCTGCTGCCGCAGCCGGTCTAAAGGCGATGGCGGATCGCCTGCGGGTCACGATCCGCGTCGTCCCGCGCGCCAGGGAAGACCGTCTCGACGGGATGCGCGCCGGTCGTCTCGTCGTCAGAGTCAGAGCGGCGCCGGAGCGCGGAGCGGCGAACCGCGCGGTCCAGGCCGCGATCGCCACGGCGCTCGGGGTGCGCGCGAGCGAGGTGCGCATCGAGCAGGGCGAGGCCTCGCGCGATAAGGTGGTGAGCCTCCCGCCGTCCGCCGCTCCACGACTCGACCGGCTGATGAAATAGGAGCGCACCCGCCGGCGTACTGGAGAGGAATGGCTGCGAGTGTCGCCCTGGCTTCTTTCGTCCCAGCGATCGCCACGCCTCGGCCGGTGACTTTCTCCGACGCCGTGCGCGACCACCAGGACGAGGTCTACGGCGTCGCGCTCCGCATCACCGGCGACCGGGAGTCGGCGCTCGATGTCATGAGCTCCACCTTCCTCAAGGCCTACCGGGCGTTCGACCGGTACGACCCCTCGCGCCCGGTCAGATTCTGGCTGCTGCGTATCGCGACCAACGAGGCTATCTCGCACGCGCGCCGGCGCGGCCGGGAGCTGCGGCGCAGAGCCGACGAGCACGCGGCGGGTGTGTTGCCCGACCCCGCACTCACGCCGGATGCGCTGTCGATCGCGCGCGAGGATCAGGCGCGCATCCGTGCCGCGGTCACCGCCCTTCCCGAGCTCTATCGCGTGGTCGTCGTGCTTCGCTACTTCAACGAGCTCGGTGTCGACGAGATCGCGCAGGTGACCGGCAGGCCGGCCTCGACCGTGGGCGTTCAGCTGCTGCGCGGACGCGCGCTCCTGCGCCGCGCACTCGAGGGAACGGGATGAGCCGGATGCGTCCGGACGACGAGCTGTTCGACGAGGTGTTGTTGCGCCGCGCGCTGCGCCTCGAGGCGAGCGAGCTCCCGCCTCGGCTCGGCGTCGCCGCGATCGCGGCGCGCGCGGAGGAGAGACCGCTCGGGCTCGCGACATTCGCCTCGTCGCTGTTCGCCGGCCTGGCCACCGCGGCTCTGCTCGCCATCGGCGTGGTCGCGATCTGGGCGCTCGCGCCTGTCGTCGCGGGCGATACCTTCGCTACGGCGATCTCCCTCGTCGCGTCGGTAGCCGTGCCCCTCGAGCCCGCGGTCCGAACGATGGAGCAGCCGACCATTCCCATCGCGGCCCTCGCCGCGGTCGCATTCGCGGTCGCGTACGAGTACCACACTAGGAAGGAGCGAGCCAATGTCTAGCGCACGACTCGAGCGCAGCGCCACGAACCGAATGGTCGCGGGCGTGTGCGGCGGGATCGCCGAATACCTCGCGGTCGACCCCACCATCGTCCGCGTGCTCTTCTTTCTCATGATCCTATTCACCGGAGGCCTCGGCCTGATCCTCTACGTCGCGCTCGTTTTCCTCATGCCGCTGCCGGGGCGACCGGCGACGAGCTTCGCCACGTCAGCCGGTGCGACGGTGGAGGAGGTGGCCGATCAGCTGCGCAAGACGGCCGACGACATCAGCAAGTCGTTCCGGGATCGGTCCCCGGGCGATGCGCCACCGTCGGCCGCCGAAGGCGCCGCGGTGGCGACGACGCCCGTCGTCGCGGACCCACAAGCGCACTCCCGTGAGACCGAACGCCGGCGGATGGCATTCGGGTACCTGTTGATCGCGCTCGGAGTGATCTTCCTGCTCGGCAATGCCGGACTCTTCCGCCCGCGCCGCGGCGTTTTCTGGCCGCTTCTTCTGATCGCGCTTGGCCTCGTCTTCCTGCTGGCCAATTTCGGCTTCATCGCGGGGGTCTCCTGGCTCGCGCTCCTCAGCCTCTGGCCGCTGCTCCTGGTCCTCATCGGGCTCGACATCGCGTTCGCGCGCCGCTGGCCGGTGCCGACCCTTGTGGCCGAGGTCCTCGTCATCGCGGCTGGTCTGGCACTCGTCGCCGCGAACCCAGGTCTCGGCCGCTGGGTCGCCTTCGGCGGCGGGGCGAGAGGAGATGCCGACGTTTCCGTTCCGCGCGGCGGCGCGAGCACCATGGTGCTCTCGATCAACGGTGGGGCCGGTCGCTATCACGTCGGTGACGGCGCGACGGACCTCGTAACCGCGCATAGCGAGAACCCCGATCTACGCCTGCGGGCGTCGGAGCGCGGCGGCCGCGCCGACGTGCGGATCGATCAGATCGGCCCAGAGGGGATCTTCAGGGGCGGCAGCGGGATCGACGTCCAGATCCAGATCGCGAGCGACGTCCCGACCTCGTTCGATATGAACGCCGGGGCGGGAGAGTTCGACGTCGACCTCTCCGACGTCCGGGTCACAGACGCACGTCTGAATACGGGCGCGTCCACGGTGCGGCTGGTCCTCCCCAAGCCGACCGGTGACATCCCCGTGCGGATCAGTGCGGGGGCGTCGACCCTCGTGATCACCGTGCCGGATGGGGTCGAGGCGCGCATCAGCACGAGTGGCGGCTTGCTCACCTTGCGCAGCGACAACAGCCGGCTCGGCGAGGGCGGCGGGACGGGCGGGTGCGTCGCGTGCGGCAGCTCGGTGCAGACGAGCGGATACGCGGCTGCCAAGGACCGCTTGACCGTCACGATCAACGCCGGAGCGAGCTCGATCGTCGTGCGGTAGCCGCTCCGGGCGAGGAAGTCAGCACCGACGCATCCCTAAACTCGCGCCGTGCTCCACCGCGCGATCGCGAGGATCCTCGATGCCCAGGGTGTGTGGGCCGATCCACTCGGCAAGCTCTTCGTCGCGATCTTCAGCGCGCTCTACAAGCCGGTCCCTATCCTCAAGGACTTCCTGAACGGCGTGTGGCTCGGCCATCCGCTGCATCCGGCGATCACCGACGTTCCCATCGGTGCCTTCGTGGTTGCCCTCGTGCTCGACCTCATGGGAGCGCGTCCGGCGGCGACGACCGCGATCGGCGTCGGCGTCCTTTTCATGATCATCGCTGCGCTCGTCGGCTACGCCGATTACATCGACCTCGAGGGCACGCCGCGGCGCTTCGGCAGCGTGCACTCCTCGT
>VBIL01000196.1 GCA_005879975.1 Chloroflexota bacterium
TCATAGAACCGCCACGCACCCGCGAGACCGTCGGGCTGCAGGCTCGGCTCCGCGGCGAGCGTCGCCGCGCGGTCGAGGTGCTGCCGCTTCGGAAGACTCTTCTCGAGCGACAGCGCGTCGTAGAGCTGCATCCCGATCCGGAGTTTCAGCTGATAGAAGAAGCTGGGCCGGTAGAGCGGGAGCAGGAACGGAAGGGGGAACACGAGGTGCGGGGCGATGCCCAGCAGGATCTCGCGCTCGCGCATGTCGCTACGCACGAGTCCGAAGTCGAATTGTTCGAGATACCGGAGGCCGCCGTGGATCAGCCGCGTCGGACGAGAGCTGGTGCCGGAGCTGAAGTCATCCTGCTCGACGAGCGCGACCGACATGCCCCGCAGTGCGGCATCGCGCGCGATGCCCGCGCCGACGATCCCGCCTCCGATGACCAGGAGATCGACGGTGCGATCGCCGAGCGACCGCACCGTCTCATCGCGTGTACCTACCTACTTGTTCGCCTTGTTGTACTTGTCGATTTGGTCGTTCATGTCCGTGACCGCGGCATCGAGCGCGGCCTGCGTCGTCGCCTGCCCGAGGAAGACCGATTCGATCATCTTTTGCGTGCGAGCACGCGCCTGGGGCATGACCCCGAGTACCGCGCCGTTGGTGAAGCGGTTCTGTGGTGATTCACGGATCTGATTCACCGCTGTGAGGAACTGCGGATACTTCGTTGCCCATTCCTTCGCCGGAGCTTCGTTGTATGCGGACTTACGGATCGCGTAGTAGCCCGTATCCGATTGCCACTGCGCCTGGACCACCGGGGTCATCGCGAACTTCACGAACTCCCACGCGGCTTGCTGCTCCTCCACCGGGCGGCTCTTCATGATGTAGAGCGATGCGCCGCCGATGATGTTGCCTCCGTCCTTTGGCCTGCCGTCGGGCCGCGCGAAGATCCCGGTGCCGACCTGGAACTTGGCTGTGTTGATGTTGCCGCGCAGCGCCGCGCTGGACTCGAGGTACATCGCTGTCTTGCCGGCGTTGAACGCGTTCGTCGCGCCGGGGTTGTCGATACCGGGGTTGTAGAAGTACCCGCCGTCGATGCCGGCCTTCCACCAATCGAGGATCGCCTTCCCCGCGGCGTTGTTGTAGACGACCTTCGTCGCGCGATCGTCACGCCCATTGCCGTTGTCGGCGTAGAGGGCACCGGAGGTCGCGAGAAGCTGCTCGAAGAACCATCCGTAGATCGATGGGCCGAAGCCGTAGCGAACGGTCTGCCCGCTGGCGTCCTTCTTGGTCAGTTTCTTCGCGGCGTCGGTGATCTCGCTGAAGGTGACCGGCGGCTTGTCGGGATCGAGGCCAACCTCTTTGAACGCGTCTTTGTTGTAGTAGAAGATCGACGACGACGCGTTGAAGGGCATGCTTTGCAGCTTGTCCTGGTACCGGTAGTAGTTGATGACGGCAGGCTCGAAGTCGGACGTGTCGAACTTGTCGCGGTCGATGAACGCCTGCATCGGCACGACCTGGCCGCTGTCGTACATGTAGCGCTGGCCGATGTCGTAGACCTGCACCAGCGCGGGCGCGGCGTTCGACGCGAGCGCCGTGTTCAGCTTCGAGAGCAGGTCGTCATAGGTTCCCTGGAAGACCGCTTCGACCTTGATGGTGCTCTGGCTGTTGTTGAAGTTCGTAACGATCTTGTTGAGCGCCTCGCCGTTGATGCCCGACATCGCGTGCCACCACGTGATCTTCGCGGCGGGCTTTACGTCCTTGCCCGGCGCCTGAGCGCTCAGGTCGTTGCTTGTGCCACCGCCTGCGCCGCCCGGGCTGCTCCCACCACACGCCGCGGCGACCATCGAAAGCGCGATCGCTAAGGTTGCGAGCTTCCGCATCTTTCCCTCCACGCGTTCTCCTACCCCTTGACCGCCCCCGCGGTCAGTCCCCGGATGAGCTGGCGCTGCCCCAGCACGAGCAGGGCAAGCGTCGGTACAGCGACCATGATGACACCGGCCATGACCAGACCCCAGCGCAGCGACTCTTCGAACCGCAGCTGCGCGATCCCCACCTGGGTCGTCCGCATCAGGGTTTCGTTGGTGATCAGGAGCGGCCAGAAGTACTGGTTGTACGTCGAGAGGAAGCCGTAGATCGCGACCGTGCCGAGCGCCGGCCGTGACAGAGGGATCACGACCGCCCGCAGGAATCGGAACGACGATGCGCCGTCGATCCTCGCCGCGTCCCAGAGCTCGCGCGGGATCTGCATGAAAGCCTGACGGAGCAGGAAGGTTCCGAACGCCGTCGCCATGAAAGGCACCGCAAGACCCTGATAGCTGTCGAGCCATCCGAGTGAGCGGATCGTCATGTAATTAGGGATGATCGTCGCCTCCCACGGGATCATGAGCGTGCTGAGGAAAACGAAAAAGAGCAGGTTGCGTCCGCGGAAAGCGAGGAACGAGAAGGCGTATGCGGCGAGGCTTGCGGTCACGAGGTGTCCGACGACGACGGCGCCAGAGACGATGAAGCTGTTCAGGAGATAGCGGCCGATCGGGATCGTCGCGATCACTTTCTCGTAGTTGTCGAGGCTCGGATGCGCGGGAAAGAGGGGAGGCGGGAACGTCACGATGTCCGACTCGCTCATGAGCGAATAGGACAGCGCGATGAGCAAGGGAAACGCG
>VBIL01000197.1 GCA_005879975.1 Chloroflexota bacterium
GGAACTCCCAGAGCAGGACGACGAACTCGTCGAAGCCGCCGTTGATCTCATCGATCGTCGGGATGTCCGCGGGGTCGACGAGGATCGCGCCGGCGCCGCGCATCGCGTCGAGCGCATCCTCGAACACCGCGTCGGTCTTCTCGCTGTATCCGGAGACGCCCGCTCGCGCCACGCCGATGCGCGCCCCACGCAGGCCGTTGCTGTCGAGGAACTGGGTGTAGTCGGTAGAGACCTTGTCGCGGTTGCCGGTCGTCGCCGCATCGCGCGGATCGCTGGTCTTGCTCGCGATCGCGCTGAGTACCGCGGCGGCGTCGGCGACGGTGCGCGTGTGCGGGCCGGCGGTGTCTTGCGAGTGGGAGATCGGGATGATTCCCGCGCGGGAGACCAGGCCGACCGTCGGCTTGATGCCGACGACGCCGTTGTTGTTCGCCGGGCACACGATCGAGCCGTCCGTCTCTGTCCCGATCGACACCGCTGTGAGGTTCGCGGAGGGCGCCGCGCCAGAGCCGGAGCTCGACCCGCAGGGGTTGCGGTCGAGCGCGTACGGGTTGTTGCACTGGCCACCGCGGCCGCACCAGCCGCTGGACGAGTGCGTCGAGCGGAAGTTCGCCCATTCGCTGAGGTTGGTCTTGCCCAGGATGACCGCGCCCGCGGCGCGGAGCTTCGCGGCGACGGTCGAGTCCTGGGAAGGCGCGGTGCCGACGAGGGCGATGGAGCCCGCGGTCGTCTGCATCCTGTCGTGCGTATCGACGTTGTCTTTCAGGAGCACCGGGATGCCGTGCAGCGGACCGCGCACCTGACCGGCTTTCCGTTCGGCGTCGAGCGCCTTCGCGATGTCCTCCGCGTCGGGATTGATCTCGATGATCGAGTTGAGGTCGCGGTCGATCACGTTGATGCGCGCGAGGTACTTCTGCACGAGCGACTGCGCGGTGAGCCCGCCGTGCGCCATCCGTTCCTGGAGCTGTACGACGGTGGCCTCTTCGAGATCGGACGCGGCGCTCGCGGGTGCGGTGCGAGCGTTCGCCAGGACTGCGGTCATCGCCGGTGCGGCCGCCGCTGCGGCGACGCCCTTGCGAAGGAGATCGCGACGCGTGAGACCGTCGGGTGCGCCTGGATGGGCCAAGGCTTTCCTCCCTTAGCCCCGCCCTGCCCACCGAGCGCGCGGAAGATTACGCCCCGCCGCGGGTCCCGGCCGCGGCGCTTGCGCGTTTGCCCGGCTAGCGGCTAATCGTCGGGGTAGCCTTCGTCTCCCATGCTCGGTCCGGTGATCCGCGGCGAGAAATGCATCCTCCGTCCACCGCGCAAGGAAGACCTTTCGATTATTCAGAGGTGGTTCGAGGATCCCGAGGTCATCCGCTTCACGCCGGGGATCGGCCCGATGTCGGACTCGCAGGAAGAGGAATGGTTCAAACGCGTGGGCGAGGACGCGAACGCCGTGCAGTGGGTGATCGAGGTCGATGGCAAGCTGGTCGGAGTGACCGGCATCGGGGGCATCAACTGGCGGCACGGCAACGGCGAGACCGGAATCGTCATCGGCGACAAGTCGCTGTGGCGGAAAGGAATCGCCACCGAAGCGATGGCGCTCCGGACGGCATTTTGTTTCCGCGAGCTCAACCTTCACAAGATCAAAACCCGTGCGTTCATGGAGAACGAGGCATCGAAGCGCGCCCTCCAGAAGGCGGGCTACCGCGAGAGCGGGATCCAGCGCGAGGAGATGTACAAGGACGGCGGCTGGCATGACATCTGGATGGGCGAGGTCATGCGCGAGGACTGGGAGAAGGCGCAGAAAACCCGCTAGCCTCGATAACTCCCATGTCCGTCAGCACCGAAGTTCGGCCGAGCTATCGCGCGCTCCTCGCGGTCGAGGGCCTGCCTCGGCTCGTCGTCAGCATGCTGCTCGCGCGCACCGCGAACACGATGGTGTCGCTCGCCCTCGTGCTCTTCGCGCTCGAGCGCTATCAGTCGCCAGGGCTCGCCGGACTCGTGACGTTTCTTTCGCTGTTCCCTGGCCTGCTCGTGTCGCCGATCGCCGGCGCGCTCCTCGACCGGCACGGCCGCACGCGCTTGATGGTGGTCGATTACGTTGTCGCGGCGACGACGCTCGCGCTCATCGTCGTACTCGGCGCGACGAACGGGCTCACCGAGGCGCTCCTATTGATGATCGTCACGGTTCAGTCGCTCACCTTCCCCCTCTCGACGACCGGCGCCCGCACGCTGTTCCCGCTGCTCGTGCCGCGTCCTCTGTGGGAGCGCGCGAATGCGATCGACTCGAACGGCTACGTCGTATCGAGCATCTTCGGTCCGGCGCTGGCCGGCGCGCTGGTGGCGACCGTCGGGAGTCTTTGGACGCTGGCGCTGACCTCGGCGCTGTATGTGGTCGCCGCCGCCGTGACGGTAGGCGTGCGCGATCCGCTCGGCGTGGTGCCACACGGGCGGCTGCTCGCGGATGCGTGGGCCGGCCTGGTGTACGTCGCCCGTAATCCAACGCTGCGCGGGCTCGGGATCTCGATCTCCACGAGCAACGTCGCGGGAGGGCTCTTCTACATCGGGCTACCCGTGCTCGTGCTCTCGCGGCTCGGCGGCGGTCCTGCCGAGGTCGGCCAGCTCTTCGCGCTCTCCGGAGTGACGGCCGCGGTGTCCGTGCTCTTCATCGGCCGCATCGGTACGGAAGGCCGCGAGCGTCAGCTGCTTGCGGGCGCGATGCTCGTTGTCGGTACTGGCTACGCCGCACTGACCCTGCCTGGCTGGGCCGCGCGTTCGCGGTCTCGATGTCGCTGAATTTCATCGGCTTCCCGGTCGGTTCGGCGCTGGGCGGCGCGCTCGCGCCGCTCTCGCTCGAGGCCGCGTTTGTCCTGGCTCTCGCGCTCAACGTCGTGGCCGCCATCATCGCGTTCGTCGCGATCCCCCAGTCGGGCGAGGAGCACTTCGCCGAGCGGACCGCTACGTAACACACCGAAACACACTGTGTTACAGTTTTTGCGACCATGCCGCGAACGCGCAAAGCCGATCTCCCGGCTCGGGTTGCAGGGGAAACCCTCCGGCGGCTCGATCGGCACGCGAAGCGGCTCGGCAAGCCGCGGTCGAACCTCGTAGAGAGATACGTGGAAGAGGGACTGCGCATGGACGAGCATCCCGGGATCGTGTTCGTCGAAGGGCCTGCGGGACGCCGGCCAGCTCTGGCGGCCTACCGCGGGCTCGACATCTGGCAGGTGATCAGCACGCTGCACGACAACGATGGCGATGTCGCGGATACCGCCGAGATCTTGGATCTGCCAAAGTCGGAAGTTCGGCTTGCACTCGCCTACTACGCCGACCACCGGACCGAGATTGACGACTGGATTCGCACGAACGACGAGCTGTTTGAGCAAATGGAGACCGCGGCGAAGCGCCAGCAGGAGGCGGCGCGCCGTTGAGGCTGCTGCTCGATGAGCAGCAGGATCGTCATGTCGCGGAGATCTTGAGGCGGGATGGGCACGACGTGGTGGCGGTGGCCGAGCGACCCCCGCTGCGCGCGCTCTCCGACGCCGATGTCCTGGCCGCGGCCGGCACCGAACGCCGTGCCGTGGTTACCGAGAACGTGCGCCACTTCGCGATCCTGCATCGGCACGCGATCGAGCAGGGCCGCTCGCATTACGGCATCGTGTTTACGTCGCGGCGGCGCTTTCCACGGCGAAAGGGTTCGCGTCGTTCGCTCGTTGCGGCCCTACGCTTGCTGCTGCGCACACACCTGGCCGAGGACGCTCTTCGCGACCAGCTGGTCTGGCTCAGTTGAGATTCGCCTGAGGCTACGCGAAGGGGATCCCTGATTGACGGGAGATATCCCGAAGCTCCTCGACGACGGGCTCAATGAGTGGGATCCCTTCCTTGCGTCGCACCGCCTCGGCCTCGCGCTCGGGATCGCCCGGGATGAGCGGGCCATGCGTGCCCGGAGCGGGCCGCGTCCCGCGGAGCGTCCGGACGACCTCGTCGATCTGCCGCTTGAACTCGGCAGTCTCGATGAACGCGTCGATCCGCAATGCGCCGAAGAAATGACCGATGCCCTTGCCGACCGACCGCGTCGGGATCTCCTGGCGTAGCGCGAACGGCGGCACGAAGGGTCCCCAGTTCGCGCCGGACAGGACCGCCGTGAGGACGTCCACCATCAGCGCGAGGCCGTAGCCCTTGTGACCGCCGCGCTCGCGGTCCGAGCCGAGAGGCAGCAGCGCGCCGCCCTCGACCATCTCGTTCGGGTCCGTCGTCGGCGCGCCGTTCCTATCCGTCGCCCATCCGAGGGGGATCGGCGATCCGGCCCGCCGGGCCATCTCGATCTTGCCGTACGCCACGGCGCAGGTCGCCATGTCGATCACGATCGGCGGCTCCCGCTCGCCCGGAAACGCGATCGCGATGGGATTGGTGCCGAGCATTCGCTCGGCGCCCCAGAGCGGCGTCACGAGCTTGGTCGTGTTCGTCATCGACCAGCCGATGAGATCGCGCTTCAGCGCCTCGAGCACGTACCAACCGGCGATCCCGTAGTGGTTGCTGTTGCGGACGCTGACCCAGCCGCTGCCTGCCGCGAGCGCTTTGTCCATGGCGATCGCGTTCGCCTTCGGGCCGACGACCAGACCCAGTCCGTTATCGCCGTCGACCGTTGCGGTGCTCGCGGTCTCGCGCACGATCTTGACGTCGGCCTTGGGGTTGATTCGACCGAGCCGCAGCATGTCGAAGTACGAGTGCAGGCGCGCGACCCCGTGGGAGTCGATCCCGCGTAGATCCGCGGACTGGAGCACGGTCGCGGCCGTCCGGGCATCGGGGTCAGGTACGTCGAAGTGGCGGAAGACGCGCACGGAGAAGTCGAACAGCGCCTCGGGAGCGAATACGGTCGCCGGCATCGTCGCGGACGCTAGCGCTTCGCGAGTCGCGTCGGCTTGGCCTGCGCGCCACTGTGCTTGACGAGTGACACGCGATTCACAAGCTCGCCAAGATCGTCGATCGCGATCCGCACGACGTCGCCGGGCTTCGCCGTGTACGGCTCCGGCGGCACGAGCGACGTCCCGGTGAGAAGCCACGCGCCCATGGGCAGCGTGTACGAAGAGTGCAGCACCGCCGCGAGCTTCGCCGGGTCGCGCGTCATATCGGATATCGTCGCGGTGCCGTCGAAGACGGGCTTCCCGTCGCGCTCGATCGTCATGCGCATGCCCGCTCGCGAC
>VBIL01000198.1 GCA_005879975.1 Chloroflexota bacterium
TGACGGTCGCGCCGCGGCGCCACAGCGCTTCGAGCACCCGGAGCTCGAGCGCGCCGAAGATTGCCGCCAGCCCGTGGCGCCCCGGGAAGAAGGAGAACACCACATAAGGGTGGCACCGGGGCGCGAAACTGGCAACACGAAACTGGCCGGTCAGTCCTCAGTGGCCGAATCTGAAATAGACGAACCCCCCCGGTTCGACGTACCAGTACGTTTCTTTCACACCTTCTTCCTTTTGCTGCCACCATCGGAAGGGCAGCTCGGCGCCGACGCCCCAGTTGCGCGCGAGGTCGATCCGGACTCCGCCGCCGAACCCACCGCCCAGGTTCGTCTTGCTCTCGGAGATCTTCGTGGATCCCACGGCGGCTTCCTGCTTGAAGTTGTATGCGCCAAGCTCGAAGAAGCCGTACGGCCGCGCCTTCGCCGCGTGAACCCCGATCTCGATGCGGCCGTCCAGCCGTCCGATGCGGCTCCTGCAGTCGAATCCGGCGGCCGTACACGCGGCGCGGTCGTCAGGCAACGGCCGAAACCCGTCGTACGCGCCGCTCACGCGAACGCTCAGCAGGCCGGAGACGGGCCACGTACCGAATCCGCTGACCGCAAAGCTCGGATCCAGTTCATCGTGCAACAAGCCCACCGGCGCGGCTCCGCCGAACGCGGCCCCCACGGCGCCTTGACCTGTCCCCTGCGCGAGCGCCGGTGCGGCGGCAAGCGTCAGGAACAGCGCGACCACGAATGCCTTCTTCATTTCGCCTCCTTCATTTCGCCTCCTCGCCACGCAATCGGGGTACCCAACTAGACGAAGACGTTTCCTCGTTTTCGCGTGCGATTCCGCGGCTGTCACGTACTGCTGGCTTACGAGGAATCGGACCGGTTTACGGACTCCCGTCACAATTGGCAGCTCGAGTGATTCATGTCGCGCGACGCGCATCTCGGCGGACGAGGACCTCAACAGCAGCGCGCCAGATGGTCAGTCGAACCACTACAATCGGAGAATGCCGCCCGATGACGCCGCTTCGATGCGCCCTATGCTCGCGACGCTGGCGGACGCGCCCCTCCGCGATCCGCGGCTCGTCTACGAGCCGAAATACGACGGCATCCGCGCGCTGGTCGAGGTGACGGCCGGGGCTCGCGCGACCGCACGGCTCTGGTCGCGCAACGGCAACGACAAGACGGCGCAGTTCCCGTCGATCGTACGCGCGCTGTCGGCGTTCGGACGCACGCTCGACGCGCCGGTGCTCCTCGACGGCGAGATCGTCGCGCTCGACGAGCGCGGCCGGCCCGCCGGATTCCAGCGGCTGCAGGGGCGCATCCACCTCACCAGCGCCCTCGACGTCGAGCGCGTCGATCGCGAGCAGCCGGTCGCGTTCATCGCGTTCGACCTGCTGCGGCGCGGCCGCCGCGACCTGTGCGCGCGGCCGCTGACGGAGCGCCGGCGCGAGCTGGAAGACGTGATGCGCGTCGACGGGATGATCCGTCTCAGCGAACAGATCGCCGGCGACGCGCACGCGCTGTACGACCGCGCGTTGAAAGAAGGATGGGAGGGGCTGATCGCGAAGGACGTGACCTCCACGTATCAGGCGGGCCGCCGATCGCCCGCGTGGCGCAAGATCAAAGTCGTCCAGCAGCAGGAATTCGTCGTCGGCGGCTGGACCGAGCCGCGCGAAACGCGGTCGCACTTCGGCGCGCTGCTGCTCGGCGTGTACGAAGACGGCCGGCTGACCTACGTCGGACACACGGGCACCGGCTTCGATCAGAAGGAGCTGGAGCGCGTGTGGACGCTGCTGCGCGCGCGTGAAGTCGATCGATCGCCGTTCAGCGCGCCGATCAAGACGAACGAGCCGGCGCACTGGGCGCGGCCGGACCTCGTCGCGCAGGTGAAGTTCACGGAGTGGACCGCGGACCGCAAGCTGCGGCATCCGGTGTATCTGGGGCTTCGCGATGACAAGCGCGCGGAGGAGGTGACGCGCGAAGGTGCTAAAGGAGCTAACGGTGCTAAAGGTGCTAAAGGTGCCGGGGCTGACGGTGCAAGCGCGCTGAGGGGCGTCATTGAGCAGTTGCGCGCGCTCGAGGACGCTCGGCGGGACGGGGCGATCGAACTGCCTGGCGGCGATCGCGTTGGCGTGACGAACCTCGCGAAGGTGTTCTGGCCCGCGCAGAAGATCACGAAAGGCGATCTGCTCCGCTACTACGTCGAGGTCTCGCCGTATCTGCTGCCGGCCGTCGCCGACCGGCCGCTCGTGATGAAACGGTTTCCGAACGGCGTCGACGGAAAGGCGTTCTACCAGCAGCGATCGCGCGAGGAGCGGCCGCCGTCCGGCGTCAGGGTCGAGACGCTGCCGCCGGCGCTCGATCCGATCGGCGAACCCGATGCGAAGCGCTTCGTCGGCGGATCGCTCACGACGCTCCTGTACATGACGCAGATCGCCGCGATCTCGCAGGACCCGTGGTTCTCGCGGGTGCAGTCGCCGCTCGATGCCGACTACGTCGCGCTCGATCTCGATCCGGGCGACGGCGCGACGTTCGCAAAGGTCCTCGACGTCGCGCGGTGGGTGCGCGACGAGCTGGCGTCGCTGGGCGTCCCGGGCGTCCCGAAGACGTCCGGGTCGAGCGGCCTGCACGTTTACATTCCGCTGCCGCCGCACACGTCGTACGAGTCCGGCATGCTGTTCTGCCAGATCGTCGCGACGCTCGTCGCCACGCGCCACCCGAAGGTGGCGACCGTCGAGCGCATGGTCGCGCGGCGGCCGCGGGGCACCGTCTACGTCGACTACCTGCAGAACATCCTGGGCAAGACGCTGG
>VBIL01000081.1:0-20507 GCA_005879975.1 Chloroflexota bacterium
CGCGAGGCCGTCCGGGCCCTCGGTCACCGCGTCGAGCGCGGCCGATGACGGGAGGAGCAGCAAGACGATCTCGACGCGCTCGGCGACCTCACGCGCGGAGGCTGCGCGGCGTCCCCCCGCTGCCGCGAACGCGTCGGCGCGCGCCTTGTCGATGTCGTGGCCGATCACGGTGACGCCGGCGCGAAGAAGGTTCCGCGCGATCGCGCCGCCCATCACACCGAGTCCGACGATGCCGACCGGCGCGGTCGTCGGATCAGCGAGCGGCGACTGTGCCACGGCCGCCTCGCATGACGTGCGAGAGCCGGGCCGTCCAGTCGTACTTCGTCGCAGCCGCGACCGCCCGCATCGCCTCTCCATAGAGCTCGCTGTCGAGCAGACCGCGGGCCGCCGCGGTGTCCGGCAGCTCGACGTCGAGGATCCAGTCGAAGTCGGTCGTGAGGCGGCCCACGTTCGTACCCGTCGTAACCCTCACCACCTGGTGCGCTTTCTCGAGGCCGCGGGCGGCGTCGAGGGCCCGCTGCTTCGCCACGGCGGTCGCATCATCGGCCCAGACGAACATCGCGACGTGCCGGACGTGGCCGCGACGCGTCAGCGGCGGTCCGTCGTACTCCCAGTCGACGCGGGCGGTGAGCTCGTCCGTCGACACGAGTCCGTTGAAGTCCGAGGCGGCGTTGTGAATTGGATCTGCGCCGTAGGCGTCGTGCCCAGCCCAGTCGTCGAAGTCGAGGTGGAGCGCCACGTCGAAATTGGCGGGCGGCGCTTTCGGCGACCGCCAGCGAGGAGTCCGGTCCCAGGGCCGCACGTCTCGCAGCGGCTTGGTCCCGCCGAAAAGGTCGGACCCGTAATCGCCAGCCCGGACATCCCGGCACTCCATACAGAGGTAGGACAAGCCCTTGAGCATCTCGACCTGCTGTTCGGGGGTGGTCGTGTCCCGGAGCATCCACAGCACCGAGTGTCGCAGCGGCATTTCCCGATCCTAGGCCGAGACGCGACGGCGACGCAGCTCGGCACGCTCCTCTCGGCGTGAGGTCCAGCGAGGCTGGGCGCAGATGTGGCCAAGGAACTCGACGATGGTGTGGGCCGCGAGGTACGACGTGATGCCCGTTCCGACATCCAGCAGCGGGTTCACCTCGACGAGATCGAAGCCGACGACATCGCTGTGCTCGCTCAGAGCGATCAGCGTCTCCCGAAGCTCGTCGTACGCCAGTCCGTTCGGCTCACCGGACACGCATCCAGGCACGAGGGCCATGTCGAGGACGTCGATATCGATGCTCACGTAGACGGCTGCGTTGGCCGGCAGGGCTGCCGCGATGGCGCGCGGCCCGCGATCGCGGAACTCCTCCATCGCGATCACACGGTTGCCGTCGCTGATCGAGTCATGCACATCCGAGCGGCGGTTGCGGAGGCTACGGATTCCGACCTGGGTCAGCGTCTGGACGTGCGGCATCTTCCGGATGTGCCGCATCGGCTGGACGTTCGTGTACATGAACCAGTGCCGGAACGGCGTGTAGTCGATGTGGGCGTCGAAGTGGACGACGTGGATCGGTCGGTCCCAGGCCCGGACCACGGGAGCGCTGATCGCGTGATCACCGCCGATGACGACCGGCAGCGCACCAGCCGAGAGGATCGACCGTAGCGCGGTCGTGACGTTTTCCCAGGTGGCCTCGGGGTTTGTGGGAAGGATGTTCACGTCGCCCGCGTCCGCGATCAGGCCGTTCGTCAGCTCGTGCTCAAGAAAGGTTCGATCGGCGCGTCCGTCGTAATAGCCATTGACGTCGAACCGCAGCGAGTGTTCGCGGATCCGACGCGGGCCCAACCTGGAGCCGGGCAGGTACGGTGACCCCTCGTCGGACGGAACGCCGAGGACGGCGATGTCGGAGTCAAGTCCGGAGAGATCGGCTTGTATCCGTGCGCGCAGGAATGAAGGGATACCGGCGAATGGATAGCTGAGAGATCGCTGGTTCCCGATGGGCCGCTGGTCGTCCACCTGATCAGCCTCGCTCTCTGCTACATCCGCGACCAGAGAATACATAGCCGTCGTCAGCTGACTCGGCCGGCTTACCCGGCAACGTCTGCCACACCGAAGGGGTGCCATCCGTTGGCGACGAGCGGCCATCGCGCCACCGCCTCCCAGGCCTCCGCGAGGTCGAGAAGCATCCAGTCCCCGAACCGTGGCCCGACGATCTGGAGCCCGAATGGAAGCCCGTTCGGGAGATGTCCCGCGGGGAGGGAGATCGCTGGATGGCCGGTCAGGTTCGGAGGCTCGGTGTTGAACACCCAGCCCGGCAAACCCGCGGCCTGGTGGCCCGCAAGAACGCCCTCGGCGGACCATCCTTCGACCGTCAACGTCGGCGTGGCCAACACGGCGTCAGTACCGAGAAGCTCATCGAGCTCGCGCGTGTAGCGATACCGGCGCCGCCGCGCGCCCGCGTGATCCTCGAGCGTCACCTCGAACGCGGCCCGCATGTAGCCAAGGAACACCGGGTCCAGGCGCTCGGCGTCGCGATCGATAACGTCCCGTCCTAGCGCGTGGGCCTGCTCCACTCCGACGATGCGAAACCAGTCGGCGTCCTCATAACCCCCGGGGAAGATCCGCTCCAAGTCGACGTGCTCCAGTCTCGCCTCGAGGACCACTCTGAGCCGGTCAACCGCAGCGCGGAACGCGGTCTCGACCGGCGTCGGCAGGGGAGGCCCCGCGAAGAACCTGGGCGCGGAGAGGATGCGTTCCGGAGGAGGACGCCGGTCCGGGCGCCAGGTCGGCAGCGCCGCGGGGTCGCCGTTCACAGGCCCGACCAGGATCCCGAGCAGCAGCCGAGCGTCGGCGACCGTCGCCGCCAGTGGCCCATGGCCGTTCAGATCGGGGCTCGCGAGCCCCCGGTCGCGGCCGATGAGGCCGGCCGTTGGCTTCAGGCCGACGAGTCCGCACAGCGCCGCCGGGATCCGGACGGATCCACCAACGTCGGTGGCGGTCGCGAGCGGCGCCAAGCCTGCGGCGAGTGCCGCCGCCGAACCGCCCGACGATCCGCCTGGCGAGAATCCCCGCACCCATGGATTTCCCGTCGCCCCGAAAAGTCGGTTGGCCGTGAAGCCCTCGAACGCGAACTCCGGGACATTCGTCTTGCCCACCAGGATCGCCCCCGCGTTGCGAAGGCGCCGGGCGGCGACGCCGTCGCAGCGCACCGGTGCCTGACCAGCCCGGAGGAGCGAACCGAAGGTCGTGGGGAGACCCGCCGCATCCTCGATGTCCTTTACGAGCAGCGGCAAGCCCGCGAGCGGCCCTGGGTCGGCGCCTCGGCGAACGGCGGCGTCCAGATGATCGGCGTCGCCGAGCGCGCCGGCGGGTCGGACCGCGATGACCGCGTTCAGGTCGCGAGCGGCTTCAATCCGCCGGAGCGACTCCTCCACGAGTCGGCGAGCCGGCAGCGCGCGGCTGCGGACCGCTGCGGCAAGCGGGGCGAGCAGTCCGGGGCGCGACGCCGGTGTGGACGTCGTCATCGCTTCATTCTTTTCCATGTCGCGCCTCCGGGGCGCAGCACGGAGCCTCCCACTACCATCGCGGCGATCGTCTCCAACGAGGTGCGTCATTCCTCGCTATTACCCAGAGGACTCACTCGCGTCGCCGCGGTTCACCGGTCCATCGACGTTCGCGCGCCTGCCGTGGGTCCGGACCCTCGAGGATGTCGACGTCGCCATCGTCGGTGTGCCGTTCGATACCGGTGTCACCTATCGCGTCGGCGGCCGATTCGGACCGAACGCCGTGCGAGCCGCCAGCGTGATGCTGCGTCCCTACAACGCCAACCTTGAGGTGAAGCCTTTCGACGTTTTGTCCTGCGTCGATTACGGCGACGTTTCGATCGTCCCTGGCTACATCGACCGGAGCTACGCGGCGATCGAGGCCCTCGTTGCGCCCATCGTGAAGGCCGGCATCATCCCGCTGCTGATCGGCGGTGACCACGCTTGTACGCTGCCGCACCTGCGGGCCACCCGCACTCGCGGGCCGGTCGCGGTCATCGACTTCGATTCGCATACGGACGCCTGGGATAGCTACTTTGGCGAGAAGTACAACCACGGCACGTGGATGCGGCGCGCGATCGAGGAGGGCCTCGTCGATGTCGGCCACTCGATCGAGGTCGGGCTGCGCGGGTCGGTCTACGAGGCTGGCGATTGGACCGGCCTCCGGACCGAGCTCGGCCTCGAGTACCTCACGACCGAGGAGGTCCTCGCCCGCGGGCCAGATTCGGTCGCCGCGTCGATCCGGGCGCGCGTCGGCGATCGGCTCGCGTTCATCAGCTTCGATATCGATGTGGTCGATCCCGCGTTCGCACCAGGCACCGGTACGCCGGAGCCAGGCGGCCTCTCCGCGCACGACGCGCTAGCTATCGTCCGTCGGCTCCGGGGCTTGGACTTTGTCGGCTTCGACGTCGTCGAAGTTATCCCGGCGTACGACCCGGCGGGCCAAACCGCGTTCCTTGCCTCGAATCTCGCCTACGAGATGCTCTCGCTGGTGGCGCTGCGACGGGTCGGTCAGTAGCGCCACCGCCGTGGCGCGATCCGCTGCCGCCGGGCTTTCGTTGGCCTGAAGGTATCCGAGCAGCCGCCTGCTTCACCTTCGATGTCGATGCCGAGAGCGCGATCCTTTTCGATCGTCCGCAGGCAGCCGAGTGGCTCGATGTCATGAGCCATCAGGCGTACGGACCTCGTGTTGCCGTCCCGCGGCTCCTCCGACTCCTCGACCGGCAGGGTATTCGAGCGACCTTCTTCGTCCCCGGCTATAGCGCCGAACGCTGGCCGGAGGCGGCGCGCTCGATTCGAGACGCGGGTCATGAGATCGGCCACCACGGCTACCTTCACGAGGGCTCGCGGGCCGCCGACGCCGCGACGGAGGAGGCGCGCCTTCTTCGCGGGCTCGAGGCGCTCGATCGGGTGCTGGGAGTGCGTCCCACCGGCTATCGCGCACCGATGTGGCAAGCCTCGTACCGATTGCCGCAGCTACTTGCCCGTCATGGCTTCCGCTACGACAGCGGATTGATGGACGCTGATCACCCCTATCGACTCGCTGCGGGCCCCAATCCCGGTGACCCGACGATCGTCGAGCTGACCGCCCACTGGGCGCTGGATGACTGGGAGGCTTACAACTACCTGCCGGACATCACCGGCTCTGGGGTCATCGCACGTCCATCCGAAGTGCTTGAGCGCTGGACCGCCGAGCTCGAAGCGCTTACCGAGGAAGGCGGTCTCTTTGTCCTCACGATGCATCCCTTCTTATCCGGTCGGGCATCACGAGCCGCCGCGCTAGAGCGGCTCCTCGAGCGGGCGAAGGCCATCGAGGGCCTATGGATAGCGACGTGCGACGAAGTCGCCCGCCATGTCGAGAGACTCGATCTGCCGCCGGTCGTTCACGAGCCGCCGCCGCTTCCGACGCAGAGCCCTCGGTGACCGCCACCCCGGACTCCGTCGCGCTGGTCACGGGCGCGAGCGGGGGCATCGGGCGTGCAACTGCCGAGCGACTCGCCGCTCTGGGTTACCGGGTGGCCATCAACTACCTTACGAATCGAGCCGGAGGCGAGTCCGTCGCGGCCGCGGTCGGCGGGCGCGCGTATCGCGCCGATGTGTCTGACCCTGCCGCAGTGGAAGAGCTCGTGGCGCGCGTCGAAGCCGAGCTCGGGCCCATCGCGATCGCCGTATCGAACGCCGGCATCTATCAGCAGGTCGCCTTGGAGGATGTGACAGACGAGCAGTGGCGGCGGACACTCCGGATCAATCTCGGCGGCGCATTCCACCTCACGCGCGTGGTCGCCCCCGGGATGCGGCGCCGCGGGGAGGGCTCGATCGTCTTCGTTGCGTCGGAGCTCGCGCTGGTCGGATCCGACCGAGCGAGTCCGTACGTCGCGGCCAAAGCGGCGCTCATCGGGCTGGGCCGGTCGCTCGCACGCGAGCTCGCACCAGAGATCCGGGTGAACGTGGTGGCTCCGGGGCCGGTCGATACCCCGCTCCTGCCCGACAGCGAGCGAGGTCCCGCTTACACCGCGGCCATCCCGCTCCGCAGGATCGGTCGTCCTGAGGAGATCGCAGCCGCGATCGTCCACATCGCCGAGGCTCCGTGGACGACCGGTGCTGTCTATTCGCCGAACGGTGGCGTCGTCATCCAATGACCAGCGCTCGGGTGGCGGTGGTGACTGGCTCGGCAGGCGGTCTCGGCCGAGCGCTCGTGGCCGGGCTGGGAGCGGCTGATTGGGAAATTGCCGCCGCGACCCATCGCGGTGGGTCATCGAGCGTTATGGTCGGCTCGACCTGCTCGTTGCGAACCATGCGGCGATGACGATGGCGCCCGTCGACCGGTATCCACTCGACGACTGGTGGCGCGTGGTCGACACGAACCTCTCGGGCTCGTTTTACCTCGCCCGGGCGGCGGTCTCGCACCTGCGCACGACCCGCGGCGCGATCGTGTTCGTGTCGAGTGAATGGGGGATCACGGGTTGGCCGGAGGCGTCCGCGTACGCGGCCAGCAAGGCCGGACTCGTCGGCCTCACACGGGCGCTGGCGCGGGAGCTCGCTCCGGCGATCCGCGTGAACGCGATCGCGCCCGGCATCATCGACACGCCTCAGCTCGAAGTCGATGCCGGCGCCGCGGGTATCTCGCTCCGTGAGATGAAGTCGCGGTACGCGGACGGGATTCCTCTGCGGCGTATCGCGACGGCGAGGGAAATCGCCGCGACCGTCGCTTTCCTTGCGTCCGACGACGCCGCGTTCTACACGGGCCAGGTCCTTCATCCCAATGGCGGGACGACGACAGCGTCGTAAGGGAGCTCGTCAGCGCGGGTCAGTGGGCCTTTGCGGTCCGACCCTAGTTCGTGAGTCGAAGCAGGTGGAGCCCGTGGTTCTTGTCGGTGACGTAGACGAATCCGCGGGCGTCCGCCAGGACGTCTTCCGATTGCGCCACGAGCCGGCCGGCCGGAAGCACACCTCGCCGTTCCAGCGGATCGGGCGGGACAAACTCGCCGACCTCGCGAGGAAGTCTTGGGTCCGAGATGTCGTAGATCCGGAGTCCAGCGTTGAACCACGTAAGCAGTACGAGGTCTTCCCGATCGAGGTGCGCGGGATTGCGCTGCGGCTGATGGAGGTTGTGCGGGCCGAAGCGGCCACCCCGCTCGCAGAAATTCCGGTAGGGCGCGCCTGGTGGCGGTGTTGGAAGCGAAAACAGGGAGACGAGCCGCGGTGCCCGCTCGTCGGCGACGTCGACCAGGCCGGCCAGGCCAAGCGGCTCGTCGCAGTCCTCCTCGATCGCCTCGGAGTTCACGGCGACGAGGCCGCGCCCGTGGAGCGGCACCGCCGTATGTGCGGCGATGATCGGATTGAATGGAGGCGCGAGGTCGAGCCGGCTCACGAGGGCCGGCGCAGTTGGATCGGCAACATCGAGGATGATCAGGCCGGCCGCTCCGTAGGCCAGATACGCTCGGTGCCCGGTCACGTACGCCGCGTGGAGGCTTGTGCCCGGCGGCACGCCGGCCTCTCCGCCCGCCCGCCACTGGCCGGAGACCCACCATCGCCCGACGACTCGTGGGGTGCTGCGGTCGGCGAGGTCGACGATCTCGTAGATGTGACCGTCGTACCCCGCGGGCACGGAGGAGCAGTGGACGTAGCGACCGCCGTCGTAGAAGTTGCGATGCGTTCCGTTGCCGCCAGTCGAATACCGACCAAGTCGCACCGGATCGGCCGGCGAGGAGACGTCCCAGACGAGGAACCCTTCTTCGAATCCCGCCGTCGGGTCCTCTCCCCAGCCCGTGTCGATCTTTTCGAGCGCCGTGATCATGAGCCCACCCGCGACCTGGATCTGGATCGTCCAGGTGTTTGACGGCCCCGGAACGAATCGCAGCAGCTCCGGATCGCTCGGATCCGTGACGTCGAGGATCGACCAGCCGCGATGCCAGAGGTGGCCGAGGTAGAGGTACCACCGACCCGCCACTTCCTGGATCGCCATCTTGAAGCCGGGCCGCCCCTCAAGATCGTGGTAACCCACGATCTCGACATTCCGTAGGGAGTAGTCACCGCGCGGAAGGTTGTTCGCCGTTTGCGCCTTCCTCAACGAGAACTCATTCTGTACCTCCCGCCCTGACGGCGACGCCGAACTGAACGCGAGCGAGGAGTGCGGTGGCGAAGGCTGTCGGCGAGGACGCCGCGGTGTCGGTCCGAGATGGACTCGGTCGCCAATCTCTTGGCGTTGCCGTTCTTGCGCTCGCGATGGCGGTCGCGGTCTTTCCGAGTCTCTCTCTTGGTGTCCTCGCCACATTCCTGTTCGACGACCTCGGCATCACTCGGACCCAGCTCGGGATCGCAGTCGCTTCTGTCTCGGCTGTCGCGGCCGCGACATCGATCTGGCTCGGCGGGATCGCAGACCGCCGGGGCGGCCGGCTGACACTTCTCGCCGTGTTCGTCTTGGCGGCTCTGGCCATCGCGGGGTACGCGGCGGCCCCTACGTACCTTGCCCTGCTCGGCGCGACGATCTTCGGGGGACTCTGCCAAGGCGTATCGAACCCGGCCTCCAATCGGCTCGTCATGGAGAACTTTCCGCCGAAGCGCCGTGGACTGATCACCGGGATCAAGCAGGCCGGCGAGATGGTTGCGCTCGTGCTGTGTGGGGCGCTTCTACCGGTTGGTGCCCTGGCGATCGGCTGGCGCGGCGCGCTCGCTCTCGCGTCACTCGTCCCTGCCTTCGCGATCGTCCTGGTGCTCGTGGGCGTGCCGGCCCGCCGCGGACCGGAGTACCGAGCTACCGATCCGCGAGAGGCCGGGCCGATCAGCGCGCAGGTGCGGTGGCTGGCCGGGCATGCGCTCCTCATGGGTCTGTCGGGCGGGGCGATCTCCGCCTATCTGCCGCTCTATGCGCACGAATCAGTTGGCCTTTCCATCATCGCGGCGGGACAGGTCGTGGCCCTCATCGGCGTTGTCGCGATCGTCGGTCGGGTGCTCTGGGGTCACTTCGCCGGCCGGTCGGAATCGTCGATCGATCCCCTCATCGCGATCTCGGTCCTCGCGGCCGGCGGGGCGATCGCCATGGGGGCCGCTTCGTGGTTCGGGCCGGCGATGCTCGTGGCGGGCGCAATTGTCTGGGGGGCGAGCCAACTGTCGTACGGGTCGGTCAGCATGCTCGCCGCGATGAACGCCTCGACACACCAGAACGCCGGCCGCGCGTCGGGCGTTGTTCTCGTCGGCTTCAGCCTGGGCCTGATGTCGGGTCCTCCGTTGTTCGGCGGGTCCGTCGACCTGACCGGCTCCTACGCGCCGGGCTTCATCGGCGTTATTGCCGATCTCGCTTCGGCCACGACGCTGGTCCTGCTGTGGCGTCGACACGACAGGCGCCTCGTGGCGTCGCGGATCGCACGTAGATCGTGACGACTGCATCGGGTGCGGATGACCCACGCATCGACGTTTCCCCCGCGCCGCCGAGCAACCGGCGCACCGGTGTACTCATCGCCTTGGCGGCCGTCCTGGTTCTCAGCCCGGATGCGCTGATCATCCGGCTGGTCCACGAGACCCCGTGGACGATCCTGTTCTGGCGAGGGCTCCTTGCCGCCATCAGCTTGATCCTGGCGATCACGATCGCGACCCGGGGTCATGCCGCCCGAGCGTTCCGAGCAATCGGCTGGGTCGGCCTGGTCGTCGCGGTCTTCCAGGGATCCGGCAGCGCGCTGTTCGTGATGGCGGTGACGCACACGAGCGCCGCCAATGCGCTGGTCATCATCGCGACGAGCCCGCTGATCGCGGCGATCCTGAGTCGCATCTTCCTCGCCGAGCCGATCCCGCGGCACACGTGGATTGCGGTGATCTCGGTCAGCGGTGCGGTCGCGCTCCTCTTCTCCGGGAGCCTTCAGACCACCGGGCTTCTTGGCGACGTCGCGGCGCTTGCCGGATCGGTGTCCATCGCGGCGGCGATCACGGCGATCCGACACGCGCGGGCCGTGAACATGGTTCCGGCGATGGCGGTCGGCTCGCTGATCAGTTGCTTTGCCGCGGTGGCATTCGGGCCTGCCGTCCCGCAGGCGTCGGAGCAAGGGCTCTTGTTTCTCCAGGGTTCGATCCTCATTCCGACCGCGATCGGCCTCGTCGCCCTCGCGCCGCGATACATCTCCGCACCGGAGGCCAGTCTCATCGCCCGGCTCGAGGTCGTCCTCGGCCCACTGTGGGTCTGGTGGGCCCTTGGCGAGGCTCCAACTGATCGCGCGATGCTGAGCGGGGTCGTGATCGTGACCGTGCTCACCGTCCACACGGCGCTGCAGCTGCGTTCGAATCGTGAGCTCGTGCCGCCGTCAGCTCCAGACCAGCGCACCTCGTCCGACCAGAGTCCGATCCCGTAGTCGACGATGGATCTCCGGCGCGCCGCGCGGGTCAGTGGTGAGCCCGATGATCGGCCGAACCCGACCCGTCGCGACCAGCTGCCCCGCCAGCGCCACTTCGTGGCGGGAGGCGTAGCGAGAGGCGAGGATCGCCGCTTCCGTCATGACCATCCGTCGCGGATCGAACTCGGCGACGACATCGCGGAAGGTGGTCATGACGACGACCCGGCCGCCCGTCGCGACGGCCTGCGCAGCCCACGCGAGGCTGAGCCTGCTGCCGACCAGATCAACGACGATCGTGGGGCGTCCCTGGCGGAAGAGCACGGGATCGAGAGTGTTGAAATCGTCGACGCGGACCGGGATCGCACCGAGTTTTTCGATCGCCGAGAGCTTCTCGATCGACAGGTCCAATCCTGCCACCTCCGCGCCGAAGACTTGAGCGACCTGGATCAGGTGCATGCCGACGCCGCCTCCGCCCCCCAACACCGCGAGGAATGAGGTTCCGCGCTGGCAATGTCACGACGCTGCCGTAGCCGCCGTCCAAGTGCACTCCGACGTAACCGGCGAGTCGACGACAGCGGTTGTCCTCACCGGCGAGGCACTCTGGGCATGACCCGCAGCTGAGATAGAAATAGGCGGCAACCAGACGACCGACGAGATCGGTCGCGACCCCGGCCCCCGTCTCCACCACGCGCCCGACCAACTCGTGTCCAGGGACTCGGGGCAACGTGGCTCGGTCATCAGTCAGATCGCCTTGGATGGCGTTGAGCACGGTCAAGCCCACGCCGCAAGCGTCCACGGCAACGACCGCCTCGCCTGCCCGCGGCGGGGTGCGCTCGAATTCCTCCCATACCGGGTCCTCACCCCAAGCGCGGATCCGATAACCGGTCACGACGCTCATCGGCGGCGAGTTCGGGTGTGCCGATCAGACATCAAGGGTGACCTTCAGGCGCCCCGAGTCGGTAACGTCGTGGAAAGCCTGAGCGGCTTGGTCGAATGGATAGGAGCGTGCCCACAGTGGGGCGAGATCGACGGCGCCACTGGCGGCAAGTGCGATCGCCCGGTCGTAGTCGCGGCCGAGCGCCGCGCGAGGGTTCAGGATCCGCAGCTCCTTGAAGTAGAGCTGGTAGAAGGGCAGCGCGTCGGCGCGCGTCGCGGTGATCGTACCGAAGACGACGATCGTCGCGCCGATCGCCGCCACATGGATCGCCTGGGCGAATGTTCCGACCGTCCCGACGGCCTCAATGACGAGCGTCGCACCCCGCCCGTCCGTCAGGTTTGACACGAACGCGTCGGCCTCGTCGGGGTGGGCGGCATCAGAAGCTCCGAGAGCAAGCGCGAGCTCACGCTTCGCCGGTGATCGGGTGATGCCGATGATCCGCCGAATTCCGCGCGCGCGGAGCAGCTCGACATGGAGCAGGCCGGCAACTCCCAGCCCGATGACCACGGCTGTATCGGGCGCAAGGATGTCGAGCCCCGACTGGGCGTGAACGCACGTGCCGAGGACCTGAAGGAGTCCGGCGGCCGGTCGCGCGATCGTCTCAGGCACTGGGTGCAGCTGGTTCTCATCGATGGCGATTCGCTCCGCGAACCCGCCGTCAAGGTCACGGCCAAGGAGGGCTCCATTCCGGCAGAGGTTCGCGCGGCCCGCACGGCACAAGTCGCAGTAACCGCACGCGACAGCCGGGTCGATAAGGACTCTCGTGCCTTCAGCGACGACGCCGCGCGGACCGGCCCGGACCACCCGTCCGATCAGCTCGTGACCAAGGACCCGCGGGTACGCGACCGGGATCTCGCCCTTGGCGATCTTGACGTCGGTGCCGCAGATGCCGACGAGCTCGAGTCGAATGAGCGCTTTTCCGGTCGCGTCGGGCTCCCCGACATCGGCGGTCACGATGGTTCCGGGGCCGGTCAGGACGATCGCCTTCACGGCGACCGCATCTTTCGTGTGTCACAGCTCGCCGACGACCGGGGACCCGCGGAGCGAATCAATAGGATGAGGGCATCGAACGAGAGAAGGCGAGGCGGAGTGCGTCCTAAGGTCTTCATCGTCCAGGCCGTCCCTGAAGAGGCGCTCACCGAGCTCCGCGCCGTCGCCGACGTCGAGATGTTCGGCGCTCTCGACCGGACGATCACGCGGCGCGAGCTGCAGAGCGGCCTGCGTAGCTGTAGATACCTGTGGGTACTCGGCGAGATCCCGGTGGATGGCGAGATCCTGGACGGGGCGGAGTTAAAGCTCATTGCGATCATGGAGATCTTGTCACGGTCGGTCGACATCGCGGCGGCCACGGCGCGCGGCATCCCGGTCACGACCCTGCCGAATCTCGACGCCGTGACGACGAGTACCGCCGAGCACACGCTCGGGCTGCTCGTCGCCTTGGCTCGCCGGCTTCCCCAGGCCGAGAGGCTGCTTCGGGAGGGGCGCTGGGCCCAGTACCAGTCGATGTCATTGCTCGGCACGCGCCTGGCCGGAAAGTCGCTCGGCATCGTCGGTCTTGGGAACGTCGGCCGGCGCCTCGCACGCTATGCAGCCGGTCTCGGGATGGTCGTCCGCTATACCGACCGGGGCCGGCTGCCCGAGATGGAGCAGCAGCTGGGAGTTGAGTGGCGCGGGCTCGACGAGCTCTTCCGCGAGTCGGACTTCATCGCGCTCACGCCGACCTTGACGGCGTCGAGCCGCGGTCTTGTCGGGCTCGGGAGAAGCGGATCGCCGGAGCGGCCCTCGACGTGTTCGAGACCGAGCCGCCGACAGTCGGCGGCGGCCCGCACCCGGGTCTCCTCGAGCTGGAGAACGTCATTCTTACGCCGCATCTCGGAACGGCGACACGCGAATCCCGGACGGAGATGGCCCGGATCGTCGCATCCGGTGTGATGGCGGCCATCGCGGGCCGGCGGCCACCATACGTCACGAATCCGGAGGTCTATGGCGAAACCGCCGGGCCCGTGCTCGACCGCATCGGCTGATCCGAGCCGATCGCGGCCTACATCAGCAGCCGTTCCTCGTACTCGACCCGCGAGAGGATCCGCGGATCACCCTCGGTGACCAGGACCATGTCTTCGATTCTGACGCCGCCGCCGCCCCGGACATCCGGAACCCATACCAGCGGCTCGACCGCGAAGACCATGTTCGGACGGAGCTCGTAGACGGTGGCCCCGGGCAAGGTCTCGCCGATGTACGGCGGCTCGTTCGCGCCGATGCCGATCCCGTGGCCGATGAACAGGCTGAACAGGTTGTCGCCAAAGCCATGCTTGCTGACTTTGGCGATGATCGCGTTGGCGACGTCGAGGTTCGTGCGTCCGGGCCGCATCACCGCAATCCCTGCCATGAGCCCTTCGTAAACCGCGGTATAGATCTCCTTCTGGCGCCGGCTCGGCTTCCCGACGATCGTGGTGCGGCCGATGTCGGCAAAGTACCCGTTCCACATCGCGCCGATGTCGATGAAGCAGAGGTCCTGGTTCCGAATGACCTTGTCGGTGCAGAGACGGTGAGGTGGCGACATGTGCTCGCCGGAGGCGACGTACGGCGTGATGACGTGCGGCATCTCACCGCCGAGGTAGTAAAGCGTCTGCAGGGCGTCTCCGGCGACGTCGCATTCCCGGCGGCCCGCCCGAGTCTCGTCAAGAGCACGTTGCGTTACCGAATCGCCGATCGCGCAGGCCTCTTCGATGATCGGGATCTCTTCATCGAGCTTGATCAATCGAGCTCGCTGCATGACGGTGTCCGCATCGGTCAGCTGGAAGTTCGGGAGATGTTTGTGGATCGACTCGATCAGCGAGAGGTTGGCCTGGTCGATGCCTAAGCGGCCGCCTGTCACGCCAAGCTCGCGAAGCTGGGGAGTCAGGATGTCGGTGACGAACCCATCGACCAGCTCGCGCTGCTCCATGATCGGTATGGCATGTGAGGAGGCGAGCCAAGGCATACCGAAACGGGCCTTGTCGAGCTCTCCGCCTGAACAGAGCAGGACCGGCTCCGAGGTCGGCGAGAGGAGCACGCCATTCAGTGACGACGCTTTGTACGCGATGATCTGCGCTCGTAGCGACGTCAGATAGCGGACGTTCTCGTTCTTCCACAGGAGCATCGCGTCGAGATCGGATCCGCGCAGCTCGGCGCGGACCTTGGCGATCCGCTTCGTCCGGAGGGCGACGAAGTCATACCGCTCTTCCCAGTCGACCGCCATCGGACCCTTTGCGTAGCCCACCCTCGCTCCTCACTGTTATCTCGGGGACGGACGGGCCGGACAGGTGGCCCGCTGTGTTGTGGGATTATGCGATAGCGTCTGACGGCGTCATGTCGCGGTTCAAGGTGGTGGTCACCGACCAGGTGTTCCCGAGCGTCGATATCGAGCGGCGTCTGCTCGCCGAGATCGATGCCGAGCTGAAGGTCGCGGACGGGACCGTGCCGGGGGTCCTGGCGCTTGCCGCCGACGCGGATGGCCTTCTCAACACGTACTTGCCGATCGACGCGGAGCTCTTTGGCAAGCTTGGTCGGTGCAAGATCGTCGCCCGGTACGGGATCGGGATCGACAACATCGACGTTGCGGCCGCGAGCCGGGCCGGCATCACTGTCACGAATGTTCCCGACTACAGCGTTCAAGAGGTCGCCGCGCACGCCCTCGCGATGATGCTCTCGTTAGCGCGCCGGCTGCCGCTTGCCGACGCCCTCGTCCGCGACGGTAAATGGGGCATCGATCAGCTGCGTCCGCTCCGGCGATTGTCTGGGCTGACGTTCGGGCTCGTCGGATACGGGCGTATCGGCCGTCAACTCGGCCTGTCGATCAGCGCGCTCGGTGGGAACCTGCTGGTCCACGATCCATACCTTCGGCCGGCCGACGGACTGCCGACGCTCGTTTCACTCGACGAGCTCGTCGAGCGTAGCGACGTGATCTCGATCCATGCCCCTGCAACTCCGGAAACGCGCGGGATGTTCGACGCTGCGCGAATCTCGCGGATGCGACGTGGGGCGCTGCTCATCAACACATCACGCGGCCCACTCGTCGTGCTTGCCGACCTGATCGAAGCGCTTCGCTCGGGACACCTCGGCGGCGCCGCACTTGACGTATTCGAAAAGGAACCGCCTGACGCGGCGCGCCTGCGCGATGTTCCAAACCTCCTGCTGTCCCCGCACATGGCCTATTACTCGGAAGACTCGCTTAAAGAATCCCAGCACAAGGCCGCGACCCAGGTCGTGAAGGTGCTGAAGGGTGAGGCGCCGGACTACCCCGTGCGTCGCTGACCGTACCCAAGCGGACTCGTTGATCTCGCGCTTTGTATGATGCCCGGCGCGGCGAGTGCCTTCCCTGCGGCAGCAGCGCGGGCGAACAGGGGGAGTGACATGCGCGAAGCTTTCGCGGGACTGAGCACCGACTGGAAAGAAGGGATCAACTGGGCGGCCGTGCGCGAGTGGCGCCTGAAGCGGGCGCACGACGCCATGCAGCGTCATGGTCTGGGTGCCCTTCTCTTGATGTACGACGAGAACATGCGGTACGTCTCTTCGACCCTCACGCCGGGCTGGAATCGTCTCAAGCCTGGTCTGCGCTACGTGGTCCTCACCGAGGGTCGGGCGCCGATCGTCTACGAACAGGGCGATATCGGCTTCCACCTCAAGGTGCACAACCCGTGGATCCCGAAGGAGAACATCCGCTACTCGTACGCGTGGATCAAGGGCGCGGCAGGCCCAGCCGCCCAGTCGCAAGTGGAGAAGTTCACGAAGGCCCTGGTCGCGGACCTCGCGGCGGCCGGAGTGACGAATAAGCCGCTGGGCGTCGACTTCATCGACATCAACATGATCAAAGCGTTCGAACGAGCGGGCATCAAATGGACCGACGGAATGAGCCCGATGATGGAAGCTCGCGCCATCAAGAGCCCCGATGAGATCAAAGCGTTCAAGATCGTCGGATCCATCTGCGACGCGCTCCACTACGAGTTCACCCACTTCCTCAAGCCGGGGCTCATGGAGAACGAAGTGGCGGCCTTTGGTTTCGAGTACCTCTACTCGATCCCGGGTATGGAAGACGTCGAGGACGTCATCGTTTCCTCGGGCCCCAACGCCTGGCCAAACTGGCGCAACTTTTCCGATCGGATCATCCGGCCGGGGGAGCTTGTGATCATCGATCTCGCCGCGCTCACGTGGAACGGCTTCAAGTCTTGCGTGTACCGGACGTACTGCGTCGGTGGGAAGCCGACGGACGAGATGAAGCGGACATATGACGAGGCCCACAAGTGGCTCTGGGACTCGATCGAAGCTGTGAAGCCCGGCGCGACGACGAAGGACATCGCCTCCAAGTGGCCATCGGCGAAGGAAATCTGGGGCTACGCGGAGGAGGATCAGGCAGCGGCCAACCTCTGGGGCCATGGACTCGGCCTCGCGCAATACGATCCGCCGGTGATCTCGCGGATCTGGTCGCTCGACCACCCTGTGGAAATCAAGCCGGGGATGACCTTCGCTCTCGAGACCCAGCATGGCAAGCTCCATCAGTACGGCGTGCGGCTCGAAGAGATGCTGTACGTGACCGAGACGGGACACGAGCTCGTTTCGAGCTACAAATCGCACGAGATCGTTGTCGTCGACTGATCGCAACCCGCACCGCGTGCTGTCGCTCGATGATCGTGACGCGCTCGACATCGCGCGCGTGGGAGCAAAGGCGGCGCGACTGGCCGAGGCGCGACAAAGGCATTTCGGAGTCCTGCCCGGGCTGATCGTGCCTATCGAGGCGTCCGGCCGCGGGATACGCGCGGGCCAGGCGGCGCTCCGAGAGCGTGGCGTCGCCGCGGGGCGGGCGGCGGTCTCCGCGGCGGGCCTCGATCCCGGTCTGCTGGAAGACCTCGCACGCATGGCTGATCTCGGTCCCAGGCTCGTCGTCCGGTCATCGACCGAGCTTGATGGTGATGGCGCGTGGTCGGGCGCGTTCGCTTCTTTCGAGGACATCGCACCCGATGAGGTGGCAACGGCCGTCCGCGGTTGCTGGGCGTCGCTGTTCTCCCCAGACGCGTTGGCGCGTTTCGAGCAGGAGGGTCGCGCTCCGGGAAGCGCCGGCATGGCCGTGCTCGTCCAGCCCCAGCTCACGCCGGCCGCGGGTGGATGGACTCGGGTGACAGAAGATTCCGTCGAGGTCGTGGCGACCCGGGGATCGCCATCGCCGCTGCTCGCGGGCTGGCCGAGCACGCGACGAGCTCGCGGCGGATCGGATGGAGTGGGCACTGGCCGGCGGGGAGATATTCATCCTCCAGCTCGATCGTGCCCCCGCGAGAATCACTGGCCGACCGCTCGCGCCGCGAACCACCGAGACGTTTAGCGGACCGCCCTATCGGCGTCTTGCGAGGGTTCTTGTCGGACGGTCCGGTCAGCTCGCGGATCGCTTCATCGTCCCGTGGGGGCTCGCGGCCCCTGACTCGTACGGCGTCACTCGACCCACGGGCTCGGCGAGCAGCCTGTTTCGGGACGCACAACGCCTGGCGATGGATCTGGGCGAGTCCGTCGCCGTGGCCGTCCGACTGACGCCAGAGGAGCTTCTCGATCGGCTGGATGCGGCCGATCCGGATCTTGCCGCTCGACTCGCCGACCTGCGCGTCGATTCCGAATCGGTGTCGCTCCTGCTCGGCGCGATGGAAGGCGTCGGGAATGCCCTTGCCGCGCGGGGCTCGCTTGACTCTGCCGAGGACCTTTGGTGGCAATCAGTCGAATGGGTCGAGCTCGCGCTTACCTCCGACTCGCCGCGGCCCCAGTCCCGCTGGCTCGGTGATCGGTGCGCCCACCTGCTCTTCGGTGTCATAAGCCAATGCGGGTCGGCCGTGTGCGGCACCCCGGCTTCAGATGGCCGGGCCGCTGGTCGAGCGACATTCCTCTCCGAGCCCGCCGAGGTCGCGCGGTTCAGGAGCCGCGATGTTCTGGTGGTGGAGCGCCCGCTGCCCGCGTTCGCCCCGCTTCTGTGGAAGGCCGCGGCTCTGGTAAGCCGGACTGGCAGCCCCGCCGCCCACCTGTGCGAAGTGGCGCGCTCTCTCGCGGTGCCGGCCGTCGTTTCCGCCGATATCGAGCTGCCCGGCGACGAGACCGTTGCCGCGGTTGACGGGCTTTCGGGAGAGATCTTCCTGTGGGGCGAGGATCGTAGGCCGAAGATTGCCGTAGGTTACGCATCGCACGAAGGGGAGGGATCGACTCATGAATAGCGTCCACCTCGGACTGATTGGACTCGGCTGGTGGGGCGGCGTCCTTGCCGACTCGGCTCGCAAGAGCGGCCGCGCGGAGGTGGTCACCTGTTTTTCGCGTTCGCCTGACACTCGAGCCACGTTCACCAAGGCGCACGGCGGCCGAGGCGTCGAGAGCGTCGATGCGCTTCTCAAGGACACGGAGATCGAGGGTGTCCTGATCGCGACCCCACACACGACACACGCCAGCTTCATCGAGCAGGCCGCCTCCGCGGGCAAGCATGTGTTCGTCGAGAAGCCTCTGACCCTGACGGTGGAGGAGGGCCGCAAGGCCGCTCGCGCCGCCGACAAGGCCGGAGTCGTCCTGCAGGTCGGGCAGAGCCGCAGACGGCAGCCCGCGAACCGAAAGATCAAGGCCATGATCGACGCGGGGGAGTTCGGCAAGGTGCTTCAGCTCGAGGGCAACCAATCATCGCCGGCGGGTCACAACCCCAACCTCTCCCAGTGGAGACGCGATCCACGCGAGTCGCCGGCCGGGGGGATGACCGGAATGGGCGTGCACCAGATCGATAACTTCAACTACTTCGTCGGGCCGGCCCGGAAGCTGTTCGCCTTCAGCAAGCACATCGCGACGCCGCTCCGGCTGGACGACGCGACGGCGTTCGTCATCGAGTACGAGAGCGGGCCACTCGGTTACATCGGTACCTCATTCTTCACGCCGCAGATCACCGATACCACGGTCTACGGCCAGGATGCCGCCGTATGGAATACCGAGGACGGCAAGAAGCTCTACGTGCAGCGACGCGGCGATCCCGAGCGAACCGAGCAGGCGATCGAGTCGATCGACATCGTGGCGGACGAGCTGGCCGAGTTCGCTGATTGCATCCAGGGTGGTCGCAAGCCCGAGACCGGAGCACGCGAAGGTCTCGAGGTCGTCGCCCTACTCGAGGCGGTGATCGAAAGCTCCCGCTCGGGCCGTGCCGTCGACATCGCCGACTTTCGCTGATCACGTCCGGGACACCGTGGTGAGGGCCGATCCCTTCACGTTTGGGCTCGATCGACCTCGACCGGCGGTCGTGACGATCGACCTGCATCGGGGCCACCTCGATCCCGCGGTCGCTACGCTGCCGCTCCCAGCGGAGCGGGCGGCGGCCGTCGTGGCCGCAAACCGCGCTTTTCTTCAGCGTGTCCGTGGGCATGGCGTCCCCGTCGTTCACGTCATCACGGAGTACCGAGACGACGACGAGATCCTGTCGAATCCATTCTGGCGAGCGATCGCAGGCTCGGCTTCGACTCGCGGACGCCAGGCCGGCCACAACCTCGAGGGCACTCCCGGGACCGCGTTGATGCCCGGCCTGCTGGACGCGGCGACCGACCGGATCGTCCGACCGAAGAAGCGCTACGACGCGTTCCTGGCGACGGATCTCGCTTTCGTCCTCGACACGGTTGGTGCGAACCTCCTGTTTCTCACGGGCGTCAACACGAACAGCTGCGTCCTCACGACAACGATCGTCGCTTCGACCCGTGACTACGCCTGCGTCGTCGTATCCGACTGCGTCGACACGATGGACGGACCGGCCTTCCACGACGCGGCGCTCGACCTGATCCAAGGGGCATTTGGCTGGGTGATGAGCTCGACCGACGCACTCATGGCCATCGACCGCCTCGCCCGAGCCGCGCTGCCCAGCCCGGCGGCAGCCGAGCGCGGACAAAAGCCGCCTCGAGTGAGGTGAGCGAGTCGTGATCGTCGACTGGGACGTTCCCGTCGAGATGAGCGATGGCAATGTCCTCCGGGCAGATGTCTTCAGGCCAAAAGGAACCGATCGGTACCCGGTGCTCCTGGGTCTCGGCCCCTACGCCAAGGGGCTGCCGTTCCCGGTCGGGTATCCCGACCAGTGGCGTCGACTCGTGGAGTCGCACCCCGAAGTCTTGAGCGGGTCGTCCGGGCGCTATCAGAACTGGGAGGTGCCCGATCCCGAGAAATGGGTTCCGGAAGGCTATGTCTGCGTCCGCGTGGACGCGCGCGGGACGGGG
>VBIL01000081.1:20561-24250 GCA_005879975.1 Chloroflexota bacterium
TTGCGATCAACTCGTGGCTTGTCGCAGGGCTCGCTCCGCCGCACCTTGCCGCGATGATCCCCTGGGAGGGCGCCGCCGACTGGTACCGGGACATGACTCACCACGGCGGCATCCTCAGCACGTTCTGGGAGCACTGGTACGACAAGCAGGTGCTCCCGATCCAGAACGGCGTAGGCGACCAGAGTCCGGTCAACCCGATGACACAGGAGCACGTCGCGGGGCCGGAGACCCTTAGCGATGCGGAGCGCGCCGCGAAACGCTCCGATCTCGGTGAGGAGATCCGATCTCACCCGCTCGACGATGGGTACCACCGTGAGCGATCGGCCGACTGGACCAGGGTCCGTGTGCCTTTCCTCTCGGCCGCCAACTGGGGCGGGCAGGGTCTGCACAGCCGCGGCAACTTCGAGGCATTTACCGAGGCGACCTCGGCCGAACGCTGGCTCGAGGTCCACGGAAACGAACACTGGACCGAGTACTACACGGACTACGGGATCGGCCTCCAGAAACGCTTCCTCGAGCGGTTCCTCAAAGGAGTCAAGGCATCCTGGGGCGACGTCCCGCGCGTGCGCCTGCAGGTTCGCACCATCGACGGGTTCCGTGAGCGAGCGGAGAACGAATGGCCTCTCGCCCGGACAGACTGGACCGAGCTCTACCTGAATTCGACCGGTCGGCAGCTGTCGCCGTCGCCGGTCGCCTCGGAAGGCTCCGCCGAGTACGACACGTCCGGTGATGGCGTGACGTTCCTGAGGGCAGCCGTCACCGAAGAGACCGAGCTCACCGGCCCGCTCGCCGCCACGCTCTTCGTCTCCTCGACGACCGCGGATGCCGACATCTTCGCCGTTGTCCGAGCGTTCGGCCCCGATGGCACCGAGGTCGTCTTTCAGGGGGCGCTTGACCCGCACACGCCGGTCTCCCAGGGTTGGCTGCGGGCATCGCACCGGAAGCTCGACCCAGCGCGGTCACGCCCGTATCGGCCTTTCCACACCCACGACGACCCTCAGCCGCTCACGCCCGGGGAGGTCTACGAGCTCGCTGTTGAGATATGGCCAACGAGCATCGTGTTGCCGCCCGGCTACCGCCTCGCGTTGACCATACGGGGCCGCGACTACGTCTACCCCGGGCCGATCGGAGAAGTCCGCCTCACCACATTCAAGAACGCCTTCACCGGCTGCGGGCCCTTCCTGCACGATGACCCACGCGACCGGCCGCCCAGGCTCTTTGATGGCCGGGTCGCCATCTGGACAGGCCCGCGGTGGCCCTCGCGGCTCCTGGCGCCGTTCATCCCGCGGTAGCGCAGGGAAAGCCATCGATCCTCAGGTCCATCCGCCCTCGCCCGCCGGACGGCGGCTCACGATCGATATCCACGCCCACATGATCGTGCCCGAAGTCGTCGCGCTCGTACGCGATCAGTTCGACCCGGCCCGCGATCCCTTCCTGCGCTTCGGCGGCGTTAGCACCGAATACAACGAGCGGCTCGCGCCACGCCTGGTCCCGTTGCTCACGGACCCCGCTCTCCGGCTTGCGACGATGGATCGCCAGGGGGTGCGCTACCAGGCGGTATCGATCGCACCGCCGCAGTACCACTACTGGGCCGAGCCGGATCTCGGTACAGCGATCGCGCGGATCCAGAACGACGCCATCGCGGCGCTCGTCGCGGCACATCCGAGTCGCATCGTCGGTCTGGGCACGCTGCCGATGCAGGCGCCGGATCGGGCCGTGCTCGAGCTCGATCGAGTCGTGTCCCAGCACGGGTTCGCGGGCGTGTCGCTCAACCCGAGCGCCGAAGGTCACGATTACGACGAGCCGGCCTACGAGGCGTTCTGGCAGCGAGTCGAGGAGCTTGACGTCGTCGTCGTTCTCCATCCGAACGGCTTCCCGAGTGGCGAGCGGCTGACGCGCTATTACATGATCAACGTCGTGGGGAACCCGCTTGAGACGACCGTCGCCCTGACGCACGTCATCCTGGGTGGGGTCCTGGAGCGCCATCCACGTCTGAAGATCGTCGCGGTCCACGGCGGCGGCTATCTGCCCGTCTACATGGACCGGATGGACCACGCCTACGACTGCCGGCCCGAGGTGCGCGAGCGCATCACTCGCAAACCCAGCGACTACGTGAAGCAGCTCTACTTCGACAGCGTGGTATTCGGCGATGGGCTGCGGACCCTTATCGACCGCGTCGGCGCGGATCACGTTGTTATGGGCACGGACTACCCGTTCGACATGGGGGAGCCCGACCCTCTCGGCCGTATCGCCGAGGTGACCAACGTTTCGGACGAGGAGCGGCAGCTGATGACCGGCCTCACTGCGGCCCGCCTGTTGCGGCTTTCGGGTTGAGCGACGAGCCAAGGGCCCGGGGTCCAGTCATCCGCCGGATCGTCTTGTGGCTGTGGAACGAGGACGCCAGTCCCGAACGTCGCATCCGTGCCAAGGAGGGCCTTGCCTACATCCGCTACGGGGGACACGTCGATGCGCTCGATTTCGGCGAGGACCTCGGAACCGGCGTCGGACCGGGTCGGGCATTCGATCTTGCGCTGCTGCGAGATCACGTGGATCGGGATTCATGGGATGTCTACGTGAACGACCCCCATCACGTCCGGGTGGGGAATTACATCGACACGATCACCCGGACCGAGCTGACCGCTCGCATCGACTACCTGTACGCGGGACCGCCCTCGACGCGCGGCACGCTCCGGCACATCGCGATGTATCGCTGGCGGGACGGCGTGGGCGAGGCGGACAAGGCGATGCTGCGGAGTGAGCTGGACGGGTTGCGAGTGGCCTGCGCCGGACTCCGGGCTCTCGAATTCGGTCCAGACCTCGGCCTGGGGACCGATCACTTCGATTGGGTAGTTGAGTCCCACTTTGACGACGTCAACGCGCGGCAGTCATATCTCGACCATCCCGCGCAGAGGAGGGTCGCCCTGCTTTTGGGTTCCCTGACAGACGAGAGCCGCACCGGACGGCTCCTCCACCGAATGCTTACGGGCTAGAATCCAAACGATTTCCGGACCGCGAGCCGATTCGCAGGACAGTCAGCGCAGGAACAGGAAAAGCGGGGAGGGATCCAGATGCGACACACGTGGTTCAAGCGCGTTGCCCTAGGTGTAGCTGCCGCACTCGTTGCAAGCGCGTGCGCAGGCACACCGACGTCACCCTCGCAAGCGCCGGCGACGCAGGCGGCTGCTTCCGGAGCCGCGGCGTTCAAATATCCGACCGAGCAGATCACCCTCACGATGTTCGGAAGCGACGAGCAGCCGTCGAATGACCTCGAGAAGAAGTGGGCGGCCGAATATCACGCCCTGCATCCGAACGTCACCATCGATCCGCAGCTGACGCCGCTGGGCCCCGCGTTCGACAAGCTCACCGTCCAGCTGCCGGCCAATTCCGGGCCCGACCTCTTTACGGTGTACGAGCCCTGGATCGAGACGTTCTACCAGGGCGGTTGGCTGGCGCCGGCTATCCCCGAGGCTTTCGGAGTGAAGGACCAGAAGGGAATCCAGGACCTCTACGTTCCGAAGTCGCTCGACGCGATGACCCGAAACGGGACGGTCTACCTGCTGCCGTTCTCGCAGCCGTCCTGGGGCCTACTCATCAACAACAAGAAGTTCACGGCCGCCGGCCTTTCCCTTCAGACGGACATCCCCAAGACCTGGGACCAGGTAGCCGCGCTCCAGAGCAAGCTGAAGAAG
>VBIL01000081.1:24353-36643 GCA_005879975.1 Chloroflexota bacterium
AGACCGTCGTCGCGCCACAGATCAGCAAGAACGTGCAGCCGTCGCCGTACCAGGACTTTGCCGACGAGCAGGACGTCATGTCCTACGGCGGGCTGAACGCCATGAGCTTCGCGATTCGTCTGAATCCCGCGCTGAAGGACAACATCACGTTCGCCGAGCTGCCGACGATCTCGGGCAAACCGGGCAGCATCAAGTACTCGTTCAACTACGCCGTCAACAAGAACATCAGCGACACCAAGAAGTTCGTTGCCTGGGATTACATCCACTTCACGCTGAGCGATCCGGGGCGAGCCGTCGAGCACTTCAACAACACCGGCTCGATCCAGCCGCTGAAGGACTGGTACAAGGATCCGAAGGTCGCGTCGACACCGTTCCTCGACACGGCCATCAAGGTCATCGAGGGTGCGTACCCTCTGCCGCGAACGAAGAACTACAACGCGCTGCAGGCGGCCCTGGCGAACGCCGTCTCGAGGGTGGCCCTCAACAACGCCGACCCAGCGCAGAGCCTCGCCGCGGCCCAAGCTGAATACAACAGCGCCATCGGTAAGTAGGGCGATCAGAACTGGACGTCGATACGTTTCCCGGGCGGGCGCGCACGGCGACCCGCCCGGGAAGGCGATTCCGGACCTGGTGAGCGCATGCCGGTCATCGATCTTCATGCCCACCTCACACCGCAGCGGTTTCAGGCGGCGATCCGTGCGACCGGGGAGTGGCACGGACTAACGTCCCGTACCGGCGAGCTGCAGGTGGCCGGATTCCGGCGAACCACCGACGAGCGACTTGCGGACATGGATGCGCTGGGTGTCGATATGCAGGTGATCTCGCCGAACGCAGGCTTCTACCAGTACGGCAACGATCCCACCACGACGAGCGTGATCGCCCGCGACTGCAACGACGAGATCGCCGACATGTGCACTGCCCACCCGGACCGTTTTGCCGGCTTCGCGACGTTGCCGATGCAAGACGTTCGCGCCGCGGTCGCGGAGCTCGAGCGGGTGATGGTCGAGCTCCACTTCAAGGGTGTGATGGTCAATGACCACGTCAACGGCCGTACCTTCGATGAGCCGGAGTTCAGACCGTTTTGGGAGGCGGCCGAGCAGCTTGGCGCTGTCGTCTTCTTCCACCAGGGCAGCGACACCGTCGTCATCGCGCGAATCGATAGGTACCACCTCGACAACTCGGTGGGAAACCTGACCGAGCGCGCGCTGACGTTCGGTGCGATCGTCGGCGGGGGCGTCATCGACCGGCACCCGAAGCTGAAGCTGCTCTTGGGGCATGCGGGAGGCTACACAGCCTTCGGCATCGCGCGAATGGACAAGGCGTGGGAGGCGGCGCGCGAGCTCGTGAAGGAAGGCGTCGATCCTGCTGTCGCGCTCGGTGGCGAGTTCGGCGCCGAGCGAGAGCTTCTCGAGCGGACGGCCGACAGAGGTCCCGCAACCCGGCCGCCGAGCGCCTACCTCCGCAGCTTCTATTACGACTGCTGCACGTACACGGGCGCAACCCTTCGTTTCTTGGTGGATACCGTGGGAATCGACCGAGTCGTGTTCGGGACCGACTATCCGGCGCCGATGGTGATCACCGACGCGGTGCACTGGATCAACGGGCTCGCGTCCCTGACCGCCGCCGAGAAGGCAGCAATCCTGTCCGGGAACCCGGCTCGCCTGATAGGGATGTGATGTGACAGGGGCCGCCGTCGCGCGAGACCGATGACCGTGGCGGCACAGCCGGTCACCCGGCGACGGAAGCTGCGAGGGCCCCTCGGGCGAATCCTCGGGAGCTGGTTCGGACCGGCTCAGCCCTTCTGGGGATTCCTGTTCGTCCTTCCGATTCTCACGCTCTTCGCGGCCTTTAAGTTCTGGCCGGTCCTCTACGCGATCTGGCTGAGCTTCACGAATACGAGCCCGGTCTCTCACACGTCCGATTTCGTCGGGCTCGCCAACTACGTCAGCCTCAGCCGCGACCCGCAGTTCGCGCGTGCTCTGACGATCACGGGCTACTACGTATTTGGCACGGTCCTGCCTGTCGTGATCATCTCGCTCGCGATCGCGCTGCTGCTCAATCAGAAGATCAAGGGCCGCGGCCTGTTCAGGGTCATGCTGTTCTTCCCGGCGATCATCCCGATCATCGTGGTGCCGATCCTGTGGCAGTTCCTCTTCCACCCGTACGGGCTCGTGAACACCGCCGTGGTCCAGCCCCTCGGCTTCGAACCGATCAACTGGCTCACCTCGACCGGCGCGGTCATCCCGGCGTTCATCATTTCCACTTCCTGGCGGATCGTCCCTCTGTGCATCGTGATTTTCCTGGCGGGTCTTCAGACGATCCCGGAGGAGCTCTACGAGGCGGCCAAGGTCGACGGCGCGTCGATGCTCCATCAATTCCGCTACGTCACGATCCCGAGGCTGAAGCCGACCATCCTCGTCGTCGTTGTCTTCGCCATGACCCTGACCGCGAAGAACCTCGTCTTCATGCTGGTCATGACGAACGGCGGGCCGGACAACGCCAGCCGGACGCTGTCGCTCTTTATCTACGAGATGGGCTTCCGCTTCTCGAGGTTCGGCTACGCGAGTGCGGGGGCGATCGTCTTGCTGGTCCTGATCATCATCCTGACCGCCATAAGCGTCCGGATCTTCCGGACGGATGATTGATCTAGGCCGATGTTTGGACACCGTCTCCAGTCGCGGATCCTGATCGGAGGTACGTACCCACCGACCCACAGTTCCGCAATTACCCCACCGCGCTCGGCGCATACGATTTCCGGCGGTACTTCCTCAACAGCGGCATCGTCGCGGGCACCGTGACAGCCGTTCACGTCCTGCTGGCGAGCTGGGCCGGTTACGGCCTCGCGAAGTACCGGTTCGGTGGTCGTCAGATGCTGTTCTGGGTGATCCTCGTGACGCTGATCCTGCCGCTCGAGGTGATCATGATCCCGCTCTGGCTGACCGTGAAGAGCCTGGGTTGGGAGAACAGCTACGCCGGCTTGATCGTGCCCGTGGTCGCCGACGCCTTCGGGGTCCTGCTGATGCGCCAGTATTTCTTGTCGTTGCCGAGCGAGCTCGTCGACGCCGCGCGGGTCGACGGCGCCGGCCACCTCCGGACGTTCTTCACGATCGCGATCCCGAATGCCTGGCCGGCCATCGTGACCCTCGCGATCTTCATGTTTCAGGCCACGTGGGACGAATTCGTGTGGCCGTTCCTGATCGTCAACTCCAGTGAGATGAAAACGGTGCCGCTCGGGGTCCAGTCGTTCCAGGCCGGAGAGCTGTCGAACTTTCCGGCGGTCATGGCGATCTCCGCGGTGGCCACGATCCCGCTCGCGACGCTTTTCCTCATCTTCCAGCGCTACTGGATCCGCGGCGTCGCCACGAGTGGCATTCGCGGCTGAGCCTCGACGTCGATTGACGAGCCACGGTCGTGCGCCGGCCCGTCGTCCGCGGTCCTCCGGAGACGATATAGTCCACCGGCGGGTCGGGCTGGCCGCATTCCTCTGTGTTTGGGTGGCATCTACACGCCTGAGGAGGTAACGGGAAGGTGTTGCGGCATACGGCGTTCTTCATCCATCGAGACACGACGACCCCTGAACAGCGGTTCGAGATGCTCAAAGGCCTGGCCTTTCTTCAGTCCGAGTGCGATGGCCCGGTGGCCGGCGATTACGGCGAAGATCTCTTCGGCGGCTCGACCCCACTGCGCGAAGTGAGGCCCTCGAAGCGAACACCCCGCTGGCGCCGGCGGCCGGAGGGACCGCCGTCGAACTACGACGTCGCACTTCATCTCGACTTCGACGACAAGGCCGGGCTTGACCGCTACAACGCCGATAACGTCCATCACCTGGTCGGCGAGTTCAACGCGTCGATCAACGAACCTGAGCTCACCGCTCGCGTCGATTGGTATTACGAAGGCGGACCTCGGACCAAGAAGGGCAAGATCCGGCACACCGCGATGTTTGTGTGGGCTGATGACGCGAGCGAAAGCCAGCGCCAGAAAGCGTTGGATGCGGTCCGCCAGCTCGAGAGCGCGCCGGGAGTCGAGCTCGTCACGATCGGCAAGAACGTCGGCACGCTGAAGACGGACTATGACTGGCTGTACGACGTCCAGGTCGCGGATCGCGGCGCGACGGAGAAGCTTCTGAAGGGTGAGCTGTTCGCGAACGCCATGCGGGTCGTCGCACCAGTCACCAAGTACGAGTGGACCGCTCGCTTGTCGCACCTCATGCGGGGCAGCTGACGAATGCTCGGGCGGGACGGGTCATCGACGTCCACGCCCACGTCACGCCGCAGCGCTTCCAGAAGGCCGTGCTTTCGGGGTCGGACTGGTATGGCCTGACGCCAGCGGACGGCGAGCTTGAGAACCTGAAGAATCGCTGGCCGCCCGAACGCCGGATCGAGGAGATGGACAGGCTTGGGGTCGACGTCCAGCTGCTTTCCCCGACCGATTGCTTCTACCAGTACCACCGCGAGCCGGAAGTGACGGCCAAGATCGCGAGTGAGTGCAACGACGAGGTCGCGGAGATGGTCCGCGATCATCCCGATCGGTTCATGGGTCTCGGCACCTTGCCGATGCAAGACGTCGAGCGGACGATCGAGGAGATGGAGCGAGCCACCGGGGAGCTTGGGCTCCGGGGCTTCATGATCGATGATCACGTCAACAATCTGACCTACGACCATGCAGTCTTCGACCCATTCTGGTCGGCGGCCGAACACCTTCGGGCTTTCATCTTCGTTCACCAGGGCCGGCCGACCTCGGTCTCCTATCGCACTCAGAAGTTCTTCCTCCTGAACTCGGTCGGCAACCTCGTCGATCGGACTTTGACCTTCGGTTGTCTCGTTTACGGCGGCGTCATCGACAAGTACCCGCGCCTGATGGTCTGTCTTGCTCATGCCGGAGGCTACGTTCCCTACGCCGTCGATCGAATGGACAAGGGCTGGCAGGCATTTCCAGCGATGCGGGGCGCGTCACGTGACCAGCCGAGCACCTACCTCCGTCGCTTTTTCTACGACACCGTCACGTATACCGACCGCAACCTCCGGTTTCTTTTGGACATGGTCGGTTCCGAGCGGGTCCTCTTCGGGACGGATTGGCCGGCGCCGATGGTCGTGGACGACCCGGTCCGCCGGATCACGACCTCAGCGGTCCTCCAGGACGGGGAGCGCGACGCGATCCTGCGGCAGAACGCCGCGACGCTCCTCGGCGCGGCGCAGGACTCTCGATTGCGCGGAAGGACGTAGTGCGCATAGCCACCACGACCGCGGGGCTCGCGGTCGTGGGTGCCGACCAGTCGCTCGTTCCGTTGTCGTCGCTCGTCCCGGGGTCGCCCGGCGAGATGCGAGCCTTCATCGAAGCGGGCGAAACGCTTTGGTCGCGCGCCCGCGCGCAGGCGGCCAAGGCACGCGGCGGTACGTCGGCGAGCGCGATGAGGCTGCTCGCACCGATTCCGCTGCCACGCCGCGACGTCTTCTGCGTGGGTTGGAACTACTCGGACCACTTCGAGGAAGGTCGGCTGGTCCATGGAAGCGCTGCCCCGAGCGAACTACCCGAGCATCCAGCGCTGTTCAGCAAAGGACCAAACACGATCATCGGCTCCGAGGCCGGCGTCCTGTTTCCGTCGCCGCATTCAACTGAGCTCGATTGGGAAGTCGAGCTCGCGGTCGTCATCGGACGCGGCGGCAGGGACATCGACGCGGCGGACGGGTTGTCGCATGTCTTCGGATACACGGTCGCCAACGACATCTCGGTGCGCGATGTGCAGCTCCACCGACACGGCGGTCAGTGGTTCAAGGGCAAGAATTTCGACACACACTTACCGATGGGTCCCTGGATCGTGACCGCCGATGAGATCCCGAATCCGCACTCGTTGCATCTCGGCACTCGCGTGAATGGCATCGTGAAGCAGGACTCAAGCACGCGTCATATGGTCTTCCCGATTCCGCGGATCATCGAAGAGCTCTCGGCAGGCCTCGAGCTGGTCGCCGGGGACCTGATCCTGACCGGCACACCGCCGGGTGTCGGATTCGCGCGCACCCCGCCTGAGTTCATGCGCGTCGGCGATGTCGTCGAGGTCGAGGTCGAAGGCGTGGGAAAGCTCAGGAATCCGATCGTCGCGCCGAAATCGTAGTCACTCCCGCGCATCGAGCCAGCGCGCACTTCCCGCCGGCCGCGGGGCGCGGCTAGATCCGCTCGACCCAGCGCGCGCGCCACGCCGGCGCCTCGAATGCCAGCGCGAAGAACGTCGTCTGTTTGGCAACCTTGCCATCGCGGAGCTCGACGATCACCACGGCCTGGACGGTGTCGCCTCCGCCATATGCGCCGGCGCTGTGGATGACGTACACGTCGCCGGTCCCGACGATGCGGAGCGGCGTGAAGGTCGGAGTCACGACCCACCGATCCTCGCTGCCGAGGATCCGGCGAGGTTTGAGGTCAGGCAATCCGCCAGGGTAATTCTCGTGGATGGCCTGATAGTTTGCGTGCCCCCGGATGCGCTCACCGGACTGCGGCCAATCCTCTACGAAGTCCGGATGGCGAAGACTGGCAAGCGTCGCGAAGTCGCTCGGAAGCGCGCGCGCATATCGCTCCACGATCGCCCTGTTGCCCTGCTCCGACACCCGGCACCTCCCCACGTTCGCGCGGGCCGAGCATACGTCCGCCGCGGCGACGGACCACCTCACGTCGTAGGCGCGGCCGGCACCAGGCGACGCTCGGCCGTGCGCCACACCAAGAGCAGCGGAATGACGGTGATCGCGAAGAACACCGCGGAGAGGCTGATCGCGGCCGGCGCGCCAAGTCTGTCCGCGAACGCGAGCAGGAGCGGCATCGCCACCGCCAGGCCGAGCTCGAACAAGAGCGCGCCGAGCGAGAGGATCGTCGCGCGTTGCCCGCTTGGGATGAGGCCGTTGATTCGCGCGGACATGAGCGGTCCGACGAGCGCAGGGACGAGCGCGACCGCGAGCATGAGCGCGATCGACGGAATGGAAGGGAACGCGCCGAGCACGCCGGTCGCACCGAGCAGTATCGCGACACCTACAGCCACGATGGTCGTGAGCTCCACACGTCCGCCGAGTCTGTGCGCGAGCCACGAAGCCGCGACCGTGGTCACCTGCACGGCGACCACGACGATGCCGAGGGATGCGAGTGGCACCCCGACGCCGAGGGCATAGGGCTGAAGGAGCACGTAGTACACGACGAGCGGCACCACGAGGATCGTCGCGTTGAGCAGCAGCAGAGCACGGATGACCGGACGGCGCGCGGCGATACCGATCGCGGCGCGCAGGGTCTTCCAGTAGCCGAGCGGGCTCTCAGCATCGTCCTCGAGTCTTGGCGGCTCCTTCACGGTAAGCACGAGCGCCGTCGCGACGAGGCCGCCCAGCCCGCAGATCGTGAAGCACAGCGTCATATCGATCGTCGCGATCGCCGCACCGATCACCGACGCGACGCCCTGTGACGCCTGCTGGATCGCCGCATAGCGCCCGGATTGCTTGGCCGCCTCGGACGTGCGCCCCCCGGCTTTGAGGCTGTCGTACAGGAGTGCCGAGTCCGCGCCGCTGACGAACGCCGTCGACGAGTTCCACAGCGCGTAGCCCAGAAGGAATGCGGGCGACAGCGCCTCGGCGAGAATGAGGAACATCGCGACCGAGTAGAGGAACGCTCCCATCGCGATCGACGCTTTGCGACCAAAGCGGTCAGCGATCGCGCCGCTGGGCACCTCGAGCGCCGCGGTGAGGACCCACGCGAATCCTTCGAGCAGCCCGATCTGGGTCAGACCAAGGCCCTTTCGCTGCAGGAAGACCACCCAGATTGGTACCCAGAGGATGAACATGAGGAGCGCCTGAACAGCGAAGAGGCGCCAGATGTTGCCGCGATACGCCAGGGATGTTCCGCCGCGCGGTACTGCGGCGGCCATCAGTGACGTTTGCTCGGGAGTGGTGTTCGGGAGACGATTAGAGACGCGAGGCTAGGGTCTTGCGCTCAACTGCGAAAGAGGAGACACAGGAATGCGTTCCACTTCGACCGAAGACACCCTTCCCCAGCAAGAGGGCAAGCGCGAGGCGCAAGGGGAATGGGGAGGCAAGACGAAGGGCGTCGGCGCGTACGCAGACGTCAACGGCATCAAGCTCTATTACGAGACCCAGGGAACGGGCCACCCCCTGGTCCTACTTCACGGCGGTCTGGGTGCGATCTCGATGTTCGGGCCAAACCTGCCGGCGCTCGCTAGAGGCCGCCAGGTCGTCGCGGTCGATCTGCAGGGGCACGGACGGACGGCCGACATCGATCGGCCGCTCAGCACGGAGCTGATGGCCGACGACATCGCGGCATTGATCAAGCATCTGAAACTCGAACGGCCCGACGTGATGGGGTACTCGCTGGGCGGCGGTGTCGCGCTCCTGTTGGCCCTCCGCCACCCGGAGCTCGTGGGCAAGCTCGTGGTGGTCTCAACCCCGATCAGGCGCGATGCGTTCTATCCCGACATCCTGGCTCAGCAAGGGCAGGTGACTCCAGCGGCAGCCGAGGCGATGAAGCAGACCCCGATGTACCAGCTATACGCCAGCATCGCGCCGAGGCCCGAAGATTGGCCGCGGCTCCTCGGCAAGATCGGCGAGGCGATGAAGAAGGACTTTGACTTCTCGAAGGAGATCCCGCGGATCAAGGCGAGGACGATGGTGGTCGCCGGGGATGCCGACATCTTCCCCCCCGCGCACGCCGTGGAGGTCTTTGGGCTTCTCGGCGGCGGTAAGCGAGACGGGGGTTGGGATGGTTCCGGGCGTCCGAAGTCACAGCTCGCCATCCTGCCGGGTCTGACGCACTACGCGATCGGCAGCGCTCCCGCGCTGGCGTCGGCGGTCATCCCGTTCCTCGATGAGCCAACACCCTGAGACGCGCATCACCCGAGTCGGCCTGACTCGATGATCTTTTCTTCTCCACCGGATTCCTCGATGCGCAGAAGCGGCGAGGCGACCAGGCCGACCGACGCGAACGCGATGGCGTAGGTGCCGGCGACCACGAAGGTGCCGGCCGGCCCGATGGAACCCACGAGCGCCGCGGCGGCGATTGGCGCGATCGGATTGATCACCGAATTCCCGAGCAGATCGATGCTCGAGACGCGTCCCAGCATTCGTTCGGGCACGTGCCGCTGCAGCATCGCCTGCCAGATGACCGTCGACGACGAGAGGCCGACGCCTACGAGCGCCATCAGTGCCACGACCGCGGGGAGGGTCGGGACGAGCCCGATGGCCAGGACCGAGAGGCCGGCGAGAAGCTCGAACGCGAACATCGGCCTCCCCGGACGGCGCAAGACGAGCTGAGCGACGACGAAGCTCGCGACGATGGTGCCAACGCCGTAGGCAGCGGTGATCGTTCCGTACATCTCCGCGCCGCCGCCAAGGCCGTCGCGCACGAGGAGCGGTGTCATGACGCCGGACTGTCCCGCATACGCGACGTTCACCAGCATGAAGTAGAGGTTCGTGGTCCAGAGCCACGGAAGCGAGAAGACGTAAGCGAAGCCCTGGCGGATCTCGCGCAGGATCGACGCCTGCGCCGCGTTCGCCCGGCGCGGTGGGTTCGCGAGCAGCAGCGTGGCGAAGCTGAAGAGGAAGGTGAGCGCATCGATGCCGAACGCCGGCGCAGGGCCGGCAAGCGCGACCACCAGACCGCCGACCGTTGGACCCACGATCCGTGCGAGACTGCGACCGAGGAGCCGAGCCGCGTTTCCCGCGCGGAGGATGTTGGCGGGAACGAGGTCAGCGATGATCGCGCTGTACGCGGGCGACTGAAAAGCATCGGCCGCACCCAGGCCCACGGCTGCGATGTAGACGTGCTCGATGCGCAGCTGCCCAGCCGCCGAGAGCAGCGCGATGACACCGACGACGCAGCCGCCGAGCAGATCGCTCGCCAGGATGAGCACGCGACGCGGGAAACGGTCGGCGACAGCTCCGCCGAGCAGCAAGAACGCGACGCTCGTCGCGGTGTTGATGCCCACGGCGCCGCCGAGCTGGAGCGGCGACGCGCCGAGCGCGAGGAGCTGGAAGGGGAGCGCGACGCTCCGGACGGCGTTGCCAAAGCTGGATACGGTCTGGCCGGTCCAGAGCAGCCGGAAGTCGCGATGCCGGAGCGGAACGATGACCTGAGGCCAGCGCACGCCGGCCGAGCCTAGAGAATGGCGCTAGAGAGCGATGCAGTTCGCCTGCGGAAGTCCCGCGAGCGAGGCAGCCGGAATGTACGTGACGCCATCGCCGCGCTGGAAGCAGCGGGCGAAGCCACGCTCGCGCTCGCCGTATGGGACGGTGATCGCGAGCACGAACCCGTTGGGGCAGGGGACTCCGGCCGAACACGTTTGCGCTGGCGGACCGAGGTTTGGGATCGGCCGTACGAGCTCCAGCCCGAGGGGATGCAGGCCGGCATCGGCGAGATCCTGCCCGAGCCACTCGCGCCATCGCGGCGGCAGCGATCCCGAGCGGTCAGCAGCCCACCGCTCAGTGGTCTCGGGGTAGTAGAGGGTCTGAGTCGCCGGACGCTCGGCGCTCGGCGGCGCGGCCTCGTGGCAATCGTAGAGCGCGAAGGTCCGCGGGCCCCAGCCGTCCCCGTACGTGCCGACGAGCTGGTGATCGCGGGTGAGAGCGCCGGTCGCGACGGCGTACGGCAGCGCAAGGCCGGCGGGCTTCCTATCGATCGTGATGAACGATCGCAGCGGACCAATTGACTCGGTGGCTGGCTGCACGGGTCCGGGTTCCGCGAAGACTGGACGCCGACCGTCCACGCTCCACTGCCAGGCCCAGTGGTGCAGGGGGTAGTCATAGCTTCTTACAGCCCCATCCTCGTCGCGGATTTCCGAGCGATCCAGATACGAGACCAGCAAACGATGCCCTGCCGGTGACCAGGCGTAGCGCCATACGTCTCGCAGGAGCTCACGCCGGCCGGTCGCGACGTCGAATATGGAGAGCTCCGTTGCGTGCGAGTAGTCCGCACCAAAGGTCGCCGCGGCGACAGCCTCCCCGTCGGCGCTGACTAGCACGTCGGGAGCTCCCTCGAAATGCAGGACCGCGCGATCGCCGCGTGGACTCCAGCCCCGCAGCGTCGACGCGACCTGGTAGAGAAGCTCATCTCCGCGCCAGCCCACCCGAGCCGCCGGGTTGAACGGCTCAGGACGCACACGGGTGAGCTCGCGTCGCGAGATCACGTCATAGACGATGAGATCGGTGGACACCTGCACGCCGCCACCCTGCGGTTCGAAGAACGCCACGCGCGTCCCGTCCGGCGACCACACGATCGGGGCCGCACCTCGAGTGAGGTCGGTCAGCTCATGACTTGTCCGATCGAAGAGCTGGATCCGTCGTTTCTCGAGATCCGGAGCGACCTTGGTCAAGCCGCCAACGCGACCCTCGTCCGTCGCGAGCGCAACGAGGGATTGGTCTGGTGAGAGCACCGCCGCGTACGCGATCCTATCCGTCCCGGGCACGCGAGCGTCGCAGGTGAGTGGGGTAAGCGGCTGTTCCGGACGAGTGGGCACGGCCGCCACAGGCGATGGACTGGGTGCGATCGGCGCGGGCTCTTCGCCAGTGGGCCGAGCGCCCGCGGCGACCGCGACCGACAAGACCGCGATAGCCGCGATGAGCGTCAGGCGCAGGCGTGTCACCTTCTACAGAGTTGCCGAATCAGCCGAAAGGTTCATTCAACCAAGGAAAGGCTGAGGGTCGATCACTGTATGAGCTTGTGATGAGGACACCAGCGCTCGGTCGTGGGCTGACGCGGTCATTCCTCCACTGGCCGCACGAGTGGCCGGAGGCATTGCGATCATCGGGTGGGTAAGCACGGTTACGGCGGCGCGGCTCATCGCGTTCGTCTGACCCAACACGCGCACCACAGCGGCGGTTGGCAGCTTACGAAGTCATCGACTCGCCGACCTCTCGCAGGTACCTGCGCCACATTGACGAAGGCTCGCTCGTCTGAGGTCCGAGCCTGCAGGGCCTGGCTCGCAAAATGCAGCCCCCTGGAAATGTCGGGGCGCCACGCCGCAATGACGAGAGAGATGCGTGGCGGTTTTGGGAATGGACCTGCTCATTCGGGTTCGGCCTGTCGCGGTAACGGTGGCGTGCGCCCTCGCGCTCCTCCTATTCGAGTTCTCTGTTCCCGCGGCCGCCAGCCCCGCGGGCTTGCACGTTCAGGCCAATAAGCTGGTCGATGCCTTCGGTGGAGCTGTGCAGCTTCATGGAGTCGGCCGATCGGGGACCGAGTACCGCTGCATCCAGGGCCTAGGCATTTTCGATGGGCCCAACGATCAAGCATCGATCACGGCCATCAAGAGCTGG
>VBIL01000209.1 GCA_005879975.1 Chloroflexota bacterium
GAATGGGGGACTAACGATCAGACGAAACGCTCCGCCTTCCACTCGATACCGAGCTCGCTCGGCGGCCCCATATAACCGAGGAGCGCCGAGGAGGCGACGACCGCCGGGCTCGCGAGATAGCCCATTCCGCCCACGCCCATCCGGTTCGCCCAGTTGCGGTTGAACGAGGTGATCGCGCTCTCGCCCTTCTTCAGTGCATCCGGTCCCTGCCCGAAACAGGGACCGCACCACGATTCGCGGATCTCGGCCCCCGCCGTGCGGAACACGCTCGCGATCGATTCGCCGCCGAGACGCGGGTCGGTCTTCTCGATGTCGCGCTTCACGCCACCTGAGCCCGGGAACACCACGAGCTCCTTCGTGGCCCGCGACGCTCCCTTGGCGCGCGCGGCGCGCAGCACCAGCGCCGCCTCCAGCAGATCGCCGTACCCACCGTTGGTGCACGAGCCGATGAAGGCCTTGTCGAAGGTGACGCGCTCGCGCGCGACGTCGGTCGCGGGGAATGCGTTCGCCGGGCTGAATGGCTTCGCGATGAGCGGCACGACCTCGGAGAGGTCGAGCGTCTCGTCCATCTCGTACCGCGCGTCCTTGCCCGGCGCGAACCGCGGGTAGGGGAGGTCGATCAACCCCTTCTCGCGGAACCACGCGTAGGTGATCTCATCAGGCGCGAAAATCCCGTTCAGCGCCTCGCCCTCGGCCATCATGTTCGCGATCGTGTTGCGGTAGCTCATCGGGAGCTGCTTCGCGCCGTCGACGAACTCAACGCTCATCCCCTGCGACTGCTTGGCGCCCCAGCGCGCGAGCAGCGCGAGCACGACATCCTTGCCGCTCACCCACGGCTGAAGCTTTCCCGTGAACACAACGCGTCGCTGCTTCGCGACGGTGAAGTAGACGTAGCCCGTCGCCCAGCCGAAGCCCAGCGTCGTCGAGCCCACCCCGTACCCAAGGGCGCCGTACGCGCCGTACGCGCGACTGTGCGAGTCGGCGCCGGGGATGAGCGCACCCGGCACGACAAGCCCCTGCTCCGGGAAATAGAAATGGAAGATCCCATCGCCAGGCGTCGCGTAGTACGGACGCTCGACCCCGTGGCGCTCCGCGAACTGCCGTCCGATCTCGGTCTGCTTGTCGTCGGCCTCACGGTGGTTGAAGACGAAGTGGTCGTTCGCGATGGCGATCTGCCGCGGTCGGATCACGTCCCCACCGGTGATCTCGTTGAACGTATGGATCGAGAAGGGCGCCGTGCCGTCCGAAGCGGGCAGGAGGTCTGCGTACACCCGCAGGGTCGCGCCCGGCCGCACCTCGGCGTCCTTGTCGACGCGATGCGCCCACAGGATCTGCTCTGTCGACGTGAGGCCTCGCGCCGTCGCCGCTTCGGGCCAGCGGATCTCGGGCACTCGCCGCACCGAGTCAGGAAACTCGCGCCGGCCGATCTTCATGATCCCGCCCGAGCGGCGGATCTCCTCTTCCTGCGGTGAGAGCGCCGCGGGTTCGTAGCTCTTGCCTCGTGTCTCGTTGGTCAGCCGGCGGGTCGGTTGTTCGAACGCGAAGACGTCGCCCTCCTGCGCGTCCTCGACCGCCTCGCGGCTCTGCACCACGTGCAGCCCGAGGTTGAGCGCGTTGCGGCGGAAGATGTCGCCCATCGCCGCGCCGCACACGATGACCATCTCACGCCCCGCCTCGTCGGCGACGCCTTTGAGCCCGGCAGGGCTCATCTCGCGCGAGCTCCCGATGGCGAAGCGATCGCCGGCGACGATGAAGGTTTCCCCGCGATGCACGCGCGCGCGGAAGTCCGGCATGAGATGCCGGAAGGATCCGGCCTTCCAGCGCTGGTCGAGCGTGTCGAGGCTCTCCGACACGCAGTCGTCGGCCGGCGTGATCTGGTCGGTGTCGATCGCATCGAGCTTCTTCCCCGGGACCTTCGGGTCCCAGAAGATCAGCGCCTTTCCGCGGATCACCGCGCCGCCGGAACCGGGCTGGGGGCGCTCCGAAGTGGGAGGCTCGTGGATATGCGCGCCCGGAATGAGGTGCGCTCCCTCGATCGCTCGCATTCCTCAATGGTGTCACGCCCGCACCTTCCGCTTGTGACACCATGCCGCCGATGTGTTGCGTGCTCGTGCTCCTGGCGTTCCTCGGCCCGCGTGTCGTCCTCGCGCTCTTATGGATATTCACGAACTACCTGAACCGCGCCTTCGACACGTTCCTCTGGCCTCTGCTCGGCTTCCTCTTCTTGCCGTGGAC
>VBIL01000082.1 GCA_005879975.1 Chloroflexota bacterium
CGCTGCGCGCCGGCGCGACCTGGGAATCGGAGCCGCCAACATAGCCCGCACTGGTGTCAGTGCTCTTGACCGGAACCGCCGCGAAGGATCCGAGCATGACGACCGCGATGAGCCCAACGATGAGAACCAGCCTCTTCACTTCGATGACCTCCTCTTTCCGTTCGCGGAAAGGAAGGTACGGACCGCTATCTGCTCCGGCGACAGCACGATTTACGTCGGCTATGCTGTACAGAGAACATTCGGGCATCCAGAAGAGGTATGTGACGGACCGCGCAAGGCGGCCCGCTTTTTTGTAGCCCCACGGAAGGAACCCTCGCCTTGATCGCACTTGCCCCAGACCTCGACCGAGCTACACGAGGGCTCGGCTGGACGAGCCTCACGGCCGTGCAGGAGCTCGCGATCCCGCACCTGCGCGCGGGCCGTGATCTCTTCGCCCAGGCGCAGACCGGCACCGGGAAGACGGGCGCGTTCGCGCTCCCGATCCTCGAGCGCGTCGATGGCCGCGCCACGGCCCCGTTCGCGCTGGTCATCGTCCCGACGCGGGAGCTCTGCTCGCAGGTCGCTGCGGACTTCGAGGCACTCGGGCGGGGCCGCTCGGCGCGCGTCGCCGCGCTCTACGGAGGTGTCGGCTACCGTGACCAGGAGAGCGCACTCCGGCGCGGTATCCATGTCGCGGTCGCGACGCCCGGTCGCTTGATCGACCTCGTGGCGCGGCGGTCTCTGGATCTCTCGAAAGTCCGCGTCCTTATCCTCGACGAAGCCGATCGCCTCCTCGACCTCGGCTTCGCGCCGGACATCGCGCGGATCGTCGGGCTCCTTTCGGGACCACGGCAGACCGCGCTCTTCTCAGCGACGCTCACGGCCGATGTTCGCGCGATCGCCAAGAGGTACACGAGGGACCCCGCCATGGTCGCGGTGGATCCCGAGCGGCCGACGGTCGAGGCGATCGATCAGGCCTGGATCGAGGTGCGCGAAGTCGACAAGGTCGCGGCGCTCCACGAGCTTCTCGGGCGGTCTGGTGTCGAGCGCACGCTCGTGTTCCGACGGACGAAGCACGGCGCCGACAAGCTCGTGAAGGCGCTCGATCGCCTCGGGCGGCCCGCCCGCGCGCTGCACGGCAACGTCGGGCAGCGCGAGCGCGAGCGCGTTCTCGAGGGGTTTCGCCGCGGAAGGATCCCGACCCTCGTCGCCACGAACCTCGCCGCTCGTGGCCTCCACGTGGACGACATCGGGCACGTCGTGAACTTCGATCTGCCGGAGAACGCCGACACCTACGTCCACCGCGTCGGTCGAACCGGGCGTGCGGGTCGCCGCGGTATCGCGTACACCTTTGTGAACGAGATGCAGCGCAAGGACTTCGAAGACATCAGGCGCCTGGCGAAGGTCCCCTTTCGCCGCGAGCCGCTGGCGTTGCGGAGCCGGACTCCGGCGCAGGCTGCGGCGCCCCGCGGTACTGAGGTCGCCGGCCCACGCGCCAGCCGACCGCGTCCGTCGTCCGCGCGCCGAATGAGAGGGCGCCGCTAAATGGGACGAAAGAAGAAGATCGGCTTCGCGGACCTGCAGGCAACGCACGCCGAGCTGGAGGGTGGCGAGGTGCGCTGTCCCGAATGCAAGCGGAAGCTGTCGGAGGCCGACGGACTGCGGTTCGTTCGCGGTTTCGGACAAGCCGAGCCATCGCTCGCCGCGCTCAACTGTCCGCGCTGTCGCACCATGATCAGCATCCGCATCATCGCAACTACGTAAGCCAGGAGTCCGCGCAGGAGGATCGGCGTGAGCGGCGACTTCTTTACCGAAGTGCCGGGGCGCATCGGGTATGGCGGGCCCGAGTCCTCCGATCCACTGTCCTATGCCGTCTACCAGCCCGACCGCGAGGTGCTTGGGAAGAGGATGGAGGACCAGCTCCGCGTTGCGGTCTGCCTCTGGCATTCGTTCAACTGGCCGGGCTCCGACGTCTTCGGTGTTGGCACCTTCGATCGTCCCTGGCTCACCGCGGGCCAAGACGCGGCGACCGCCTCGCGGGCGAAGCTCGACGCGGCGTTCGAGTTCATCGACAAGCTCGGCGTCCCGTTCTTCACCTTTCACGATCGTGATGTCGCGCCCGAGGGCCGAACCTACTCGGAGACGCGCGCGAACCTCAACGCCAGCGTGTCGCAGATCGAAGGACACATGGCGCGCACCGGGGCACGGCTGCTCTGGGGCACCGCGAACCTCTTCGGACACCCGCGCTACGCGGCGGGCGCCGCCACGAATCCCGATCCCGACGTGTTCGCCTACGCCGCCGCACAGGTCAAGACGATGCTCGAGGTCACACACCGGCTGGGTGGCGCGAACTACGTACTGTGGGGCGGGCGTGAGGGCTATGAGACGCTGCTCAACACCGACCTCAGCCGAGAAGAAGCCCAGTTCGCACGGTTCCTGGCGCTGGTCGCGGAACACAAGGAGCGGATCGGCTTCAAGGGCACGCTGCTCATCGAGCCGAAACCGCAGGAGCCTACGAAGCACCAGTACGACTACGACGCCGCGACCGTCGTCGGATTTCTCCAGCGCCATGATCTCGCCGACGAGTACCGGCTGAACCTCGAGGTCAATCACGCGACGCTCGCGGGGCACAGCTTCCACCACGAAGTCGCGAGCGCTCTCGCGCTTGGCGCTTTCGGCAGCGTCGACGTCAACCGCGGCGACTACCAGAACGGCTGGGATACCGACCAGTTTCCGAACTCGGTCGATGAGCTGTCGCTGGGGCTCCACGAGATCCTTTCCGCCGGAGGCGTCACGGCGGGCGGCTTCAACTTCGACGCGAAGCTTCGGCGGCAGAGCATCAGCCGGACCGACCTCTTCCATGCCCACATTGGCGGCATCGACACGCTCGCACGGGCGCTGCTCGCGGCAGCCGACATGGTCGAGCACCAAACCCTCGCGGCGCCGCGTAGCGAGCGCTACGCGGATTGGTCGAAAGAGCTCGGGGCGGCGATCCTGTCGGGCGCGGTGACGCTCGCCGATCTCGAGCGTCGGGTCGCGGCAGGCGAGATCGATCCGCGACCGAGATCCGGGCAGCAGGAGCTTCTCGAAGGCTCGGTCAACCGTCGGATCTGGGCAGTCGACGCGTCGCGGGAACGCGAAACCAAGAGAGCCGGGCGCTAGCCGTGTAGCTCGGCCAGCTCCTGGCGCGTGAGTTTCGTTGGCGGCTTCCCCAGGATGATCATCCCGAGCACCTCGTCGGTCGTGACGTCGGTCTTGTTCACGGTTCCGACCAGCTTCCCGTGGTACATGACGCTGATCCGCTCGGAGAGGTCGAACACGTCGTGGATGTCGTGGCTGACCAGAAAGATCCCGATCCCCTCGCTCTTGAGCTGTCGGATGAGGTTGTGCACCTGCGCGGTCTCGGCGGGTCCTAGGGCGGCCGTGGGCTCGTCCATGATCAGCGCACGCGCGTTGAAGTGGATCGCCCGCGCGATCGCGACCGCCTGACGTTGCCCGCCGGAGAGTCTGAGGACCGGCGACTTGAAGTTCTTGAAGTTCGGGTTCAGTCGGCCGATGACCTTGCGGGTGGCTGACTCCATCGCCGCGTCGTTAAGGGACCCCGCTCCGCTCAGCTCTCGCCCAAGAAAGACATTCGCCGGCGCATCGAGGTTGTCGGCGAGCGCGAGCGTCTGGTAGATCGTCTCGATCCCCAGCGCTTTCGCATCGCGGGGATTGCCGATCGCGACGGGCTGCCCATTGACAAGGATCTGCCCGGAGTCGGGCGGCCGAGCACCCGACAGTGTCCGCATGAGCGTCGTCTTCCCGGCGCCGTTGCCGCCCACCACGCCGACGACCTCGCCGGCGTGGACGTCGATCGTGACGCCATCGACGGCACGAACACCGCCGAACGCGACGCGGATGCCCCGCAGCTCGACTAGGGGGACGCGCTGCGCGACCGGAGCCGGCGCCTGCGTCAGTGGGCTTACCGCCATCGCTTCATCACCTCGATCTCCTACGTACGACTGTATCGAGTCCGACCGCGACGACAAGGACGATCCCAACCACGATGTCCTGGGTCGGTGAGTCCACGAGGAGAAGCACCATGCCCGAGCGGAGCGATTGCATGACGACGGCGCCGAGGATGGCGCCGGGGACTGTGCCGATCCCGCCTGAGAAGGAGGTTCCGCCGATGACCGCGGCGGAGATGACATCGAGCTCGTTCTGTACGCCGAGATTCGTCACCGCGGCGTTCAAGCGCGCGGTCTGCACCGCGGCGCTGATCGCCGCGAGGCTGCCCATGAGGGCGAATGTCAGCATGATCGTGCGACGCACGTTGATGCCCGCGAGAGCCGCCGCCTCCGGATTGCCGCCGATCGCGTAGACATAGCGTCCGAACCGCCGCCGGGTTGCAAGAAATGTCACGACGAGCGTGACGATCAGCATGATCACGACCGGGAAAGCCACTCCGGTCGGAATGCCGCCGGCGGGTAAGGGGATCCCACGCTCCTGCGCGACCTGCTCCGCGACGTTGGGGGGGAGGGGGTAGCTGTTGGCGACCAAGACCGTGCCGAGCACTATGCCGCAGCTAACCGCACCGACGAGGATCTCAGCCCACATCGGCCGGACCGGGAAGCCATACCGCCGTTTGCGGCGGCGCGACGTGATCTGCGCGTAGACGATGGCGACGCATAGGACGACGCCGAGCCCCCAGCTCGGCCACTCCCCCAGGGCACCGATCCTCGTTCCAACAATGCCTCCCCCGAGCATCTGGAAGGTCGTATCGACAGGTGCGATGGTCTGCCCCTGCGCGTAGCGGAAGATCAGGCCGCGCCAGACCAAGAGGCCGCCAAGGGTGACGATGAACGACGGCACCCCGCCGTATGCGACCACGAATCCCTGAAGTCCGCCGATGAGCGCACCGAGTGTGATGCCGAGGATGAGCGTGACGACCCACGTGTAGGGCTGCTCGAACCCGAGCCCGAGGGCGTTCGGGATCCACACCGCCTGGATCATGGCCATCGTGTACCCGAGAAAGCCGAGCATCGATCCAACCGAGAGGTCGATGTTGCGCGACACGATGACCAGGACCATGCCCGTTGCCATGATCGCGATCGAAGCGCTCTGGACCGAGAGGTTCCAGAGGTTGCGCGCGCTGAGGAACGTTCCGCCGGACACGACATTGAAGGCGATCCAGATCACGGCCAGCGCCCCGACCATCCCGAGCATGCGGGTATCGACTTCGAGGAAACGCAGCCGTTCGCTGATCGGTGAGAACAGTGCACCGACCGCGTTGCCGAGCGAGCGGACCGGGCCGGCGGGTTGGCCTTCCGTGGTGACCTCGCCTGGAATGGAAACGCCCATCAGTCCGCTGCCTCCACCTGCGATGTCAGATCAGAAATGAAGCGCCCCGCCCTGCGTTAGCAGGGGCAGGGCGCTCCATCACGCGAAGTGCGAACGCATCAACCGCAGACGGACACCTTGCCTGCCGCAACTCCCTGGCAGAGATCGGCCTTGGTGACCCAGCCCGCGTCGAGAACTTCCTTCAGATTGGCCTGCGTGATCGGGTTGGGCGTCAGAAGGATCGAGCTGAGACTGTTGTTTCCCGGAGTCGTGAACTTGGCGGTGCCACTCACCTTGCTTGGGTCGGAGTTCTTGCAGAGCTGTACCGCGGCGTCCCCAGCGGTCTTGCCGAGCAAGCGCGCGTCCTTCCAGACGTCGACCGTCTGCGTTCCGAGCGCGACGCGGTTCAGGGCGGCCTTGTCGCCGTCCTGACCGGAAACCGGCACCTTACCCGCGAGGCCTCGGGCAGTGAGTGCGGCGATCACGCCACCGGCCATGCCGTCGTTCTCCGAGAGCACCGCATCCACCTTGTCTTGGTTCGCCGTGAGGATCTGCTCCATGTTGGTCTGGGCTTTCGAGGGGTCCCAGTTGTCGGTGTAGGTCTCGCCGACGATCTTGATGTCGCCCGACTTCACGGCGGCGCCGATGACCTGCTCCATACCGCTGCGCAGGAAGTCGGCGTTCGCATCGGCTTTGTTGCCCTTGATGATCGCGTAGTTGCCCTTCGGCTTTGCCTTGAAGACAGCGTCGGCCTCGAGCTTGCCTACCAGCACGTTGTCGAAGGTGATGTAGAGAGCCTTCGGATCCTCGATGAGCCGGTCATACGCGATGACCGGAACGCCGTTCTGGATCGACTTCGCGACCGCCGGCTTAATGGCGGTGCCGTCCTGGGCGAGGATGACTACGACCTTCGCGCCCTGCGAGATCAGGTTGTCCACGTTGCTGGCCTGAGTTTCGGCCGACGACTTCGCGTCGTTGGAGACGTACTTCCCGCCACCCTTTGAGATGGCGTCCTTCATCGCGGGCTCATCCCATTTCGCCCAGCGCTCCTCCTGGTAGTTGTTCCAGGAGACGCCGACCGTGCAGGCCGCGGCGGCTGTACCGCCGGCGCCGCCGCCACCACCTCCGCCGCACGCCGCGACGACCAAAGTGAACCCTGCCGCGAGCACAGCTAACCGTCTACGCATCGATAACTCCTTCTTCCCCCATGAAACGCGATGTCACGCTAGCACCCCGCTCTCCGAGATTCGAGCAGACAGCCCGCTCCGCTGGGGCCGACACTCTTAAGCGGGCCCGGTCCGACCAGAGGCGGAGCGGCGCTGATCTTAGCCTGGGGGTGCGCTCACGATGCATCGCGGTCCGCCGACTCCTCGGCGACGCCGGCCACTTGAGATCGCCGCCATCGGCGTAGTGGGCCTTTTCATCGTCATAGGCGTCGCCGCCGCAGGCCTCTTCTCGAAGGGCGCGCCGGCAGCCGCCCTCGGCGCGCCACGCTTTGTCGACGAGACCGCCGCCGCAGGCGTCGACCATATCTACAGCGGCGGCTTCGAGTTCGCCGTCGGGGGTGGCGTTGCCGTGGTCGATTGCAACGGCGACGGGAAGCCCGAGCTCTATCTTGCCGGAGGAAGCGCGTCCGCGGCGCTCTACAGGAATGACAGCCCGGTGGGCGGGACACTTCGGTTCACACGTCTCCGCGATCCAGCGACGGACCTCACACACGTGAACGGCGCGTACCCCATCGACATCGACGGCGACGGCCTCACGGACCTTGTTCTCCTCAGGAACGGAGAGAACGTCCTCCTTCGCGGCCTCGGCGGATGCCGGTTCGCGCGCGCGAACGAGATGTGGGGATTCGACGGTGGCACCGCCCCCACCACCGCGTTCAGCGCGACGTGGGAGGCCGGTGCGACGCTTCCGACCCTCGCCTTCGGGAACTATGTGAACCCGGCGAGCAACGATCCACATCATCTCTGCTTCGATAACGTCCTCCACCGGCCGGCGCTGACTGGATCCACCTACGGACCGCCGATCCCTCTCACACCGGCCTGGTGTGCGCTCTCGATGCTCTTCAGCGACTGGAACCGCTCCGGACGTATGGACCTTCGGGTGAGCAACGACCAGCATTACTACCTGCCGACCGAGGGGGAGGAGCAGCTCTGGCGAGTCCCGCCCGGCCAGCCCCCGTCGCTCTACACGTCAGACGACGGCTGGGTGACCGTGCAGGTGCAGGGCATGGGCATCGCGAGTTACGACCTGACGGGCGACGGATATCCGGAGGTCTTCCTCACGAGCCAAGCGGACAATCGACTGCAGACCCTCACCGCGGGCCCGTCGCGGCCGACGTACCGCGACATCGGGCAGAGGCGCGGAGCCAACGCTGCCCAGCCGTTCACCGGCGGCGATACCCGACCGTCGACGGCATGGCACGACGAGTTCGCGGATGTGAACAACGACGGGTTCGCGGATCTCTTCATCGCGAAAGGCAACGTGACCGACCAATCCGACTATGCGCAGAAGGATCCGAGCGATCTGCTGCTGGGACAACCCGACGGAACGTTCCGCGAGGCCGCGGATGTGGCCGGCATCATCAGCTTCGACCGCGGACGAGGGGCGGCGCTGGCCGATTTCAACCTTGACGGGATGCTCGACCTCGTGCAGGTCAACTACGGGGCGCCGGTCCGGCTGTGGCGGAACGCCGGTACCGGCGACGCATCGCACCCTCGCGCGATGGGCAACTGGCTCGCGCTGAGCGTCGCGCAGAGCGGACCGAACGCGAGCGCGATCGGGGCATGGGTCGAGGTCCGTGTCGGCGATCAGATCATGCGGCGCGAGCTCACGGTCGGTGGCGGCCACGCTGGTGGCCAGCTCGGCTGGATCCACTTTGGACTCGGAAACGCCGCTGGCGCGGATGTCCGCGTCGCGTGGCCTGGCGGCGAGATCGGCCCGTGGCTCCATCTGCCCGCGAACGAGTTCTCGGTCGTGAAGAGAGGCGTCGCCGAGGCACGCCGATGGTCGCCGGCCGGAAGCTGACCTAGATTGCCGCCCAGGTGAACAGGTCATCGCGCATCCGTGTCGGCGTCGCCGCGCTCGTCGCGGTCGTCGTCGTGAGCGGCGCGGTCCTCAGCGTGACGCGTCCGTGGGAGCGCCCGCCGGTCTGCCCGCCGCTCGCCGACCATCCGACGTGGTCCGTCGCCCGGCGGTGGGACGAGGCGCTGCTCGATGCGATCCGGCGCTCCTTGCCGAATCCTCCGGTGCACGCGCGCAACCTATTCCATGTCTCCGTCGCGATGTGGGACGCGTGGGCCGCTTATGACACGACCGCCGGCGGCTATCTCTTCAAAGAAAAGCTCAACGCGGCGAATGTGCCGGCCGCACGGAACGAGGCGATCAGCTACGCCGCGTACCGCGTTCTCTCGGCGCGCTTGATCAGGGCTGTCGGCGCCGACAAGTCACTCGCCGAGCTCGACGACCTCATGGATGCGTTGTGCTTACCAATCTCGATCACCGGCACGGACGGCGATGCACCGGCGGCGGTCGGCAACCGCATCGCGAAGACGGTCCTCGACCACGGAAAGACGGACGGGTCGAACGAGGCGAACGGGTACGTGGATCCAAGCTACGCGCCGGTCAACTCGCCGCTTGTCGTCGCGAAGCCAGGGGTCGCGCTGGTCGATCCGAATCGGTGGCAGCCTCTGGAGATCGAGCACATGCTCAGCCAGAACGGGATTCCGCTCACGAACGGCATCCAGCAGGCGGTCGCCCCGCACTGGGGCCACGTGACGCCGTTCGCCATTCCCGCCGGCGGCGCGTCCGGTACCCCGGTCGATCCCGGGCCGCAACCGCGTCTCGGCGACCCCGCGACTGACGCGGCGTATCGGAGTCAAGCCGTCGAGGTGCTTCGCGACAGCAGCCTCCTCGATGCGTCGAGCGACGCGTCGATGGACGTCTCGCCAGGCACGATCGGCGGGAACGATCTGGGGTCGAACGATGGGCGCGGTCATTCGTTGAATCCGGCCACCGGTACGCCATACGCGCCGGACGTCGCGCGTGCTGGCGATTACTACCGCGCGGGCGTGGAGTTTGCGGCCCGCTCGTCGACCGCCTGCAATGGGACGTGAAGCTCTACCTCGCGCTCAACGGATCGGTCCACGACGCGGCTATCGCGGCGTGGGGACTGAAGGGCCGCTACGACGGCATCCGACCGATCTCGATGATCCGCTACCTGGCGAGTCTCGGGCAGTCGAGCGACCCATCTCTCGAGGCCTATAACAAGGAAGGGTTGCCACTTGTACCCGGACTTATCGAGATCATCACGAAGGACAAGACTGCGGCCGGTGGCCCGATGGCCGCTCTCAAGGGAAACGAGGGCCGGATCGCGGTCCGCGCGTGGCACCGCCGCAGTAGTCCTGGGGATCAGAGCACCCCGCGCGTCGATTGGATCCTCGGAACGACGTGGATCCCCTATCAACTGCCGACGTTCGTCACGCCCTCGTTCCAGGGATACATCTCGGGTCACAGCACGTTCAGCCGTGCGGCCGCCGAGGTCATGACCGGGATCACGGGCAGCGAATTCTTCCCAGGCGGTCTTTCGGAATGGATCGTCAAGGCTGGATCTTTCCGGATCGACGCCGGGCCGAGCTCCGACATCGCGCTCCAGTGGGCGACCTACTACGACGCGGCCGATCAGGCCGGGCAATCGCGCCTCTTTGGCGGGATCCACGTGCAGGCGGATGACTTCACCGGCCGCATCGTCGGGTCGACTTGCGGCAAGGACGCGTGGGTCGCCGCTCAGCGTTATTACACGGGGCGCTAGCGGCTCGCGATGCGACGGGTCTTCCTCGGCATCGATTGCGGCACGCAATCGACCAAGGTCGTGCTCCGCGATCAAGATGACGGTGTCGTCGTCGCCATCGGTCGTGCGTCACACGAGCTGATCGCGCGCGATGACGGCACACGGGAGCAGGACCCGGCATGGTGGATCGAGGCGCTCCGCACGGCCGTACGCGATGCGGTCCGCGGCGAGCGGTTCGAGATCGGCGGCATCGGCGCATCCGGGCAGCAGCACGGGCTCGTCTGCCTGGACGATCACGATCGGCCGGTGCGGGCGGCGAAGCTTTGGAACGACACGACGACTGCGCGCGAATGCGCCGAGCTGACGCAGAAGCTCGGCGGGGACAGCCGTGTCCTCGAGCTCACAGGTAACCTCCTGCTCCCCGGTTACACCGCGCCGAAGATCGCGTGGCTTGCGTCACATGAGCCGGACGCATACGCGCGCACGGCGCGGATGTGCCTGCCGCACGACTACCTGAATCTCTGGCTGACCGGCCAGTTCGTGACGGAGTTCGGCGACGCGTCGGGCACCGCGTACCTCGACGTTCGCGCGCGTCGCTACAGCGACGCCGTGCTGGCCGCGATCGATAACACGCGCGACTGGACGCGCGCGCTGCCGCGGATCGCGCCATCGCTCAGCGTCGTTGGGACGCTCCGCCCGGAGGCCGCGGAGTCGCTTGGGCTCGAGGCCGGCATCCCGGTAAGCGCCGGCGGCGGCGACAACATGTGCGCCGCGATCGGCTCCGACATCGTCCTCGAGGGTCCGGTGGCGGTGAGCCTCGGAACTTCCGGTACAGTCTTCGCATATCGGGCCGAACCGGCGGTGGATCCGCTCGGTGAGGCCGCGGCGTTCTGCGATTCGACGGGCGGTTGGCTTCCCCTCGCAGCCACTCTCAACTGCACGAGCGCAACGGAATGGGTGCGCGAGCTCTTCGCGATGAAGCACGCCGACGTCGACGCGGCCGTCGCCGGCGGCGGCGCGGCCGGATTGGCGTTCCTGCCCTACCTCTCCGGCGAGCGCACGCCGAACCGACCCGAGGCGGCGGGCGTGTTCGTCGGCGTACGCCCGAGTCATGGGCGCGAGGCGATCGTCCATGCCGTGTTCGAAGGCGTGACGTTCGGGCTTGCGTACGCCCTGGACGCGCTGCGCCGCGCGGGTGTCGCGCCCACGGAAGTGACGCTTATCGGAGGCGGGTCGGCCTCGGACGCATGGGCGCAGCTATGTGCCGATGTCCTCCATCTGCCCGTTGTGCGTCCCGCGATCGTTGAAGCCGCCGCATCCGGCGCTGCGCGCCAGGCGCAGTGGGCCGTCGAGGGAAAGCGTCCCCGCGTCGCAGCCCCGCGGTCACGACGCTTCGAACCGCGGCCACGAGAGGATCTGCAGGAGGCGGCGAAGCGCATGGCCGCACTTCGCGCGCTGGCCGGAGCGAATCGGCTATGACGTCCACGTCCATCGTTCGGTCACGCGCAAGCTGTCTCCAGGCTCGAGCGTCCGTAATCCCGTGTCGCGGACGCCGGCGGCCACAAGTAGCGGCGCGTTCGGCCACATGGTCTGAGGCTCCACACAGATAGCTTCAGGTGGCGTGTGCACGACGACCGTCTGCAAGCTCGTGTCATATTCGATACGCAGCTCCAAATCGGGCCACCGCACGATCGCCGGGCTCTTCGCATGCACGTACGCGTGGTCGAGCCGGCGGTCGCCCACTGGCGGTCCGGAGCGCAGATCCTCGATTGGCGTGACCGGCCGGACCTGACCAGTCGGTATGA
>VBIL01000083.1 GCA_005879975.1 Chloroflexota bacterium
CACGAAGATCTTCGTCGGATCGCTCGCATCGAGCTCATGGAGGACGCGGGGCCGCGAGGTCGCGGTCTTCGCCCGGTCGACGACCGCGCCGATCCGATCACGCATTCGTTGCACCATGTCGCGGGCCTCGGTCTTTCGATCGAGGACCGCGCCGAGGACCTCGATGTTCTTGTAGACGCCCTCGATGTCCGTCGGGTCGAACACCACGACCCGCTGGCCCTGCGCTTCTAGAGCCGGCGCGAGATCACCGGTCACGGCGAGGATGAGGTCGGGCTGGAACGAGAGGACCTTTTCGGCGCTGGCGCGAAAGCCGCCCACCTTGGGAAGCGCCTTCGCCTCCGCCGGAAAGTCCGAGTAGTCATCGACCGCGACGATTCGCCCGCCCGCGCCCAGCGCGAAGACGATCTCAGTGGAGCTGGGCGCGACCGAGACGATGCGGTCGGCCGGAGCCGAGAAGGTGACCTGCTTTCCGCGGTCGTCGGTGATGGTGAGCGGGAAAGCTGTGGGCGTGGTCGAGGCAGCCGGAGCGATCGGCGTCGCGGCGCCGCACGCGGAAAGGAAAAAGAGGAGGACCGCGAGGAACGCGAAATATCCTGCTCGGTACCGCATCTGGCGCACCCCTTTCTTGCGAAGGCGTGTAGGCCGCGAGCGGATGTTCCAGGCGACCCGAGTTCGGACTTTCGTCCGTCACGGTTGCGGGACACTGCCGGACTTGCACCGGCTTCGCTGGAACCCCGCCTAATTCAGTTGTCGATGCGCGCTAGAGATCAGGCCGGAACATGCTCCTGCGTGTATCGCGCGTTGTCGGTGAGATGCGCGGCAAACATTCGCTGCAGCGTCATCACGTGGGCGCACAGCCCAGACGTATGGAAATGCTCACACGCGCAGGTCCAGTCATCGCCTTTGAGCGAGACGGCGTGGGTGCCGTTATCACCGCGGAACGCGACCTCGAAGCTCCTGAAGCTGATCCGTTCGGGCTCTTCGGCGTAACGCTTCGCCTTCTCGATCTTGGAGATGAGGCTCGAGTACATCAGATCCTCCACACTCCCGTTCTTCCCGGTCGGGCCGGACGTGCCGAGTTTAGACCCGAGCCATAGCATTCGCGACGGCATGGAAATGCGGCCGATTTCCCGCAAGATGGACGCGCTCCTCGCGGCACACATGCGCCTCCTCGAGTTCTTCATGTGGTTCGACCCGCACTCCTCGAGAGAGGGCATCGCCGACTTCGTCGCCGGCAATCCGCAGGAGATGCCGCTGCCCGAGTACGTCGCCGCCATCAAGCGATGGAGCGAGCCGAAACGCAAGGACTGGTTCGCCTACCAGATGAACGTGCCCGAGGCGCAGCGCGCCGTCATCGCGTCGCTTGCCGAGCGGAGGGGCGTCGCCTTCGCGGAGGAAGACATCGCGCTGACCACCGGCGCGTTCGCGGGCCTCGAGATCGCGATGCGCGCCGTCTGCGATGAAGGCGACGAGGTCATCTACCTCACGCCGCCTTGGTTCTTCTACGACGGCATCGCCCAGGGCCTCGGCCTGGTCCCGGTGAAGGTGCGCGTCGACATGAAGACCTTCGACATAGACGTTGCCGCGATCGAGCGAGCGATCACTTCACGAACGCGCGCCATCATCGTGAACTCGCCCAATAACCCGACCGGTAAGGCCTATCCCCGCGCGACGCTCGATCGTCTCGCCGCGCTCCTCGAGGCAGCGTCCGAGCGCAACGGACGCGCGATCTACCTGCTGTCGGACGAGGCCTATTACCGCATCCTCTACGACGGCCGCCGCTATGAAAGCCCGACCGAGTCGTATCCGCGCTCGATCCTCATCTATACCTACGGCAAGCAGCTCCTGACGCCCGGGGAGCGCATCGGCTTTCTGGCGTTAGCACCGACGATGCCGGCGGGCGAGCGCCGGCAGCTCCGGAACGCGATCACCATGGCGCAGCTCGTGGGCGGGTGGTCCTGGCCGAACGCGGTGCTCCAGTACGCGCTCGCGGACATCGATCGCCTCTCCGTCGACATCGGAAAGCTCGAGCGAAAGCGGGACCGGATGATCCAGGGCCTCCGCGAGGCCGGGTACGAGCTACACGTGCCCGAAGGGACCTTCTACCTCTTACCCAAGTCGCCGTGGCCCGATGATTGGGCGTTCACGAAGCACCTGGCGGAATCGGACGTGTTCGTGCTACCCGGCGAGGTCGTCGACCTGCCGGGGTACTTCCGCATCTCGATCACCGCGAGCGACGCGATGATCGACAAGGCGCTGCCGGTCTTCGCCGCGGCGGCCAAGGAGCGAGTTCCCGCCTGAACACAGCCGCGTCCGGTTGGGTCCGGATGGTCGTCCTCTTCAGCGTGGCCGGCTTCATCGAAGTCGTCGCGTACGGCCAGGTGATCGCGTTCACGCCGCTCTACCTCCCGCGGCTGGGCATCCCCGAAAGCGAGGTCGCGTTCTGGGTCGGCGCCATCGCATCTTTTTCAAACTTCGTGGGACTTCCGTTCCTGCCGTTCTGGGGGGCGCTCGCCGATCGATACGGGCGGAAGCCGCTCATCATCCGATCCTTCGCAACGGCGTTCATCGCGCTCGGCTTGACGGTGTTCGCGCCGAACGTATGGGTCTTCGCGTTCTCGCGGGCGTTCCAGTCGCTCGGACTCGGCAACACCGGCCTGATGCTCGCCACGCTCGCCGAGCACGCGCCCGCCACCCGTACCGCGTTCGCCTTCGGCGTGGTGAACGGCGCGAATCCCCTGGGCGGCTTCATCGGACCGCTCATCGGCGGGCCGATCGTTGACCGGTTCGGCTTCCCGGCGCTCATGGCAGTGGACGCGATGGCCATGGCCGCCGTCGTCGCGCTCCTCTACTTCGGGTACCGGGACGCCTTCGTCCCGCGAGGATCCGGTGGCTCACTGCTCCGGATGGCGGGCGAAGGCGTCATGCTCGTCGTGCGTTCTCCGCGACTACGCGCGCTCTTTCCCGCCCTCTTCCTGCTGTTCGCGGGATGGATGCTCGCCTACATCTACGTGCCGCTCGTCGTCGCGCGGTTGTACTCGGGATCGGATCCGGCCACCGCGGTGGGGATCGTGCTCGGCGCGGGCGGCCTCGGGATCTTCATCGCGTCGCCGGCCATCGGCGCGCTCGCGGATCGCTTCGGGCGTTCGCGCACGCTGTTCATCGGCTGCGCGATCCTCGCCGCCGTGTGGATCCTCCCGTTCTTCACGCGGGAGCTCGTGACCTTCACCGTCGCGTGGGCGATCGTCAACGGCCTCGCGGCAGGACTCTTCAGCGTCTCGTTCACCATGCTGTCGGCCTCGACCGGCGATGCGACGCGCGGCCGAGTGATGACCTTCGCCTATCTCCCGGCGAACATGGGCTTCGTCATCGGCCCGGGCATCGGCAGCGTGATCGCCTCGGTCGACGTGTTCCTCGTCTTCCCGGCGGCCGCGGCCCTGACCGCGGTCGGGCTGTCCGCCGTCATCTTCGCCTGGCGCCAGCCCGTGCTCGTCGAGGCATAATCCTCGCTCATGCGGCGGGTCTGGAACTTCTTCGTCGACCTCATCGACGGCGTCTTCGCTGCGATGCTCTACGGCAACCACTCGCGAACCGTCACGAGCTATGGGATCGAAGCACAGAACCAGGACCGCTTGCGGGAGTGGGCTGCCGGCTCCGGGAAGCGGGATGACGCGAACGCTGAAGAGGCACCCGCGGATGACTTCGACGAGCGGATGCGTCGTTTCAGAAGGGGAACGAGCGAGCCTCGCGACCTGAGTTAGACAGCCTCGGAGCGCGGGTGCGTGCGGGGCGCATCGTCGGCGATCGACACCAGACGCTCGGCTGAGATGTGCATGAACGCGTCGACGACGTGCGGATCGAACTGGGTCCCGCGGCAGCGCAGGACCTCGAGCCGCGCGTCCTCGACCGACATCGCGCGGCGGTACGGCCGATCGCTCGTCATGGCGTCGAAGCTGTCCCCTACGGCGAAGATCCGCGCCCCGAGCGGTATCGCGTCGCCCGCGAGCCCGTCCGGGTAGCCCTTGCCATCCCAGCGCTCGTGATGATGGCGAACGATCCGCGACACGTCCTCCAGGAACGGGATACGCGAGATGATCCGTGCACCGTGCTCGGGGTGACGCTTCATGAGCACCCACTCGGCGTCACTCAGCGCAGCCGGTTTGCGGAGGACGTTGTCGGGCACGCCGATCTTGCCGATGTCGTGAAGGAGCGCGCCGCGGCGCAGCATCGCGAGGTGCTCGGTGGGCACGGAGAGCTGGCCAATGATCAGCTCCATGTACTCGACCACGCGACGCGAATGACCCTCGGTCTCGCTGTCCCGAACGTCCAGCGCGTTCGAGAGCGCCTGCAGCGTCGTGTCGTACGTGCGCTCGGTCTCGGCGAGGGCCGCCTCGAGCGCGTGCGCCTGGGACATGATCTGTCGGGACGAGCGCACGTAAACGCCGCGCAGCACCAGCCAGAGGAGGAGCGCGGCGGCCGCGATGATCATCGAGGTCGACATCTGCATCTGCCGGAGGGCCCGGTCGATCGCCGACAGGTCTCGCCACACGACCGCCGCACCGATGATGCGGTCGCCTTCGCGCACCGGGACCCATGTTTCGAGGGTGTGGAATAGGGCCGGCGTCGCCGCTCCGTTCGTAGCCGCGTGCGCGTGCCCGCCGGTGCTCGGAGCGGCGGATGCGCTCGACACATAGGACGTGGCGCCGGGCACGGCGTACCTCGTGTCACCGACGATGTCGGTGCGCTCGGAGTACGGCATCCCATTGAGGGCTGTTGCGAGGCCGTCCTCGGTCGTGGGATCGATGCGGCGGCCGATCTCGGTGTCGTCGTACGAGAAGACGATGGTGCCGCCGGTGTCGAAGAACTGCGTAGCGACCACGTTGTAGATCGAGAGGTGGAAAGCAACGATCGTCTCGAGGGACTCGCGTTCGTCGGAGGTCAGCTGCCGCTCGAACACGTCGTCCTTGAAGACCGGGCCGAAGTGGGAGGCGACGGCGTCCTTGGTGAAGCGTGCGGTCTCGTCTTGGACATATCGGTCGAGAAGGTACGAGGTGACCACGCCGACGAGCAGGGCTGTGACCGCGAGGATCGCGGCCAGCGCGATGGAGAACCGTGCGACCGGCCCCAGATCCCCCCGCCCGAAGATCTTCATCTACCCGCCATCCCGCAATACGCGAGCATGGCCGTCTTGGATGGGATACCAATAACGGGCCGGTGGAGCGTCTGGGAAGTGGTACCGGTCCGACGCCTCGCTAGCGCATTTGGATGACCGCCGGCTCCACCGTATGAAGAGGTGTCAGGGGCGCGGAGGCTCGTAGGCGCGCCACGCCTCGATGCCGTGCGCAGTGGAGGGCCACGCGAGCTCCTCGAGCGGCGGGACCTTGTTCTTGGCGAAGAACGCGGCCTCCGACGCCTCGTCGGGAGCGACCCGCAGATCGCCGGAGAGGATGTGCGCGCGATAGATGACGACGAGGAGCGGGAATCCCGCGCGGCCCCACGTCGCGAGGAGCCCGTCGATCGCGACCTCGAAGCCGGTCTCCTCGGCGGTCTCGCGTCGTGCGGCTTCCTCAGGCGTCTCATCGTTCTCCATGAGCCCGCCTGGGAGCGCCCAGTGTCCGTCGCGCGGGCCGTAGTTCAGCCGGACAAGGAGCACGCCGCCGTCACGCTCGACCACGGTGTTCGCGCCGATCTGGACGTGCATGAAGTCCGCGAAGCCGCACACCGGGCAAGCCGGCCGATCGCGCCCGTCGATCCGCGTTGCGAGGAGCAGGGTGCCGTCGCGCGGGCAGTAGCGGAAGGGCACGCGCCCTTCCGTGCCAGGACTGGGGAGCCTCGTCCCGCTCAGCGTGCCGGTCCTCATTTCAGGTCCTACCCCTGAGCCACTCGTCGCTCAACTCCCCTTGCTCAAGCAGCTCGTCCCGTCGGCTTCGCCTCCGCGGGGGTAGGGGCCCCCGGGCGCGTAGCGACCGCCACGGGCTCAAGGCTGATGGACTCGCTCCTCGCGGATGAACCACTCGTCGCTCAATTCCCCTTAGCGAGGCGATCCTTCAGATAGTCGATCGCGTCGTTCGGCGACGGGTCAGCGCCGTTCAGGAGCGCCACATAAAAGGAGACGTAGTCGGTGAAGAGGACCATCTGCAATACCTCGCTCAGCATGTTCCGCCCAGCGAACTGCAGGGTGCGATGTGGGATCCGCGCGCGGTCGAGTAGTTCGCGCGTGACCTCGAAGCGCACCTTGTGACGCGGATTGTCGCGGTCGCTTCGAAGGAAGAGGACGGTGACCGCCTCCTTTGCGATCGGTGGATGGGGGAAGCCGACCACCGCGTTGTGGTTGAGCTCGCTCATCACGTCGAACGCCGCCCAGTTCTTGGCGTTCTCGTTCCATTGACCCTTGACGCGCCGCGCCATCACGCCCATCACCCCGGCGCCATACGCGAACGGAATGCGCCCGAAGAGCTCGGCCGCGAGCTTCTTCGCGTCATTCGTCTTCGCCCCTTCGTGCACGCGCTCGTCGAGCCGCGCGAGATCGCCGAGGGCGGCCTCGATGTCGTCCGCAAGATCGCGTACAAAGCCCAGGCGCGAGAGCGCGCCAAGCACGAGTCCGAGCGAATAGCCGAGCGTGGCGCGCGGCCTCGCCTTGTAACTGAAGACGATCACCGGATAGTTGGACGCCCGCGCCAGCTCCGCGAGCTTGCCGCCGGTCGTGAGCGCCAGGACCTTGGCGCCGCGCTTCCGTGCTTCCTCGAAGCTCGAGAGCGTCTCCTCGGTGTTCCCGGAGTAGCTCGACACGATCACCAGCGAGTCGCGGCCGACATACGCGGGTAGTCCGTAGTCGCGGTGGATGAACATGGGCAGCTTCAACTCGTCCGCGAGGAGGGCCGCAGCGAGATCGCCACCGATCGCCGAGCCACCCATCCCCGCGACGGTGATGGAGCGCACGTCGCCATAAGCGGGCGGCAGCGTTGCCCGGCTCGCGATGCTCCAGGCATCACGGATCTGCTTGCCGAGCTCTTTGATCCGGCCGAGCATGTCCTCAGGGTCGCCGGTGCGGATCCGCTCCACGGATTCGATCGCCGATGTGTCCACGGTCTGTGCTACTGCCATCTCTACGCTCCTCTCACCATCGCTTCGCCCGCGTCGAGGAGCGGGCTGAGCTCGCGCTCTTCCTTCGTCTCCGCGTACACGCGTACGAGCGGCTCCGTCCCTGACAATCGAATGAGCAGCCACGAGCCGTCATCGAGGAAGAACTTCGCTCCGTCCTTCGTGTCGAGCTGCACGATCCTGACCACCGGATGACCACCGAGCTTCTCGGGCGCCGCCGATCGCAACGCGGACATGATGCGGAGCTTCTCCTTCTCGTAGGACGCCGCGTCGAAGTGCAGGTCGCGCCGCATGTAGTGCGAGGGGCCGACCATCCGCATGAGCTCCGCGATGAGCGTCGAGGGGCTCTTCTTTGTCTTGAGCATGAAGTCCAGGAAGAAGAGGTCGGCCACGATCCCATCGCGCTCGGGTAGATGCATCGCGAAACCGAAGCCCCCCGACTCCTCCCCGCCCATCATCGCCCCGGTCTCCTGCATCTTTGGGCCGATGTACTTGAAGCCGACTGGCACCTCGTAGACCTCGACGCCGAACTTGCTGCCGAGGCGGTCGATCATCGAGGTCATGTTCACCGTCTTCACGACCGGCTTGCGGAGCCCGCGGATTTCCAGCAGATACCACATGAGGAGCGCGTAAAGGGTCAGCGTCGTGACGAAGTTCCCTTTCTCATCGGCGAGGCCCGCACGGTCGGCGTCCCCGTCGACGGCGAGACCGACATCGGCGCGCTCCGCCGGGATCCGCCGCAGGAACTCGTCGATGTTCGGCGGGATCGGTTCGGGGTTCACGCCGCCGAAATAGGGGTTCCGCTCGGCGTGGAGCTCGACGACCTTCGTCGTGCCGCCTCCGATGAGCTTCGGGAAGTATCCGCTCGCGCTCCCGAAGAGCGTCTCGCACACCACGGTGTAGCCCGCGGAGCGGAACGCGTCGAGATCGAAGAGCTCGGCGACGTGCGCCAGGTAGTCGGGCGCGGGATCGAAGAGCTCGATCCGACCCTTCTTCTTCGCCTCGTCGAACGGCATGCGGCGGACCTTCTCCGGGTGGTTCTCGAGGGGATGGATAACCGCCTCGAGCTCCTTGAGCATCGCCGGGGCCGCGGCCGCGCCGGTCTCCGCCTTGACCTTGAAGCCGTTGTCGGTCCAGGGATTGTGGCTCGCGGTGATGACGATCCCGGCCTTCGCCTTCCGGCGCATCGTCGCCCACGAGAAGGATTGGGTCGGCGCGGCCGCTGTAGACAGGTGCACGTTGACGTCGTGAGCGGCGACCACCTCGGCGGCGGCGGCGGCAAAGTGTTCCGAGGCGAAGCGGCGGTCGTAGCCGATGACCACGCCGCGGTCCGCGCCGCCGTTGCGCACCACCCACTCGGCCACTGATTGAGCGCATACGCGAACCGCCTCGAACGTGTAGTCCTCCGCGATGCGCGCACGCCAGCCGTCCGTCCCGAAGACGATGTTCACCGGGTGCCGCCCTCCGTACCCGCCGCGCGGGTTCCGGCTCGCTCGTGCGTCGGCGTGAGCGAGCTCCCGCCGGCCACCCTCGCTCGCCAGTAGTCGAGGGTATCGCGAAGTGACTGGACGAGGCTGATGCGCGGCGACCAACCGGTCTTTTGGCGGAAGCGCGTGACGTCCAGCGCGAGTCGCGTCGGATCGCCGCCGCGGACGCGCTCCGGGTCGAGCTCGGCGCGCACCGGGATCCGAGCGAGGCCGATGAGCGTATCGAGGATCTCGGCGATCGCTACGCCGGTGCCGCTTCCGACGTTGAACGTGCCGCTGTCGTTCATCGCGAGCGCCGCCGCGTAAGCACGAGCCATGTCGCGAACGTCGAGAAAGTCACGCTCGGCGTCGCGAGACCCGCGTGCTGTCGAGGCCCGTTCTGGTTCGCGGGGCGGAGGATCACGACCGGGGCGCGGTGGCGCCCGCCGAACTCTCGCGTGAGGGCTTCCGCGGCGACTTTGGTCGCGGCGTAGACGTTATCCGGGCGGAGGGGCGCGTCCTCGGCAACGGGGATCCGCTCGGGGGCGCCGTACACGTCGGCGCTCGATGCGATCGACAGGCGCGTCCCCGGCAGCTCTTCGAGGGCCGTGAGGAGCGCGGATGTGCCCAAGACGTTGAGCCGGACGGCCGCGATCGGATCGGCGCTCGCGAGCGTGGGTACGGCCAGTCCGGCGAGATGCACGACGGCATCGGGGCGCGACGCTGCGAGCGCCGATCGGACGTTTTCGAGCCGCGTGATGTCGCCCGCCTGGATGGTCACGCGATCTTTGATCGCGGCAAGATTGGGGAACGGCGGATCCTCGTGAGCGAGGCCGTGGACATCGTGACCGGCCGCGACGAGATGCTCCGCGAGATGACTGCCCGCGAAGCCCGTGATGCCGGTGATGAGCACGCGCAGCATCGCCGCAGAGTGCCACGTATCGTTCCCCGATGCCGCGCTCCTTCATCACGCCGCTCGCGGCTTTCGTTGTCGCTTTCGCCTGGAGCGGCGGATGGATCGCGGGAAAGCTCGGCGTCACGAGCGCGCCACCGCTCGAGTTTTCCGCCGTGCGCTTCGTCATCGCGGCGGTCGCGCTGGCGACGATCGCGCTCGTCACGCGCACGCGAATTGGCTCGGGCGGCCTCGTGCCGATCGTCCTCTCCGCCGTGTTCGGCTATCTCGGCTACAACGCGTTCGTCTTCGTCGGACTGACCATGGCGCCGGCATCCGACGCCGCGCTCATCGTGCCGACGACGATCCCGGTCCTCACCGCGATCGCCGCGTCGTTCGTGGGCGAACGCCTGAGCTCGACGAAGATCGCGGGGTTCATCCTCGCGTCGCTCGGGGCCGCACTCGTCATCGCGGCCGGACAGAACGGCGGTGAGGTCTCGGGAGGGCGCCTCCTCGGCGACCTCCTCATGCTCGCCGGTGCCGTGTGCTGGGCCATCTACACCACACTCGGCACTGTCACGTTGCGGAGACGGTCGCCGCTGGCGGTCGTCACTCTGGCGACGCCGATCGGGGCTTTGCTGCTCCTGCCGTTCGGCTTCCTCGAGCAGGGCTACCGGGACGTCGGCAGCTGGAGCACCGATGTCTGGGTCGACGCGCTCTATCTGGCTCTCGTCGTGACCGTCGGCAGCTTCACGCTCTTCTACTGGATGGTTCGTCGCGTCGGCGCGGGGATCGCCGCGATGTCGTCGTACTTCGTGCCGATCGTGACGCTCGCGATGGCGGTGGTCTTCCTCGGCGACCGGCCCCAGCCGTGGCAGCTCGTGGGCGGTGTCGTCATCCTCGCGGGCGTCCGCGTCGCGACGCTGCGCATGGCCGAGGGAACGCCGCTCCCGGAGGGCGCGGCCTAGGCGCTGGTGCGGCCCTGCAACTCTCGGTCATCACGCCGGCGGTCGCCGGCAAACGCGCAAGCGGCTCGCTCGGCCGACCGGCGGTAATCTCCGCCGCATGAAGGATCAGACCTCACCGGAAGAGTTCGGGCTTCTCTTGGCGGCGAGCCCATGCGGATGCCCGTTATCTCGGAGGAATTCGAGCGCTTCCAGCAGCCGAACCTGCAGGTCGCGATGGACGCGTACCTCGAGCGCCCTGGCAACAGCGCCGAGCTCATCGGTCTCGCGGCCGAGAACAAGCGGAACTGGGGTCTCGGCCTCTCAGACTTCGTGAACCGAGGGACCTCCCCCTACAGCCTGCGTTTGGGCGAGGGCCCTGTCGACTGGGTGAATTTCCACCTCGACGCCGACCGCGTGCTTCCGGTCGTGCAGTTCGGCCTCTATCTCATGAGGGCCGACGGCGCACCGCTCGTGGCGTTCGTCTCGGGGCCGAACGAGAACATGGGGCCGACGCGCGCCCGCGCGCGCGTCGAGGTGATGGCACCGGAGCGCGCGAGCGCGCAGCGGTTCCTTGCCGACATCACCAAGCTCATGGGCGAGCGCAACGTCTATCGCGGGAAGATCGTCTCGCTCGGCCCGCAACAATTCGGCTTCGGGCCCCAGACGATCATCACCTTCCATCGGCTGCCATCTGTGGCGCGTGATGATGTGATCCTCCCGAGCGGCATCCTCGACCGTATCGATAGGCATGCGATCGCCTTCAGCGAGCACGCCGAGCGGCTCATCGCGGCCGGCCGCCCGATCAAGCGCGGCCTGTTGCTCTATGGGTCACCCGGGGTCGGCAAGACGCTCACGGTCATGTACCTCGCCGGTCGCATGCAGGGCCGGACCGTCCTGCTCACGACCGGGCGCGGCCTCGGGTTCATCAGTGCGGTCGCGCAGATGGCGCGCATCCTCGCGCCGAGCATGGTCGTCGTCGAGGACGTCGACCTCATCGCGCAGGAGCGCGGCATGCCCGGAATGCAAACGCAGCCCATGCTCTTCGAGCTGCTCAACGAGATGGATGGCCTGCGCGACGACGTCGACGTGCTCTTCGTCCTAACGACGAATCGGCCGGACATCCTCGAGCCCGCGCTCGCGGCGCGGCCCGGCCGCGTCGACCTCGCCATTCCTCTGCCGCTCCCTAACGCTGACGCACGCCGGAGGCTGTTCGCGCTCTACGGGCGCGGGCTTCGTCTCGATGTCGCCGATCTCGAGCGGTTCATCGCGCGGACCGAAGGCGCGAGCCCCGCGTACATCAAGGAGCTGCTGCGCAACGCCACCGTGTTCGGCGCCATCGACGGAAACGGCGACGGCGCGATCCGGGTCACCGACAAGCATCTCGACCAGGCGATGGACGAGCTGACCGAGGGTGGCCGGCTCGCTGAACGAATCGCCGGATTCGCCCGGCCGGGCGAGGAGGGACCTCCACCCGGCGCGATGGGCCCGAGCGGGTTCCCGGTGGGCGTCCGAGGAAACACGAGCTGGCGGGCGGGTTAGGGGAAGACCGGCCGCGCGATCAAGAGGCCATCCTCGCGATGCACGGGTAGCGCGAACGAGAAGCGATCGGTCTCGCTTGCGAGCTCGGCATCGCGCCTCGGGAACCAGTCGGGCCAGTCGGGATGCTCGTGCTCCCACAACGCGGCGATGATCGCCGCGACATCGGTCGGCGCGTCGGCGAGGCGAGACGCGAGGTAGAGCGCGCAGGCCTCATCCTCGTCGGCGGTCTCGGCCGCGCCATGACCCATCGCGACCACGGTGACCTCGTCCGCGTGGCCGCGCAGGTAGCGGACCGTCGCCTCGGCGATCACGAAGCTTCCGAGGAGGATGTCGCTCGCCGCGGACGCTGCGTTCACGCCCTGGGTTCCCGCGCTCGTGCGCTGCACGACACGACGCCCCTCCAGGTCGAGGTGCTCGATCGCGGACGGCGAGTTGCCGACGTCGAATCCCGGGATCGGACGGCCCTCGATCTCGCCGGTGAGGAAGAGCGACGGATCGTCGCGCTTCAGCGCGAGCGCCTGCTCGTGGTCGGCAACGAGCACGATTTCCCTCGCTCCGGCCGCGACGCAGAACGCCGTCGTGGTGAAGGCGCGGAAGACGTCGACGATGACCGCCGTGCCGGTCGCTTCGCGCGCGCCGTCGAGAAAGCGGGCGACGCGGACGTTCACAGCACCGTCGCCTTGAACGGCCGACGCCCGGTCTGGAACCTCTCGAGGGAGAGATCGGCGATGTCGATCGTTCGCGCGCGGCCGTCAAGCATCTCCTCGACTACCAGCTGCGCCGTCGCCGGAGCGTGCATGAACCCGTGCCCGGAAAAACCGGCGGCGACATAGAGGCCCGCGACGCCCGGGACCGCGCCGACGACGGGGTGATCGTCCGGCGTCATCTCGTAGTAGCACGACCATGAATCGACGATGCGCAGGTCGGCGAACGCGGGATGCCGCCATGCCGCGCGCGCGAGGACCCATGGCTCGAGCGACGCGGGTACCTCGAGCGGCGCGTACTCGCCAGGGTAGGCGGAGGGCGCGCCCGCGGGACCCTTCTCTTCCGTGCCATCGGCGGTCAGGTTCGGCATCGCGAAGCGCTGCGCCTTGCCTTTCGGTCGGAAGTGGAAGCCTGACTCCCACTCGATGGTCAGCGGGATGTCCGCGAGCTGCGGGATCGGGCCCGACTCCATGATCGACCGCCGGTACGGCCAGATCGGCACCGCGACGGAGGCCGTCGCGCACAGAGCGGAGGTCCAACAACCCGTCGCCACGAGCACGCGCTCGGCGCGCACGTCTCCCGCCGTGGTTCGCACCCCGGTCACGCGATCTCCCTCGCGCAGCAGCGCCTCGACTCCGATGCCTTCGCGGAACGTCACGCCGGCGAGCTGCGCCGATGCGGCGAAGCCCGCGAGTGCGACCAGGGGATCGCCGTAGCCGTCGCGTCCGCAGAAACGGCCGCCAGCGAGGTCATCGACGCGCATCCGCGGAACGAGCTCCGCGATCTCCACCCGGCCGACCATCTCGGCGGGGACCTTGAGGCGCTCGTAGAGCGGGAGCGGCTCGCGCAGCTCCGCGACTCCCAGAAGGGTATTCGCGATAAAGAGGTAGCCGCGTTCGCGGAAGTCATGCCGCGACCCGGTGCGGTCTGAGCACCTCGCGCTCGTGACGCTCACCCAGGAAGAAGGCCGCCGCACAGCCGACGATCCCGCCACCGACGACGATCGTCGACGCGCTCCTCGGCAGATCGGTCAGTCGGCCACCTCGCCGAAGCGGTACTTGCCCTCGGATTCGGAGATGCGCCCGAGCCGAGGCAGATCGTGCGTGAATCCCACGATCCAGCGTTCGTCGATGGCGCGGCGGAGGACGAGCTTCTTCGCGGCGAGCGTGTCGAGGGGGAAGAGATCGAAGGCCGGGATCCAGGGCAGGGGCAGATGATGGCGATCAGGCATGAAGTCGCTCGAGAAAAAGAGCGTCTCACCGCGGTCGCTCACGCGGACCGTCTGCGTGCCCCGCGTGTGTCCCTGGACGCGATCGAGCCGGACTCCGGGAATGATCTCGACGGATTCGTCGATGAGCTCGAGCTTCCCCGCGGCCTCGAGAGGAGCGTAGTCGTCCGCGAGATAGCTGCCGCGCGTCCGTTCGTTCGGCGACATCGCGTCCTGCCATTCGAGCCGCTGGAACACGTAGCTCGCCCGCGGGAAGGTCGGTACCAGACGATCGCCGTCGCGATACGTGTTGCCACCGGAGTGATCGAAGTGGAGGTGAGTGTTGACCACGAGCGTGATCTGATCGGGGCGGAGCCCGCGTGACTTCAGCTCATCGAGGAGGCGGGGTGGGCCATCGATCCCCCAGATCTCCTTTTGTTTCGCGGTGAGCTTGGGGCCGGCGCCCGTCTCGACCAGGACGACGTGGTCCGCATCGCGGATCAGGAGACAGTTCATATCCATCGCTACGCGGTTCCGCTCGTCGGCAGGCTTCTGTTTCTCCCACAGCACCTTTGGAACGATGCCGAACATCGCTCCGCCGTCGAGGCGCAACACGCCGTCACTGAAGATCCGCACGTCGAAGCGGCCGATGCGCACGAGCCGTCAGTATGGCGTCGATGGAGATCCGCGAGCTGCGCCCGAGCGACGGCGCTGAAGTGCGAGCGCTATGGCAGGCGAGCGGCGTCCGCATCCGCCCCGGCGACGACGATGTATCGCTGGCGCGCCTTCTGTCGCACAACCCAGGGCTGTGTTTGGTGGGCTGCGAAGGCGACCGCATCGTGTCGACTGCGCTCGTCGGATTCGATGGACGCCGCGGGTGGCTGTATCACGTCGCGACGCATCCCGACATGCGCCGCCGCGGCATCGCCACGAGGATCGTGCGCGAGGTCGAGGAGCGCCTCCGCGCGCAGGGCTGCAAGAAGCTGAATCTCATCGTGTGGGACGAAGAGGAAGACGCGATGACCTTCTGGACGGCGATCGGCTACCGCCGTGAGCGCACGGTCGAGTTCGCGAAGCCGCTTGCCGACGAATGAGCCAGATCGGTCCGGTCCAGCGGCAGTTCGGCCGCACCGCGGCTGCCTACGTGGAGAGCCCGACGCATGCCCGCGGCGAGGATCTCGACCGCATCGTGAACCTCGCGACGGAGCACGGCGGCGACCGGCTCGTCGACGTCGGCACCGGCGTGGGCCACACGCTCCGCCGGGTCGCTCCGTCGTTCGCGGCGGCGATCGGCGTCGACGCGACGCGAGAGATGCTCGACGCGGGGCGCACCGTCCTCGCAGGCGCGGGCGTAGCGAACGCGATCCTCATCCAGGCCGATGCGACGGCGCTGCCGATCGCGTCGGGATCGACTGACGTGGTCACCTCGCGCCTCGCGGCGCATCACTTCGCCGACTCGGCGGCGGCATTCCGTGAGATCGGTCGGATCCTCCGCCCGGGTGGGCTCTTTGTCCTTGTCGACAACTTCGCACCGGACGATCCAGTGCTCGACGCATTCATCAACGAGGTCGAAACACTTCGCGATCCATCCCACGTTCGCAACCAGACCGTTTCGGGGTGGCGCGACCTCATCGAGCGCGCGGGTCTTCGAACGACCGTGGATTCGGATATCGCGGTGACGAAGCTCACCACCGAGAACTGGCTCGAGCGCTCGCAGACACCGCCCGACCGCGCCGAGGAAGTACGACGCCGGCTGCGGACGGCGTCGCCGGCGGCGGTCGAGGCGTTCCAGATCACCTCGGTCACCTTCGCGGTCCGAAAGCTCATCCTCGTCGGCCGGAAGTGACGCTCGACGGCCTTCCGTTCGCGCGCGAGGTCCCGAGAATCAGCGCCGCTCAGATGGCCGAGGTCGACCGCATCACGATCGAGGAAATAGGTCTCAGCGTCGACGCGCTGATGGAGAACGCGTCGCATAAGGTCGCGACTGCCGCAAGGGCGGTCGCCGGCCGCGTCGATGGAAAACGGATCGTGGCTCTGGTCGGACGGGGAAACAACGGCGGCGATGCGGCGGGTGCCCTTCGCCATCTCGCCAACTGGGGCGCTGAGGTCCGCGCCGAGGTAGCGGCGTTTCCCGACGATGTCCGAGATACGACGAAGCGGCAGTTGATCGCCCTCTTGCAGATCGGACCCTCGGTGGTCCGGTACGCAAGTCCGGAGATCCCGCGCGGTCCGTTGCCGACGGCGGATCTACTGCTCGACGGACTTCTCGGCTACAGCGCTCGTGGCGCGCCGCGCGGCCTCATCGCTGACCTCATCCACGCCGCGAACGGATCGGGAACGCCGACCCTCGCGGTCGATATTCCGTCGGGCCTCGACCCCGATTCCGGCGCCAAGACCGATGTCGCGATCCGCGCCATGGTGACCGTCACGCTGGCGCTCCCGAAGAAGGGTCTGCTCGCGTCCGGCGCGCGCGAAACCGTAGGCGAACTGTTACTCGCCGACATCGGGATCCCTCATGTCGCGTTCGCTCGCGTCGGGATCGACACGCGGCGGCTCTTCGTCGACGGCGACCTCGTCCGTATCCGCCACTGAATCGCCACCTCGCATCTTGGACCGTGGCATGAGGGCTGCGGTCGCTCGCATTGTGCGGCTGGCTCTGTTCCTCGCGCTTCTCGCACTCGTCTTCGCGTCCCCGTCGCCTCCCACCGCGCGGGTGGCGCGTCCCATCGTCGTCGTCGCGGCGAACCAGTCCTTCAACTGGTCGGGCTACGTGCAGGGCCGTCTCGAGAAGAACACGACGTTCCACTCCGTCGCCGCGAACTGGAGGGTGCCGATGGCACGGCCTCACCGCGCGGGGGAGGCGGAGTACTCGTCGAGCTGGATCGGCATCGGCGGCGGCTGCCTCGACACGTCATGCGCGTTGACCGACGCCACGCTCATCCAGGCCGGTATCGGACACGATGTCGATGCGTCGGGGAAGGCCGATTACTACGCCTGGTGGGAGGCGATCCCCGCTCCGCTCGTGCGCACAGATTTGCGGGTGCGTCCGGGGGATCGCGTGCACGTCGAGATCAAGGAGGGCACGCCCGCCCTGTGGACGATCAGCATTCGCAATCGTTCGACTGGCGAGACGTTCAGCCTCACGCTCCCGTATGCCTCGACGTATGGATCGGCCGAGTGGGTCATCGAGACGCCGGTCGTGATCTCGGAGACCACAGGGGCGGTGACGGTCGGCCCCATGCCAGATCTGTCCGTCGTCCACTTCAACCACGCGACCGCAAATGGCAAACCGGCGGGCTTCGTGCCCGCGGAACGGATGGAGCTCGTCGACTTTGACCTCACGCTCATCGCGACCCCATCGCTGCCTGACCGCAAGGCCGATGGGTTCAACGACTGCACGTACCGGACGCCCTGCGCCGCTCCGCGTAAGAACTAGCCGAGCACCCATCGCGATCATCGACGCTCCACGACCAACTCTTCCTGGCCGTCGTCGGCCGCGCGCAGCATCTCGGCGCACCGCTCGGCCAGCTCGCGAGCCATCTCCGAGTCGCAGCCCGAGCGGGACGCGAGCAGCAGCGCGTTGAGAGCATGCCGGTATAGGGATCGTTGTTGCGCGTGGTCGTAGCAGGCGCTCTCGCAGCACTTCCGACCGACCATCGGTCTCCTCCCTTCGCCGCGATTCGCTCTGGACACAAAAAAGCCACGGGGAGGAGCCCGTGGCATCAGAGCGCCGCACAGATTTCCTTACAGCGCTAGCCCGGACCCGCCTCCCGCGATGACGTGAGTGCGATAAACACGATGTACGCCATCGCTGCCTCCATTTCTTCGCGCGCCTCGACGCGCGAAGCGCATGTGTACTCCGGACGCGCATCGAATGCAAGAGAGATTTCCACATTTCGTGCTGTCCGCATACTTCGCTTCCATGTCGCTCACCGGAAAGCGACTCGCGTTCATCGGGGGCGGGACGATGGCCGAGGCGATGATCCGCGGCCTCCTCGACCGCCACCTGGTGCCGCCGTCGCACGTTTTCGTGACCGGGCCGCGCCGCGAGCGGCGGGCGGAGCTGACGAAGACCTACAACATAAAGGCGCTCGCCTCGAACGCCGAGGCAGCGAAGGATGCGCACGTCGTCGTTCTTTCCGTGAAGCCGCAGGTGCTCGCGACGGTCATGCGCGAGCTGCGCGGCAAGCTAGATGAGAAGCAGCTCGTCATCTCCATCGTCGCAGGCGCGACGTTGCGCGCGCTACGCGACGGCCTCGAGCATCCGGCGATCGTGCGCGCCATGCCGAACACGCCCGCGCAGGTCGGGATGGGCGTGACCGCGTGGGCCGTGACCGGCGCGGTCGATGCCGACCAGCGCGAGCTCGCCAAGGCCATCCTGGGCGCGCTCGGCGAGGAGCTGATGGTCGACGATGAGACCCTGGTCGACATGGCCACGGCACTCTCCGGGACCGGACCCACGTACGTGTTCCTGCTGATGGAAGCGCTCGTCGACGCGGGGGTGCATCTCGGCTTCTCGCGGCGGGTCGCCGAAGAGCTCGTGCTGCGGACCGTGGAAGGCTCCGCGCTCTTCGCGCGAAAGAGCGGCCGGCATCTGGCCGAGCTGCGCAACATGGTGACCTCGCCGGGCGGCACGAGCGCCGCGGCGATCTACCAGCTCGAGAAGGGCGCGCTCCGCACGGTGCTCTCTAAGGCGGTGTACGCCGCATACCAGCGAACGCGTGAGCTCGGCGCGGAAGCCGAGCGGCGCGGCGAGGAGCGGACATGAGGAACGCGATCACTGCCCTCGTCCTGGTCGCGGCGCTCGCCACGGGCCTGTGGCTCGTTGGTGTCGACGCGAACCCACGTTTCGACGACACGGGCATCCTCGCCGGCATCATCGTGCTCACCTCGGGAGCGCTGTCGGCGATCCGGCCGCGCGCGGCGCTGATCATCGCCATGCTCGTCGGCCTACCCATCCCGGTCGTGGAAGCGATCCGCTTCGACAACTACGCCGCGCTTGCGGCCCTCGGGTTCGCACTGGCCGGCGCGTTCGCGGGCGCGTATGTCGGGATCGTCGTACGGCGAAGCGTCCAAGTGGACCAGCGCGTGAGTCCTCGCTAGTCAGCCCTGGACTTGATGGACCTCGAAGACCTCGCCGCCGCGCTGGATGTCGGCGTGCGCATCGACCGTCTTGAGCCAGCCACTCGCGATGGCGCAGAGGGCCTCGAACGTCTTCGCCTCTTTGTTGCGCGGCCAGAGGAGCATGGTCCGCTCGTGGGGCGCACCCTCGGAGAGGAAGCGTTCGAGGTCCTTCCGTGACGCGAGGACGACCGCCGCGCCGGTTGATGCCCCACCCGGCGCAAGACGGACGGCCCGCGGTGACCAGCTGGCGAGCCATTTCGGAGCGGCTCCGTCGTAGCCGATCACCGCGATCAGCGGCTTCGGCCCGAAGTCCCAGAGCCACGCGGCCGTCTCGGCGAGGACCTCCGGATCCGCGAGCGGACGCCACGTGGCATCAGCAGGAGGGAGCTCCAGCACGAACCGGTCGTATGCGACCTGGCTCACCTGCATGTTCAAGCACTGGCTTAGCAGGCAAGCCCTTCGCGCAACAGTCCCCGGTCCCGGGGAGACCGGCCCAGTACAGAAGTACCGCCTCGGTCAGGCGGAGCGGCGCAGGCGCGGATCCAGCGCGTCGCGGAGCGCGTCGCCCAGAAAGTTGAAGGCGAAGACCGCTGTGAAGATGGCGACACCGGGGCCGACGCTCATCCACCACTTGAGATTGGCGAGGTACCGCTGGGAGTAGTTGATGTCCTGTCCCCACGATGGGTAGGGCGGCTGTGGGCCAAGGCCCAGGAAGGAAAGCGCCGCCTCCGCGAGGATCGCGAACGCGGTCGCGAGGGTCGCCTGTACGACAAGAGCGTTGGTCACATTCGGGAAGATGTGCCGCAGCACGATGCGCAGCGGCGAGCAGCCGATCGTGCGCGCGGCGACGATGAACTCGCGGGCACGGACCGCGAGGACCTGACCGCGCGTAAGTCGAGCGTACGCCGGGATCGCGACGATGCCGATGGCGATCATGGCGTTCTGGATCTGCGGTCCGAGCGCGGACGTGATCGCGATCGCGAGCACGAGCGCGGGGAACGCGAGCAGCGCGTCGATGACGCGCATCGCTAGAAGATCGAACACGCCGCCGAGGTATCCCGCGGCGAGGCCGACACTCACCCCGACGAAGAAGCCAATGCTGACCGAGATCACGCCGACCGACAACGAGACGCGGCTGCCCCAGATGACGCGCGACAGCACGTCACGGCCGAGATCATCGGTCCCGAGGAGATGGGTCCAGTTTGGCGCGATGAGCGCATCCGAGACGTTGACCTTGATCGGGTCGTATGGCGCGACGATAGGCGCGAACGCCGCGAGGAAGAGCCACATCACCACGAGCGCCCCACCGATGATCATCCGCGGATTACGGCGCGCGAAGTAGACGAACGCACCGAAGCGGTCCTCGCGCGGTACACGAAGCACGACGGGGATCGCGGCGCCGCTCAAGCCGTTGCCGTCTCGTATGAGATGCGCGGGTCGAGCCAGGCGTAGAGCAGGTCGACGAGCAGCGTGGTGATCATGAACGAGAACGCCGATACGAGGACGACCCCTTGGACCACGGGATAGTCCCCTGAAGGAATGGCGGTCACCGCGAGACGTCCAATGCCTGGCCAGAAGAAGATGGTCTCGGTGATGAATGCGCCCTCGATGATCGCTCCGATCTGGATGCCGATCAGCGTGACCACCGGGATGAGCGCGTTCTTGAGCGCGTGACGCGAGATGACCGTCCGCTCACGCAGACCCTTCGCTCGCGCGGTGCGCATGTAGTCGTGGCCGAAGACGTCGAGGAGGCTCGAGCGGACCTGGCGGAGATTGACGGCCAGACTGCCGGCGGCAAGGGTCACGGCAGGGAGGACGAGCCGCCGAAGGTTGTCGCCGAGGTTCTCCGTTGCCGGGACGTAGCCGCCGGGCGGGAAGATGTGTCCGGGGATGACGTACGCGAAGAGAAGGATCAGCACGATCCCAAGGAAGAAGCTCGGGAAGGAGATCCCCGCGAGAGTGACGCTCGAGGCGGCGAGATCGACGAATGAGTTCCGCTTGATCGCCGACGCGATCCCGACCACGAGCGCGATCGTCACCGAGATGAGGAGGGCAGCCAGCCCGAGCTCAGCCGTCGCTGGTAGGCGTTCGGTGATCGCCTCGAGAACGCGCTGCTTGGTCTGGAACGATCGCCCGAGGTCGCCATGCGCGAGATGCGTGATCCATGCGACGTACTGCACCGGCATGGGCTGGTTGAGTCCGAACTCCTCCCGCATCGCCGCGAGGGTCGCGGGGTCACGCTCCTCTCCCGCGAATGCAAGAACCGGATCGGCGGGCGACAGGCGGACGAGGACGAAGATGCCGATAGTGACCAGGAAGGCCACCGGGATCATGAGCAGGAGGCGACGGAAGATGTACCTCGTCACTCCGTCGCCTCCGCTCTCATGTCCCCCGAAAGGCTACTTCTGCAAGTACCCCGTCTGAAAACGCGGGATCCGGTCCGGGTACGCCGTGAAGCCCAGGAGGTTCTTCACGGTCACGATCGGCGACACGGTGAATCCCAACCAGACTCGCGAGGGATCGTCGACCACGTATATCTGCTGCGCTTGAAGCAGCAAGGCCTTGCGCTTCGCGGGATCGGACTCCGTCCGCTGCTGGTTCATCAGGTCGTCGACCTTCGCATTCGAATAGGCCGAGTCGTTGTTGGGCTTCCCCGTAACCACGAAGTCGTAGGTATTCCCGTCGGGATCCAGCCGGCCACTCCAGCCGACGTTGGTCATTCCGGTGTGCTTGTGGGCCTGCTGCAGCGTGACGATGTCGTTGAAGAGCTGCGTCTTGATCTCGGCGGTGATGTCGGCCTTGGCGAGCTGCGCCTGGATCAGCTGGGCTTGCTGCAAAGTCGCCGCGCTGCCCGACTGCACGAGAAGCTCGAACTTCAGCGGGCCCTTGCCCACCTCGGCGACGAGCTTCTTCGCGCCGTCCGGGTCGGCCTTCGGCCACGGCTTGAAGCTTGGGTCGTACGCAAAGTGCGCCGGCGAGATGGGCCCGTAGCCGACGAGCCCCCACCCAGCCGCCGGCCCCTTCTGGAGAAGCTCGTCGCGGTCGATGGCCATCGAGACGGCCTTGACGTATCGCTTCTCGCTGAAGAGGAAGTCCTTCGTTTCGTTAGGGATGAGGCTATCCCACGCGAACGACCCGACCTCCTGGTACGTGAGGGTCGAGTCGGCCTTTATCGCGGGCACGTCCTTGCCGGAGATGCCGTTGATCACCTGGGCATTGCCGGTGCGGAGATTGGTGAGCCGCACGTCGGGATCAACGATCGGCCGGACGATGATCTTGTCGAGGTACGGGAGCTTGTTGCCGTCGGCGTCCTTGCCCCACCAGTTCGGATTCTTCTCGAGCGTGTAGTGATCGGTCTTCACGGCCTCGGTCAGGATGAACGGCCCCGTACCGGCTTTGAACGGCTTCAGTGTGAAGTCGGCGCCCATTGCGGTCTGGACCGCTTTCGAGACCATCATGCCGGCGCGGTCGACAAGCGCGCCGAGCAGCGGCGCGAAGGCGGTCTTCAGATTGAACTTCACGGTCGATGCGTCGACGACGGTGACGGTGTCCACGGAACTCAGATCTCCGGTTCGCTGCGACTCCTTGGTCGTCTTATAGCGCTCGATGTTCCACTTTACGGAATCGGCGTCGAACGTCGTGCCGTCGTGGAACTTGACGTCCTTGCGGAGTGTGAACGTGACGGTCTTGCCGTCGCTCGAGGTTTCCCACTTCTCCGCGAGCCACGGAACGATGTTGCCTTTCGGGTCGACGCGCACCAGCGAGTCGTACATCGCGTAGTGGATGTTGCGATCGACGAAGAGGCTCGACAGCATCGGATCGAGGTTGCTGACGTCATTCTCGAGCGCGAATGTGATGCTGCCGCCGTACGCGGGTTTGTTGGCCGCGACGGTCGGCGATGC